>DYKF01000013.1 GCA_020722745.1 Caldithrix sp.
GCCTGCATAGTAGATAACAAAGCCTTTAATATGTGACATAATCCGGGCGGGAGATACCCAAGGCTGGCTAAGCTCCGGTGTAATAACGACAAAGATTTTTACCACAAAATATTGCAATAGAACTGTGGTCACTCCGGAAATAAAATAATCGATGCCGGCAACAACGCTAAGCCTTCTTCATATTTTCACAAAGTATTGCTGAACAGACTGGCGGCGGATATACCATGCGAGAACCACCATGGCGAACACAGATAACGCCAATGAAATTTCAAAGATGGCGGCATACATTTGTGTCATCGCCATTATGCCAAAGAGCCAGGCCCCCATTCCGTTGCCCGCTGCCTTGCCCACCACCATCACCATTGCCTGTGCCGTTCCCAGCCGTTGCGGGTGCGCCTTTTGCTGCACATGCAAAACCGAAGCGAGATACATGGGGCCAAACTGCAAACCGTGCAGGCTTTGAACCAGAATGGCCGCAAAACCAGCCGGAAACGCAAGCAGCAGACCATACCGGGCGGCACCTGCAACAAGGGAGAGCATCATGAGCCCCATTGGCCCCATTCGCTTAATAAACCATGGAGACGCTGCAAAAAACAGTACTTCCGTGAACGTTCCCAGAAACCAGGAGAAGGCAACCGGTTCCATGCTGCCCGGCAAAATCGATTCCGGTATTTGCGTTACGTAATTACTGACAATAAACTCTGCCGGAGCAAACGAAAAATTATAGAGAAAAATAACAAACATAAAAAGAATAAACAATGGCGAAGACAAAAGCCTTCCTATTTGTTCAGGATGAACTTCATCGGGTTTTTTCTCTATTTTTCTTTCTGATGGCAGCACCGCGAGAAGCAGAAGTGATGCCCCAAAAAAAACGGCAGCCCACGACAACAGAACGGGCCGGGGTATATCCATAAATGCAAGAAATAGATTTGGCAGCATAAAACCAAGCGTCCCGAAAACTCTCGCGTGGCCATACTGCGAATGGTTGCTGCGCGTCTGCAGATACGAAATATTTACGAGCGGAAGAATACCCCCCATAGCCGCCATCAGGAGCGAAAACAGAATTGTCGCACTGGTTTGCGCAGACGGGAGAAAAATTGTAAGCCCTGATAGAGAAGCTATGGCAGAAATGAGCAGTGCCAGTATAATGCGCCGCGTTTTAAGAGTTAAATCAGAAAGGTATCCTGAGAGTAGTGCGCCAATCGGCATGGCTATCTGAGAGCAAAGGAACAAAAGCCCGGGCTGCGGAACCCCCAGATCCTGATAAACAAACGGAGACACTCTTGGCACAATAAGCCCCAATGCTCCAAAGTAGATAAAATACCAGATTTGAAAGGGAAGTAAGGGCTGCCGTTTAAGGTTAATCGACAATGGAATCCAGAGCGTCTTCCACATTGCGGAAGATTTCGAAAACAGTACCAAGCTTGGTAATCTCGAGAAGGTTGTCTACCTCTGTGCTGATCGATGCAAGCCCCAGGCGGCCATTGCGTTTTTCAATTTCTTGGAACACGTTGAGCAGAATTCCGAGGGCAGCGGAATTGATGAATGGGACTTTTTTCATATCGATGACCATTTTGGGCACCTGCATTTCGTGCATGCGCGCCTCAAGCTCGTCGGCAAGATCAAACTCCATGCCCGATTTGATTGGTCCGTCTATGTGCACAATGTACACTTCACCCTTTTTTTCTGATTTCAGTTCCATGATAGCCCTTTCCGTGGATGAACATACTGAAAACATTCGTGTTCCCTTACAACCATTTTTTTATTTTTCAGTAAATCTCTGAATTTTCTCAAAAAGGCATTTTCAATCGATTAGAAAAGCCTTTACGGCGCACCCTCTCTGGTCAGATGGCCTTATGCAAATTACAAAAACAGACCAGATGTGGAATGTTACCATTGAAGAACAGGACAACCAGTTGGGTCTGATCAATACCATTCGATTTCTTGAAAAACTCAACGACGAAATAGCCAACGCCTCCATTGCTGGCCACATTCTGGAGCTGAATCTTCAACATTTATGCTGCGCCAATTCTGAACTGATTGCCCAGTTTGTTATGCTGCAGAGCACTCTCGTTCGTACAGACGGACGACTGCGCATCGTTGAAACAAACCCGGAACTCAAGAGTGCCTTCGATGTCGTCATGCTCGATAAAATCATCAATATTACCTATCTGGGCCAGACAGACACACCCGAGGGCGAAGAGGAAGAGTGAACCCGTCTGACGAATTTCTCATTGTCGCTCTGGACACAAATGCACTCAACGAGGCAGAATCCCTTGTTAAGCGTCTGGGCGACTCCGCCCATTTTTACAAAGTGGGCATGGAACTTTTTTTCGCGACTCGCGGAGAAGCGGTCGCCATGTTGCGCGACTACGGGAAAAAAGTCTTTCTGGATCTTAAACTGAACGATATTCCGGCCACCATATCGAAAGCTGTAAAAGCTCTGCAGATATACGCTCCGGAGCTGCTCACACTATTCGCCGGACCTTCTGCCATTGCAGCCGCAGAGGAAGCCAAACATCCCAACACAAAAATCATCAATGTCACCGTGCTCACGAGCGACACGGATTCTAACATGGTGCTGCCCGCCGTCCTCGAAAGAGCCAGCTTAACCATAAGCAGCGGCGGAGACGGCGTAGTATGTTCGGGACTGGAAACAAAAGCCATTCGCGATACATTTGGAAAAGATCTGATCGTCGTGAATCCCGGTATACGCATGCCAGGGGATTCTGCGAACGATCAAAGCAGGATTGTTACGCCCAGGGACGCTTTTGCAGCCGGAGCGAGTCATATTGTGATGGGCCGCTCTATAACATCCGCTGCCGATCTGCGAGAAAAAATCGCTGCAATATGGCGGCAAATCAGGGGAGAATAGCCTCTAAAGCGGCGAGTTCTTTTTTGTACTGGTAATACTTTATATCTGTATTAATTTCTTCTCGAATTTTTTTAGACAAATAAGAAAGTCTTCTCGTATAACTTCCTTTTTCATAAGGCTCTATCCACTGTACCAGGTAACCGGTTGGGAGGGTCCAAATATAGGCACCCCGATTATCCTTATTGCGGCTGGATGCTGTTCTCTCTCCATACTTTTCAACGAGCTTTGAATAAATATCTTCGGACGGAACCAGCGGAAAGGCACTCTCTGCATAAAAAAACCGTGGATTGTTTTCTTCTGCATTGGGATCTTCACTGCGCGGCGCAGGATTTTTGTAGAAAGAATATTTGTAAAGAATACCCGCGCGTTGCACAAGAATCTCCCGGTCGGGCGTATCCGAAATAATTTCAACGCGCTGTTCTGTCTGGGCCTGGCCCATGAGATCAATAAATCTCTGTTTCACATCTGCATATCTGGTTCCCCAGCTTATTCCGTCAAAACCAGGGATATCCCTTGACGCAGGCTGCGGGTCCACTGTGTTGGGATCTGTTGCCTGTCCAAACGCAGAGAATACAAGACTGAATATAATGGCGCTCACAATTGTGTTTTTCACTTTACTGTTATCGGCTGGTTTTGAATTAAAATAAAGTGAACTATAATACAGGAGAAAACCAACATGCAATCTAATCTCGTCTTCTCTTTAACTTTGGCGCCAGAGGGACAGCAAACCCTGCTCACCTTCTCTGGGTTTCCTAATGATTTTGGCATTATCTATCGAATTTCGGCAGTGCTGTATTTTCATGATCTTTCTATTTACCGAATTCACGCAGAAACCATGGCAGACGAAACAGTAAACGATACGTTCCTGATCGATGCTCCTTTTGAAAACGTTTCTATCCTGCAGAAGTCTCTGGAATCCGATCTCCAGCGTTTGTTCACCAAAGAAATTGCCGTTTTATCGTACATTGCCGAAAACGAATCAAAAATGAAAACGCTGCGCTCCCGCCGGACGGGGGACCACAACCGAAGAATAGAAATCGGTCCATGCATGGACAGCAACTTCACCCAGATTGTCATTGAAACGCAGGACAAGACGGGGCTTATCCTCGAAGTTACCCAGGTGCTTTATCTCTTGTATATTGACATTGCGAGCACAGATACGCAGACAGAAAACAACGATGTCCGTATTAAAATCCGGGCCCGCCGGGAAAATGGCGAATCATTGAATGATTCCATCCGGGAAAGGCTGCAGGAGACTTTGTTTAAGGTAATTTAATGCGTATTCTTTGGGGATTTTTTATTGCCTTTGGTTTTTTGGCCGCAGAACCGCTAACCTTAGGGCGCCTGCAGTATGACGGAGGAGACTGGTATTCCAATCCATCTTCACTGCCCAATCTGATTCGCTTTTTTAACCAGAAGACCGGATCCAAATTGAATGAGCGCGAGCACACTGTTTCCCTGAAAAATGACACGCATACGGAAGTGCCCGTTCTCTATTTTACGGGCCACGAAGGCTTTTCGCTTTCTGCCGAAGAGAAACAAAATCTGCGCTGGTTTTTAGAGAATGGAGGATTTCTATTCGCCGACGACAATTACGGAAATGACAAAAATATTCGACTTGTATTAAATTCCATTCTTCCCGGCGTACAGTTAGAACCCGTACCGCTGCAACATTCTATTTTTTTGCGTCCTTTCACTATGCCAAAAGGTGTTCCAAAAATTCATGAACATGATGGCGGCGCACCGCAGGCACTGGGTCTGTTTGTTCGTGGGAAAATGGTCGCTTTTTATGCTTATAATACCGATCTTGGTGACGGCTGGGAAAATCGAGACGTCCACCGACACAGCGAAGAACAACAGTTGCTTGCTCTAAAAATGGGAGCCAATGTATTATGGTACGCACTCACCCGGCAGCAATAATATTTCTCTCAATTCTTTTAGTATCCTGCGAGGGCAGCGCACAGAGAACAGCTCCCGATAAAACGCTAAAGCAGATAGACGGGGAAGAAATTATTCCCCTCCGCTATTCCACCATCCAGATTCACCCTCCCGAGGTTCCACCTCCCGAAAAAAATCTGCAACTGCTCATGGACACCCGCCTCAAAACTCTCATCAACCAGAGCTCTGTTCTCCGGGTAGTTCCCGACCAGGAAGACTCCGATCTCATTCTGGTTACAAAAGCTAAATCTATTGTCTCTGTACCTTTGCGCTACGATTCCTTTCACAATCCTGTTTCAGAAAAGATTGAAGCTGTATTTCTCGTTATCATACTTCCCGGAAAAAAAGATTCCTCCCATGCTCTCCCTCAGGAACGCAATGTTATCTGCCGCACAAATTTTTTCTTTCGCGAGGCTCCTTGGGAGACGCGCCTTACCGCCATGGAACGCCTCTCCGAAATTTGTTCGCAGCGCATTGTCATGACTGTCTTTCACGGCTGGTATTCTGGTCTTAAGAGTTACCAAGAGCTTGGTTACGATCCACTACTGTCAGAAAAGGAGGCTTTTCTGGAACAGGTAATTCCCCGCGATATACCATCCGAACAGAGGGAACAATTGTTAGAGCAATATAATCAGTATTTTGATGAAGTGGAACATAACGCGCTGCCCACCGACATGGAGGCCAGCCCTTTTGATTAACGCGGACTTAGAATGCGGCGCAAATCCTCTCCCAAAATATTCAGAGAGACAACGGTGAGGAAAATAAAAAGGCCGGGGAAAAAAGCCAGCCACCACGCAATGTCCGGATAGCTCTGGGCAACTTTTAAGACATCGCCCCAGGATGGCTCCGGGGCAGGAACGCCAATGCCAAGAAAAGAAAGAGCAGATTCGGTAAGCACTGCACCGGCAATACCAAAGGCAGCAAGAACGAGAACGGGCGCCATAGAATTTGGAAGAATGTGAACAAATATAAGGCGAAAGTGAGATGCACCAAACAGGCGGGCTGCTACCACGTAATCGTCTTCCCTGCGGCGCAAAAATTCTCCGCGCACCGTGCGCGCTATTCCGGTCCAGCCCGTTAATCCTATCACCACCATAATGTTGATAAGAGAAGGCTTGAGCAAAGCGAGCACCGCCATGATAAGGATAAGGGTGGGAAAAACAATTACCACCTCGATCAATCGAGAAAGAAGCAAATCTATCCAGCCACCCGCATAGCCAGCAATAGAGCCAATTAAAACGCCTAAAATAAGGGCAATTCCTACGGCAATAAAACCGACAAAAATAGAATTGCGGGCTCCGTGTATCATTCGGGAAGCAACGTCGCGGCCAAGATTATCCGTCCCCATATAATGGCCAAAACGTCCACCCGATGGAGGAATTAGAATTTCGTTTAACGACGGTTCGTAGGGAGAATACGCAACGAGCGGAAATATAGCACGAATTTTTCCCTCGCGCGCAAGATCTCGAAAAGGGAGATTCTCGTACGGTTGCCTGCCCTTTTTGAAAACGGAATCGAACAGGGGACTTGCGGGAAGCTGCTGACCCGATGAATTGTGAAACACAAACACGGGCAAAGGAGAAGCCAGAAAATCCGCAAACACAGAAATAAGAACAACAAAGAAAATTCCGGTAAGGGCAGGTGCACTCATTTTGTGTAAGCCTGTCAAAAACTTCATGGCTGCGACTCTCCTTCCAGTCGAATCCTGGGGTCCGCTATGGTATACGCAATATCGGCCAGTAAAATTCCGATCATGGTGAGCAGGGCAGAAAAGAACACGATGGCGATAATCACAGGATCATCATTTGCATAAATGCTGTCATACGCCAGCTTGCCCATTCCGGGAATAGAAAAAATCTGTTCTACGATAACACTCCCGCCAAACAATCCGGGCAACAGTCCAGCCATCAGCGTGACCAGTGGAATCAGAGAATTGCGAAAGGCATGGACGTAAAGAACGCTGCGGCGACTAAGCCCCTTGGCCCTGGCCGTTCGCGTATAGTCCGCCCTGAGGGCTTCCATAAAACTGCTTTTTACAAAGCGCGATAAAAATGCAAAGGAACCATACACAGAAATCAACACGGGAAGAGCAAGATGCCACACGATATCCCCGGCCTGCGCCAAAAAAGAAAAATCCTCAAAAGAATCGGAAACAAAACCGCCCAGAGGAAAAATATCGAGATAATCGCCACCGGCCAGATAGCGCAAAAGAAACAGGGCAATCCAGAATTCCGGCAGAGAATACAGAACGTATAAAAAGAACGTGACAATTAAATCCATGCGCGAGCGATCCCGCACGGCAGAATATACTCCCAAAGGAACGGAAATGAGATAAACAATAAAAATGGTAACAACATTCAGCGTAAGCGTATACGGAAGCGCCTCAAGAATTTTATCGAGCACGGGCCTATGGTCTACCCTGCTGGTGGAAAAATTAAACGTGACCAGATTTTTGAGCATCATTAAATACTGCACAGCCACTGGTTTATCGTACCCATAGTATTGTCTCTGCTGCTCAATATACTGGGCGCTCATGGATGTATCGCTCATGGCTTCGGGATTCAGGCCCTGCTGGGCTACCGGATCCGGTCTTAATTTTGTCAGAAAAAAAGTAATGGTGACCACTCCGAGGAATGTGGGAATCATCCACAGCAGTCGCCGCACAATATACATGCCGCGACTCTTGCAAAAGCTTTCACTTGGTCAAGTCTTTAGGGATGGCGCTAACGAGTTTACCTTGAGTAGCCCGCAAAGCGGGCGTATAGAAATGCCGACAGATTGTGCGGAAGTTTTCCATTCTATTGCGTACACAGTTATGTCCTGTTATTATTGCCGCAATAATAGCGCCATGAAAAAAATAATCCCCGCACTTTTTCTGCTCTCCAGCGGATTGCTGCTCACCCCACAGCGTAAAACCACGGCAAAATGAAAACATATTTACAAGAGAAACCAAAGCGTCGCCCTGACAACATGAAGTCTTTCAAGAGAGCATTACTATTGGCGTTGACCCTGGTTCCCCTGGTGGCGGGAACGGCGCGGGAATCGCTCAACCAAATTGTGGCCATTGTACGCAACGAACCCATTACAGAAATTGATTTGCAGGAAGCCATAAATCTTTATAAAAAGAGAAAAGGCGTTACCATCACAAAAGACAGAAACCTGGAATCCCAGGTTCTCGACCTGCTTATTTCACGCACCATTGTGGACAGCATAGCGAGTGAGGAAAGCATCAGCATTTCTGCCCAGCTGGTAGACAACGCCATCAAGCGCGAAATGGAAGGACGTAATCTTAAAACCGAAGAAGAGTTTGAAAAAATCCTCAAACGCGACGCCGGGCTTTCTCTCGAAGAATACCGCAATGAACTCGCCAGACAGCTTAGAACACAGCAGGTTGTTCAATTAAGGGTTCCCGTGGAAAGCCCCACCCCCAGCGAAATTGAAGAATGGTACAAACTCAATAAAACCAAACTTGGCAAAAAATACACTTTCCGCATAATACAAAAACGCTTTAATCCATCTGACACCAAAGACGAACTGCGCGTTTCCAAACTCATGAAAACTCTGTCCGGGCAGGCAGGGAAAACAGATGCCTCGTTTGCAAAAACAGCCAGCGAAAATTCTGACCATCCAAGCAAAGGCAGAGGCGGACTCATTGGGCCGCTGCGCTTAGACCAGGTAGCGCAATTCGATCCCATGGTGGCGGGGGTCGTCCAGAACACACCCGTAAACAGAGTCTCCCAGGTTTTTGTGGGGAATGGCTCGTATTACATGGTTCGCGTTTCTGACGCAAGGGATATAGAAATAGACGAAGTTTACGAAATGATCCACAGCATTCTGTATGGGCAAAAACAGGAAGGAGCCTTTAACCGCTGGATAGACAGCGTGCGGGAAGAAGAATCCGTCACCATTTTTCTTGAGAACTATGAGCGAAAATAAAAAGCCAATTCTATTGCGCATTCCCTTGCAGGTTCTCCAGAATTATGCGGCACACCCGGAAGCAGAAAAACTCGCAAAGCGCGCGATTCAACATATTCCCCAGGGCACTCTGTATGTAGATGCACCCGAAGAATATTTTTGGCCCGTTATTCAAAATCTGTTAGATTCCATTAAACCAGACTGGAACAAAATCCCGGAGCAGGAAACGGAAGCTTTGGCCGTGCGCTATGTCTTTGCACAGACGCAGTCTGAAAGCCTTATTTTTTTTCCGTCGCTGTATCCCCTGCAAGACACCGCCCTTAGCCAAAAGCTGGAGGCTATCCACGACAAGTACATTGCAGAAATCAGTTTTGTAGAAAATGCTCCCGAAGGCATTTGTCCCCTGTTTATTCATAAAGATTTTTTTACGACAATGGAAGAAGAAAATCTAAATCCGGGAACTCTTTCCCTTCGAGAATTTACCGAAAAAAATATTAATCAGTTTCAGGTGGAGGTCCATTTTGAAGACCCTGATTACAGAATACTGCGCCTCGACTTTAGCGGTTCCAGCGTAGATTCTCTGGAGCTGTCTCATCGCTTTTTGAAAAAGGCGGGGGGAGACTGGAATTACAGCCAGATAGATAACGCGGTTAAGAGTTTTCCTGAAATACTGCTCTCCAGACCTTGGTACTTTGAAATTGAGCTTTCCACGGCGTGTAATTATAGTTGCAACTTTTGTCCTCGAACGGTTGCCATGCCTCAACCGGCTCATCTTTCCACCGAAATTCTCGACTCCATTTTATCCTATATAGACTCGCTTCCCGATGCAGCGGCGGTAGCCTTAGGCGGGCTCGGCGAACCCATGCAGCATCCGCAGTTTAATGCAATTCTGGAAAACCTGTTGGGGCAAAACAAAATTCACACTGTTGTTCTCGAAACCAATGGACAATTCTTACCCGCCCTGAAACCATTTGCGCAAAGCTTTGAGGCGCAAAAAAAATTACATGTGATTATCAATGTGAACAGCCTCGAAAAATACGGCGAACTGCATGGCGGGCAATTTCCAGAAGAACAACTCAAAGCTTGGGCAGCCATCATTCGCGAAAATCCCATAAAAACCTATATGCAGGTTCTCAAGATAACGGACAACGAAGAAGAAATTGATTCGCTGTACAACTTCGCGGATCAACATGGCTTTGAATTTTTATTCCAGAAGTATAATAATTACGCTGGTCTCATACCACAAAGAAGAGTATCGGATATGACGCCTCTCGAGCGGACGGCCTGCTGGCATCTACGCCGGGATTTATTTATTCGCGCAAACGGCGACGTAGCGTTCTGTAAACAGGATGTACAAGGCGCGCGCACAAGGGGCAATCTGCTTCAAATCAGTCTCTCCCATCTATATTCCAAGATAGAACAAGACTGGAAACAACACGCAAAGGGCAACTATAACGATCTTTGTGCTGCCTGCGACGAATACTATACTTTTAATTTATAACTGTCTATGCATTTTTCCGCTATTATTCAGGCTCGCATGGGCTCCAAACGACTTCCGGGAAAAGTACTCCGCGATATTGGCCCCCATAAATTGTTGGAGCATATTTTCCAGCGCCTTCGCAAGGTGGAGGTGGAAGACTACTCCATTACGCTTGCCATCCCCGACGAACCGGAAAGCGCGCAGTTAGAGGAGCTCGCACGCAAATGGAAAGTGGGCGTCTACTATGGCTCCGAAAAAGATGTTTTGTCGCGCTATCTGGGAGCCGCTTCGGAGCTCAAAGACACGGATTACATTATCCGGCTCACGGGAGACAATCCCTTCCCCGACATTCCCGCCTTCAACAGCCTGGCCAACCGCCTTATTTCTCATCCTGTCGATTACGCGTATCCCCTTGGGCTTCCGCTTGGTATGGGTTTTGAATTTGTGCGCGTAAATGCACTGCGGTCGCAGGAATACCATGCCCTGCTGCCACACCATCGGGAACATGTGACGACGTTTATTCGTGAAAACCCGCATCTTTACGAAGAAGAAGCCATTCCTGCCGGACCTTTTGCGTCATACCAGACGGGCGAAGTGTATCCCCCTGAAATTCGGCTTACGGTAGACGAACCGACAGATCTTGTTATGGCCATTAAAGTATTTGATCACTTTGCGAAAATTGGCAACCCCTGGTTTGGCAGCCGCGATGTTTCCGGACTCTATGCACGGCTCCCCGACTTTTTTGCCGACAACCTGCATGTAGAGCAAAAAAGTGCTCTGTCTCATGAATAAATAACTTATGAATAAAAAGAGCTTGACAGGGTGTAGAGAAAGGTTTCAATCCATTGAAACTTTTTTTGGAATAATTAATAGAACATGTCAGAGTTCAACAAAGGAGACCACGTCGTTTATCCCATGCACGGGGTTGGGGAAATAGCCGATATTGCTACCAAAACAGTACTCAAAAAGCGCAAAAAGTACTATATCATTGATTTGTTTAATACAAAAATGCGGGTTATGGTACCCGTAGACAAAGCCGAAGATGTTGGATTGCGCCACATCATCAATAAGCGCGAAGTCAGCAAAGTGTTAAAGCTTCTGCAGGAAGACTATGTAGAAGTAGAAGAAGACTGGAAGATCCGCTACCAGAACAACCTTACCAAGGTAAAATCCGGCTCTATAAAAGAGGTTGCGGAAGTCTGCAGAAATTTGTACAAACGAGCTCGCGACAAAGAGCTCTCCATTATGGAACGCAAACTGTACGAATCTGCTTATAGTCTCGTCATCAATGAAATTGGTCTGGCAAAAGAAGTAGGAACCGAAGAAGCGAGCAATCTCGTTTCTGATATTCTCTCAAAATAAGCTCTCTGGCGGCTGCGCCGGGCCCAAAGAGAACGGATATATACCCAACATACAAAACGAATGGCTCCTGTTACTGGCACAGGAGGAAATATGAATTTTTGGTATTTAATAGTTTCGGTCGCTCTTGCGACTTTCGCCGTGTGGCTTAAAACAAATGATCTCATGGGTACCCTTGCGGCACTCGTCTTTGGAGCAGCTTTTTCTGCTGCTGCCATCTTCTTTTTTCTGCGCGGAAAAAAAGAGAGCAACCTGACCGTTGCGGCTTCTGCCGTATTTTTCAGCTTTGCTACTGCTGGTTTGTCCGCACCGCTGTTTGCCGGTCTGCCAGTGTATCTGCCCTGGATCCTGTTTACCGGGTTTGTAGCCCTGTTTTCGCTTGCTACCGCCTACTTTGCCAAACCGGCCAAGGTTGCTACCGTTATGCATGAAACGACTGCGTCCGACGAAGATAGAATCTCCACCAACAAGAAGAAGGTTCTCGATACGAGCATTGTGATCGACGGTCGCTTTAACGACATTGCCCAGACCGGCTTTGTGGAAGGCCCCTTTATAATCCCTAACTTTGTATTGCGGGAAATTCAGCTCATCTCAGACTCTTCGGATCCTATCAAAAGAAACAGAGGCCGCCGAGGATTAGATATGCTGAACCAACTCCAGAAATCCGAAGAAGTCCATGTTTCCATATCCTATAAGGATTACACCGAAACCCGCGAAGTGGATGCAAAGCTGGTTAGACTCGCAAAAGATCTCGATGCACATTTGATTACCAATGACTTTAACCTCAACAAAGTAGCAGAACTGCAGGGCGTTAAAGTTCTGAACATTAACAATCTTGCGAATGCTCTTAAACCGGTCGTAATTGTAGGCGAAGAACTGGAACTGCAGGTAGTAAAAGAAGGCAAAGACGACAACCAGGGCATTGGCTATCTGGAAGATGGCACGATGGTGGTTATTGAAAGCGGCGGCAAACTGCTCGGAAAAAAAGTACGCGTCAACGTTACTTCCGTCATCCAGACAAATGCCGGAAAAATGATTTTTACCAAACTCGGATCCCAGAAAAACGGATGATAGCCGTTTCGCTTTTGCTTGGCGGTACGGGCAGCCGATTTGGCGGGCCCGTTCCCAAGCAGTTTTACCAGGCAGGGCAACTGCCCGTGTTTGCGCACACGGCAAAGAACATTCTGCGGAACTTGCACGTAGATATTCTCGCTCTTACTGTGCACCCTGAATATTTGGAATCCAGTCTCTTTCAGGAACCATTTTCGCTTTTACAGCGAATGTTTTCCGAGACAACCATGATAGCCGGGCCCGGTGGCAAAGAAAGAACCGGCAGCTTTAAGGCTTCACTGGAGTTATTAAAACCCCACAATCCTTCCGTACTTCTCGTCCACGATGCCAATCGCCCTTTTTTGTATCCCGATTTTTTTTACAACATTAAGGTAGCTATCACGCGCCTAAAAGAAGAGCCCGGCTGCTATGTGCCTGCCATTCAATCCGTGGACTCTATGCTGCGCGCAGACGGTGATTCTGCCATTGAATACATGAACCGTAACACATTGTTTCGCGTGCAGACACCGCAGGTTATGCCCTTTGCTCAGGCAGTGGAAGCCGTTCAGGCGGTATCGCCCGATATTGCCTTTACCGACGAAGGCTCTCTTTTTATTGCTGCGGGAAAACTCGTAAAAATCTTTCCTGGTGATCCCGCGAATCTTAAAATTACCTACCAGAAAGAGGCAGAAAAACTCCATGAACTTTCGGATTGGTAAAGGTTACGATATTCACCGCACAGGACCCGGCAAAGATATTATCCTTGGGGGGGTGCGCATTCACGCTGGTTTTTCCCTTGTTGGCCATTCCGACGCAGACGTGCTTTTGCATGCCATTACAGACGCTTTGCTCGGCTCCATTGCCGCACACGATATAGGTCATTACTTTCCACCATCGGATCCCGAAAACCAGAATCGCAACAGCGCGGATTTCTTAATTTTTTCTGCTCTTCTCGTGAGCAACCAGGGATACCGCATCTCTAACATTGACACGAATATCATTGCAGAGAAACCCAGAATTGGTCCCCATAGAGAAGCCATCGTAAAAAATATTGCAGAGCTTCTGAAAATCGAAGAAACCCAGATAAGTGTAAAAGCCCGTACAAACGAACAGCTTGGGCCCGTTGGTCGGGGAGAGGGTATAGCCGCCGAGGCTGTCGTCTTAATAGAAAAAGTATAGAGTGGGTGCCCTACCCGGGCGGGGTTCATCGCCAAAAAGACTTATTACCGCAATGGCAACCACTCTATTGTTCGTTCAGATTCGTTTGGCTTATAGTTCTTATTAAACTGGGACATAAGTTTTGAATGCGCCCGTTCCCTTGAACCTGAGCGAAGTCAGTTCCGGCAATAGAGGCGCGCAGCGCCAAAATTTGCAATTTTTCTTGCAGACCTGTAAACGGCAATATACAAGGACGAATGCACAGATCGTTCGTCATCACCATTGACCAGGGTACCACGGGCAGCCGCGTCTTTCTTATCGGGAGAAACGGCGAGGTACTCGCATCGGCTTATGAGGAATTGCCGCAATACTACCCCCAGGCTGGCTGGGTAGAGCACAATGCAGAAGAAATATGGCAATCCGTAGAAAGGCTCCTGCAGCGGGTTTTTCAAGAATCTGGTCTTGACTCCAAAGAAGCTGCCTCCATAGGCATTACCAACCAGCGCGAAACAACCGTTCTCTGGGAAAGATCCACCGGAAAACCTGTGCACAATGCTATTGTATGGCAGTGCCGTCGTACCGCTAAACGCTGCGATCAAATAAAAGAATCGGGAAACGATATATTAATACAGAATAAAACCGGACTTATTGTAGATGCATACTTTTCTGCAACTAAACTGGAATGGCTGCTAGAGCATGTACCCGGAGCGCGCGAAAAAGCAAATCTTGGAGAACTGGCGTTTGGGACGATAGACTCTTTCCTGCTGTACCGCTTAACGGGTGGCGCTGCTCACAGGACGGATTACACGAACGCCTCGCGCACCATGCTCTTCAATATTCATACCCTGCAATGGGACCCAGCGCTTCTGGAACTCTTCGGGATTCCAGCAGCAATTCTTCCCGAGGCCGAAAAAAGCGCTTCTCATTTTGGGATTACCAAAGGCGTTACCGGGCTGCCCGACGGAATTCCCATAACAGCATTGATTGGAGACCAGCAGTCTGCTCTGTACGGCCAAATGTGCCACAAACCCGGTGAGGCTAAAAACACCTACGGAACCGGAGCATTTCTAATGATGAACCTTGGCGACAAAAATATAGTCTCCACAAACGGACTGCTGACAACCCTTGCCTGCAACGAATCGGGAGACCCTGTGTATGCACTGGAAGGAAGCGTATTCATTGCAGGAGCTCTGATGCAGTGGCTCCGCGACGAGCTCCATCTTTTTAACAGCGCCGCCGAGTCCGAAAAAATGGCAGAATCTCTGACAAATCAGGATTCCGTTGTCTTTGTTCCTGCCCTGACCGGGCTTGGAGCTCCCCACTGGGATCCAAATGCAAGGGGAGCCATTTACGGAATTACTCGCGACACCACAAAAGAATCTATCGTGAGGGCGGCTCTAAAATCCCTGGCATTCCAGTCTGCTGATGTACTTTCAGCTATGGAAAAAGACAGCTCTATTCAACTTTCTACTCTGCGCGTAGACGGCGGAGCGGCAGCCAATAACTGGCTCATGCAGTTTCAGGCTGATATTCTCGCGACACCGGTAGAAAGGCCAGCCAACACGGAAACAACTGTATTGGGAGCTGCCTATTTATCGGGACTTGCCAGTGAATTCTGGGAAAACGTCCTCGAGCTGGAAAACTTGAATCCAATGGATAAAACGTTTCAACCAGGCTCACGCACTAAGCAGGAAACAGAACGCGAATTGTCTCTATGGCAGGATGCTGTCAAGAGAACTCTCACTCGTTAACAGCTCTGCAATTTTTTCTGCCAGGCGTTTTGCCCCGCGCCCATCCAGATAGAATCTCTTAAGCGCAAGGGAATTGTAGCGCGGGACAAACCAGCGCGCTAACTGACCATGGTAGCGGCTTATGGAGTGCAACTGCACTTTTTTACCGAGACACAAAGATTCCAGCATGGCCTGACCAAAATAGGAATTAACAACGGTTTGTTTACGCAACCATTCAATATATTGTGGCTGTGTTTTTCGTCTGGCAAAAAAGACATATCGTTTTGGCGATACTCTTAGCCTCCCCTTGTCTGACCCTGTACATTTGTGAAAAGGCAGCAGCGAATGTCGCAGGGCTCTTTTCCACTCCGCTGGAAGCATAGCAGGGTGCGGCAGTGCATCAAAAGCGGGAGCCTCGCGGCGCGCTCTGCCCCGATTATCTATCGATGCTCGGCGCAACGAATTTGCCCACGGGGGAAAGTCTTCGTCGCGGGCGTCGAGAAGAAGCATGTCAGCTTTTGATGGCGTTCCGGGATATTCCTGAAGGCTGCAACGGTGGCCAATTTGCCACAGGGCTGAACAGACAAGTTTCATTCTCGCAAGGTGGCCCCAGCCAAAACGGGCAGGGGCACCCGCAAGAATCAAAATATCAGCCTTTCTTTTTGAGATGTTCAATGGCTTTCTGGAGCTGAACGTCAAACTCCAGGTCAATGACAGGGCGTTTGTCGCCGTTGTAGGTTTCCTGGCGCAAAGACTGTTTTAGAGCAAAATCTGAAAGTGGCAGGTTGGCCTTTTCAATTTCTGCTTTAAAAAGCTGAATATTTTTTTCGTTATACTCTTTGTGCGTTTTCACAAAATTCTGGAGAATTTCTTTTTCGCGGAGTATGGAATAGTTCCTTTGATCTTCTTTAGTGAACTCCAGAGGTTTAACTTCTATGTCTGGCTGTATTCCTTTTTTGTGAATGGAAACATCCGAAGGCGTGTAATACTTCTGTATAGTTAGAGCTATCGCAGTATCGTAACTGAGCGGAATCACGCTCTGCACAGATCCCTTGCCGAATGTTTTTGTTCCAATGAATATGCCGCGATTGTGATCTTTAACAGCTCCGGTTACAATCTCGCTGGCCGAAGCGCTTCCCTCATTGGCCAGAATAACGAGCGGAGTATTGGGCAGTACTACCTTGCGGGGATCCGCGCGGAAGACTCTGTCCCCGGCAGATTTTCGGCCTCGGGTGGAAACGATAACTCCTTCTTTGATGAAGAGATTGGATATTTCTACGGCTGCATCGAGAAGGCCGCCCGGATTCCAGCGAAGATCGAGAATCACCGCCTTCACGTTTTTCTTTTTGAAATCTTCTAAAATGGCGCGAATTTCGGAAGGTGCCGTCTGGGAAAACTGCTTAAGGCGAACATACCCAATATTTGTATCAGGTATAACCGTAGAGGCTGTAACCTCAATGCGGATAATATCGCGCACGATTGTGTAATACAAAACTTGATCGATCCCCTCGCGTACGACAGAGATGCTCACTTTGGTTCCCGGTTCTCCTCGCAGTTTTTTGACAGCATCGTTAATGGAAATTCCCTGAGTGGATTCCTTTTCTATCTCAACTATTTTATCGCCCGGTTTAAGCCCGGCGCGCATGGCCGGCGTGTCTTCAATGGGAGAGACGACAGTCAACGTATTGTCGCGGATGGAAATTTCGATTCCGAGACCGCCAAATTTTCCCGTTGTATCTACCTGCAGTTCTTTATACTGGTCCGGATCCATAAAACGGGTATGTTCGTCTCCCGTTGCTGCAAGCATTCCGCGAATCGCTCCAAACATGAGCTCATCGGAGGGAACCTCTTCCACGTAGTCGTTCTTTACATACTGTAAAACCTGATAGAATAAATCCGTTGCTTCTTCCTGGGTTATTTTTCCGCCGCTGCTTTTGCCCTGCAACTGGCCCCATGTACCGGCAAAGATGAGTACAAAGGCAACACCAAGAGAAATAATCCGATGTCTGGGAATCCATGTTTTATTTGGTTTTTGTTCCATTTTAATATCCTTTAAATAGTTCGTCTGTTTTCAAAAGGCGAAGTCTGCCAGACGTCATACCCGAAAAAACGATAAGGCAGATATAGGGTCAACGATAAATCATGGTAATTGAAGTAATTTCTGCAACAAAGAACCTACCTCACTGCTGTGATGCACACCGCTGAAACGATACGCAGAAGGCCCTGCCGCAATAACATACACGGGAGTGGCCGTATGCGTTCCCGTCGCCCACACCACTCCCTGGTCTGCCGCTATCAAGCGGGCTAAAATGGCTGTTCGGCCCTCCTCGCCATAGACATAAAATTCTTCAAAATCGTCTATGCGGGGAAACTCGTCTACATCGAGGCGGGGGTGGTTTTCCACCCTGTACAGATTGGGTTCTGTCTCCAGAATGCGCTCCGCCTGATCCTCCGTAATGGGAAAGGAAAGGGATTCATTGACGAGTTTCATTAACGTGGCAGGAGTCTGGCGTTCCTGGGACAAATTCGCGAACTCATGAAAAATACGCTCGAAACTTTTTTTCTGGGCATAAATTTTATCGAGAACGGATGGATCAATAAAATTGTAATTGGGCCGGAAAACGTGGTTGCGAAATTCTTTGCCCGGCAACCGTTTTGCCTCTGGAAGATTTTTCCGGGAATACGAAAAACCGGGCGAGCCGGTCTCGTGATCTGCCGTAACGACGACGAGAGTATCCGGATGGCTTTGTGCAAACTGCATGGCCACACCAATCGCATCGTCAAATTCCAGCATCTGGTGTACCAGGGTTCCGGCATCATTGGCATGTTCGGCCCAGTCTATCTGGCCGCCCTCCACCATCAAAAAAAATCCGTCGTTATCCTGGGAAAGAACAGACAACGCCTTCGTCGTCATTTCTGCAAGCGTGGGGTATTCGCGACGCGGATCTGTTTTATGAATGCGCGTTTCTATGGCATCTGGCATGCCCGATTCGGAAAACAGGCCAAGAATTCTGGGCGACGTGCTTTGCAAAAGTTGAGCACGAGTGAACACGGTATCAAAACCCTTATCCCGCGCCTCCAGAATTAAATTGCGGCTGTCTTTTCTTTTAGAAGACAATTCTTTTGGAAGCCTGTCTCGTATTTCTTTGGGAAATGCAGAGGCATCCGGATTGGCCGGAAAAAAATGCCGCCAGCCTCCCGAAAGCAAAACGTCTGCTGGGGATTCTATCATCTGTGCCGCTATTTCGTTTTCGAGAGATCTATGCCTCACATGGGCAGCAAATCCAGCCGGGGTTGCGTGCGTAACGCGCGTATCCGAAACAAGGCCGGTAGACAACCCCGCGCGTGAAGCTTTTTCCAGAATTGTCTCCACTGGATTTCCCATTGAATCGAGACCAATCATTTCAGAAGAAGAATCGACTCCGGCGGCAAGCTGTGTGGCGGAACAAGCCGAGTCCACCACGAGTGCATTGGAGGGGTGTGTAAGCATTTGTCCCGTCACGCCGTGATTCATCATTTTTTCTATGGCAAGCAGTCTGCCCGGAACGACAGAGTGAGGTGCCTGCCTTGCATAGGTGAGGGCCATCGATACGGCCTGTGGGCCCATGCCATCGCCAATCAGGAGGATAATATTTTTGGGTTTTTCTTCTGCAGGAATTCTCTGGCAGGAACCCAGCAGAAGCGGCAGGAACACGAGAACAATCATGCGGGGAAGGGTTTGAATAGCTTTCATTTTTTTCTCCACGGACATGTGGAGCCCTTCCCATGCTTTGTCAACGAGTTACGTGGCTATTGCCAAATATCTGTTTTGGCTTCCCAACCAAGCTTCCTGCAATTGATTTAAAATTCCTTTCCAGAATTTGTTGCATCGCATCGCCTACGGCTCGAGGACCATTCGTTTCATCTGTCAATAGCACTGGATTTTTCTTAAAAAACGATTTAATATTCTCCTCTATTTTTTTAGCGATGTTCGGCGTCAAATTTGGTTTCATGAAAAAGTTCCTCTGAAGAGAGAGTTTGAAAATTCTTGTTGCGATTCATTTCGCTTAAACTATTGCGCTCCCAAAAAACTCCATCTTGATACCCTTGTATGGATAAATTCGATTCAGCCATTTCTAAACGTTTTGCCGCCCCTAATAAATATTCTCTATTTATTTCTGTGCCAGAGTATTTTCTTCCTAATTTTTTGGCAACAACGGCAGTTGTTCCAGAACCAAGAAATGGGTCAAAAACAAAATCGCCAGGTTTAGAACTTGCTAAAATAAGCTTTGCAATCAGTTTTTCTGGTTTCTGGGTAGGATGGTCTGTATTTTCCGGCATAGACCAATACGGAATAGTAATGTCACTCCAAAAATTAGAGGGAAAAGTAAGTCGAAAATTTCCTTCCGTAGTTTCTTCCCAGTCTTTAGGCTTACCGTCCACTCTATAAGGTGCTATGACCTTTCGCTTTAACTTCACGGAATCAGGATTAAAATAATAAGTGTCCGATTTTGTTGCAAACCATATATCCTCAGAAGCATTTTTCCAGTTGGAGAGAGCTCCTCTTCCTTTTTCTCTTTCCCAGGTTATTCTGTTTCTTACTTTAAAATATTTTTGCAGACTTAAATCAATGGCCGTCGATGTACTCCAGTCACTGCAAACATAAATACTACCCTCTTCTTTGAGTATCCTGAAAAGTTGTTTCATTCAGGAATCTACGTACTCAATATATTCATCTGTCTTCTTTTTTTTGAAATCCAAATCTCCAAATTTTTTTGCTAAATTATAAGGGGGGTCCACAATAACTAAATCAACAAAATTAGATGGCAGATAATCTGCAATTTCAAGAAAGTCATTTTCAAATATACCGTTTTCTAAATCTGCAACGGAAGTCGATTTCTCAATTGAGCGAATCTTTTTGGTATACTTTTCAATCTCGCTCTGCTGAAGGGTTAATGTCCTATTACGGGGTGCGCGTATTTTCATAACGAGTTACGTGGCTTTAGGCTTGCGCGCCCTTTTAGGCGGGGCTGGTTCTTCCGAAGAAGTCTCTTCCGAAACAGAAGCAGATTCACGTTTCTTCATCACCTGAGACAAATCAGTCAAGACAGCATCGGCTATTCCGTATTTTACAGCCTCTTCTCCCGCAAGATAATAATCGCGATCGGTATCCTGCTCTATCTTGGCAAGGCTGTGGCCCGTTGCGTTGGCAAGAATTTTGTTCAATTCCGCTCTCGTCTTTTTTATTTCTTCTGCGTGAATTTTAATATCCAGAGCGGGGGCAACAATCTGTCCACTGATCAGCGGCTGGTGAATCATTACTTGGGAATGCGGGAATACATACCGATGCCCTTTTTCTCCGGCGGCAAGCAGAACCGCGCCCATAGAAGCAGCCATCCCCATGGTAATGGTGTATACGGGAGATGTTATCATGTTCATAACGTCAAACATGGCCATTCCGGAACTGATAACTCCACCGGGAGAATTAATGAAGAAATAAATGGGTTTGCCGGGTTCCTGGTTTTCCAGAAACAGGAGCTTTTCGACAATTTCCTGCGCCGTTTTGTCTGTCACGGCGCCCCACAAAAAAATCTGCCTGTTTTCAATAAAAGACTCCGACATTTTCTCGCGAAAATTACCCTTCTCTTTAGGGATTTTTTCTTCTTCGCCGTGCTTATGGTTTTCCTCTGTATTCATGGTAACTCCTTATACTCTCGAAATTCTTGCTCCGAGTTTTTTTAAGCGGTCGTCAATATTTTCGTATCCTCTGTCGATCTGCAGAATATTTTGAATTCTCGATTTTCCTTCTGCTGCGAGAGCCGCAATCACAAGAGCCATCCCGGCGCGAATATCGGGCGAAGACATGGTTGCTCCATACAAAGTAGAGGGACCAATGACGACCGCTCTGTGCGGGTCGCAAAGAACTATTTTTGCTCCCATTCCAATCAGTTTGTCCACAAAAAACAACCTGCTCTCGAAAAGCTTTTCGTGAACGAGTACGGTCCCCTTTGCCCGGGTAGCCGTAACCAGCACAATAGATATGAGGTCGGCAGGAAACATGGGCCATGGTGCATCGTCAATTTTGGGAATTTCTCCATGCACATCGGTTTCAGTTTCAAGAGACTGATCTTTGGGCAAATGCAGATCTGTCTTCCCGTTCTGTTCTCTGTATTCCCATCGAATTCCAAGCCTTTGAAAAATGAGGCGAATCATTCTAAGATCGTTTGGTTCCACGTTTTCAATCGTGAGTTCTCCACCCGTGAGGGCTGCCATGGAAATAAAACTGCCAATTTCGAGATAATCAGGGCCAATGGTATGCTCTGCCGGTTTTAGATTCTCGTAACTGCCAACGCCGTGGATGGTGAGAACATTGCTGCCAATTCCCTCTATGCGCACGCCCTGTGCAACGAGAAATCTACACACGCCCTGTACGTGGGGTTCGGATGCCGCGTTCTCAATAATTGTGACACCTTCGGCAACTGCTGCCGCCATCACAGCATTCTCTGTCCCTGTGACAGAAGCCTCGTCGAGAAGAATATGCGCACCGGTTAATTTATCTGCCTGGAGCAGATATCCGTCGTTAAAAATTTCGAGAGTTGCACCAAGTTCCGTGAGAGCATGTAAGTGCGTGTCTATTCTTCGGCGACCGATTTTGTCTCCACCGGGACGCGGCAGAAATACTTTTCTATTGCGCGCCAACATGGGCCCAAGCAGAGTCACAGAACCACGCAATGGAGAAACGAGGTCCGCCGGGAGCTCATCTGTTTTAAGACGCTCAAACGATATATCGATGGAATGGGCATCGCCATCTACGGGAAGAATTGTCCCTCCGATATATTCCAGAATCTTTTGAAGATTTTTAATGTCTTCAATCTGGGGAATATTGTGAATGCGCTGCTTTCCCTTGTTCATGAGACAGGCGCACAGAATGGGAAGCGCCTCGTTTTTGTTTCCCTGAACCGTAATAGTGCCGCTTAAGGGTACTCCGCCCTCGATGATAAATTCCTGCATCAGCTTAACCCTAACACATCCCTCATGGTATACATTGCCGGCTCGCGATTCTGTAAAAAGAGCAGCGCTTCTATGGCGCCCGATGCAAACGTGTCGCGAGAAACGGCCTGGTGCTTAAGTTCCAGCCTTTCGCCGCTGCCCAGAAAAAATACAGTATGATCGCCCACTACATCGCCACCGCGCAATGCCATGGAACCTATTTCTTCGTCTGGTCTTGCGCCAATTATTCCGGAGCGACCATGAATAATTTTATTCTCTGCGATTGAAAGATTTTCTGACAAAATTTTTTCAAGAGAACGAGACGTGCCAGACGGTGAATCTTTTTTTAGCCGGTGATGAATTTCCATGATTTCTGCATCGAAGCCTTTGGATCTGATTGACTTTGCAGCAATCTCTGTAAGAACAAACAGCAGATTTACGCCCACGGACATATTAGAACCAAGCAACATGGGAATGCGACTGGAGTATGCCTGCAGGTTTTCCAACTGTTCAGTTGTCCAGCCGGTAGAGCCAGACACCCACGGCAAACCCGCCTCTGCCGCTGCCTTAGCAGAGAGCAGAGAAGAGTCTGGATGCGAAAAATCGATTATGCCTGCCGCACCACTCAGATCTGAATCCGATAGCGCAGAAACAACGAGATCGTTATAGGGTTTGTTTCCAGTAATCCTGCCGTAGCTTTCCCCCATGGAGTCATGGTCTTTTCGTTCAATGGGCAATACAAGGCGAACGCGGCTATCCGAGGCGGCCAATGATGCAATGGCACGCCCCATTCTGCCGAGCGCCCCAACGAGAACAAATGGAACTGAACTCATTGCGACTTCCTGAACTGTTCCAGGGCGCTTTCTACAAATGAGACATTCGCCTGCGACAAGGGAGTCATGGGGAGGCGAAGTACGTTTTCGCAGAGGCCCAGAACACTCGCTGAATATTTTACAGGAATAGGATTTGTCTCTACAAACATGGCCTTGCAGAGCGGAAAAATGCGCCGAAACAGTTTTTCCGCATCGGCTGTTTTCCCCTGGTGAAAAAATCGCGTAATATCAGAAGTCTCTCTGGGAAACAGATTGGAGACAACGCTGACCACTCCGTCTCCACCCACGCTAAGCAAAGGCAACAGAAGGTTGTCATCTCCAGAGAAGACAGAGAATTCCTCTGGCGTTTCCAGAATAACCTGTGTCATAAAATTGAGATCCCCGGTTGCTTCCTTAATACCGGCAATATTTCCGTGAGCTGCCAGTCTTTTGATGGTGTCTATGGACAGCTGCACGCCGGTTCTTCCCGGAATGTTGTACAGGATAACGGGGGCCCCCGCATTATCGGCGATAGTAGAAAAATGGCGGTAGAGGCCTTCCTGGGTTGGTTTATTGTAGTACGGGTTTACCGAGAGGAGATAATCGGCTCCATCAGAAACAGCATTGCGGGAAAGCTCCACGGCCTCTTTGGTAGAATTAGAGCCCGTGCCGGCCATGACGATAATGTCGGGATTCAGGGCTTTTGCCTTCTCGATGACCCAGGAAATCACTTTTGCATGTTCCACGTGCGACAAAGTGGGGCTTTCCCCCGTTGTTCCACACGGGACGAGACCTTCTACACCACCCTGTATCTGGTGCTGAAGGATTTTTTCAAACGATGTAAAATCAATGGATTCGTCAGACCGTGAAAACGGAGTGATGAGTGCTGTAAACGTACCACGTAGCCGCATATTTCACAACGAGTCGGGAAAACATGCTGTCGAGAAGAATTTAGTAGCCTTTGATTGCGAAGCAAGTTGCAGGCAAAAAGGTGAATCACCCAATAAAACTTGTTTACTTTGGATGCATTTATGCCGTCAAATATAGTACTGGTCGGGAAGCATGGAACAAAGAGTACTAATTGCAGAAGATGACGATATATCGTTTTCAATATTACAGCGCATTCTGGAGAATGAATCTTACGAAGTGATTCGTGCGCGCGATGGCTACGAGGCCATTAATCTCCTCAAGTCCAATCGTTTTCCCGTAATGCTGTTAGACCTCAACATGCCGGAAATTTCCGGGTATCAGGTCTTAGAAGAAACGCGCCGCATGGAAACGCAACCCGTAGTCATTATCCAGACTTCGGACAACGAAATTCAAAGCATTGTCCGCAATATGAGGGCAGGGGCATTCGATTATATCTTAAAACCAGTCAATGCAGAGGAACTTGTATTCAAGGCGGGAAGAGCCATGGAAGTCTTCCGCGTCCGCGATCTGCAAAATCATCTGCATACAGACTCCCTCGAAGAATCTGCACGCCGGGCCGATGCAAATGCCGCTCCCGAAAAACTATCTCTCAAAAATCTGCATCGTTACACCAAAACTCTCTTTGAATCTCTTCAGACAAATTTTAACCAGGGGGCGGGAATCGGAATGCTCATTTCCCTGGTTTCCCTGCTCATGATGCAGGCCAAAAAAGAGGGGAGTAATTATCTGGTGCCCGCTGAAACTATGGAGTTGATTTTTCAGAATGCTAGCATGGCAGAGAAAGCCCTCAACCGCATAAACGAACTCCACTTTTTGCAGGACAGGAATCTCGAGGTTGCGCCTTTCTCGCGCGAGCAGTTTCACAAAATGCTTCAGGATGTCATTGCATCTGTTGAGCCCTTTGCTAAAATAAAGAATCATCGCATCCAGCTGGCAGATCAAGACGTATTTTTTGACAAAGCAGAATTGAGATTGAACCGGTCTCTGTTCAGCCAGGCTGTTCAGGAAATTCTCATCAATGCATTTAAATTTTCTCTGGAAAATACGGACGTTTACGTAATATATGGAGCCATGGACAAAATCCTGAGCCTGTCCATTTTGAACTCTCCGCATTCGGAAGAACTCCGCCAAAGTGGCTTTGTCAATGACCTCAACCAAATCATCTTTGAACCGTTCTTTCGCGAAGAAAAAGCAGTCGATGAAAGATTTGCGACTCTCGATTACGGACTTGGCCTCACGTACGCCAAAGTGATCATGGAACGCCACGGCGGTATCATTTCTGCGTCTTCGGTGCAGGACGACAGATTATCACCGGAGCAGCTCGTGAGCATAGATATTGAGCTCCCGCTGATTGCGAGCGAAGAGACAAACGATTCAGTAATGCGGTTTTAGGGAAGGCCCTTCGGGCGGATCTTTGCTGCCAAAAGACAAAAGCAAATGGCCACAAAGGCAACCGCTCTATTGGGCAGTTTTTGGTTTCTAAGCTTTTAGCTTTTGTTAAGTAACCTCTGAACGTGCAACGAGCCGCAGGCAAATCGCAAAACACGGAGGCAAAAACTACGACATCTATTTCGACAAGCTCAATACAGGCTTGTCGTTTTCGCCATTTGCCATGGATGGCACGGTGCCGTCCTTCTGCACACGCAACTTTGTCCACTACGTGTCAGGATAAACTTCGGCCACGGAGGGCCGCTCG
>DYKF01000210.1 GCA_020722745.1 Caldithrix sp.
TACCGGTAAGTTTCGCGGGAGTTGCCGGTACTGGTGGCAAAATTTATGTCATCGGCGGATTTGACGCAACGGGTGCAAATAAGAGTACTGTGCAGATTTACGACGTTGAAACCAATACCTGGACGAGTGGGGCAGCAATGACACAAGCACGGGCGAATATTTCGGCAAACGTTGTCCAGGGTTGCATTTATGTTCTTGGTGGAACAACGGGTGCAGCCAATGCTGCCTGGGGTGGATCAGCCACAACTTATGAATACAACATTGCTGGCGATACATGGACGGCACGCGGTAATTATGTCGGTGCAAATCGCTCAAATCGAATCACTTTTGTGTTTGGAGACGTCATTTACAATTCTGGTGGGCGCATCAGTTACAACGATCTTACAACTGAACACGATGGCTATATTGTACCCAACCTGTATAATACCAATGGTGCTCTGACAAGCGGTGCTACCGAAGTTACTTTGGCGAGCTCTAAACGGGCAGGAAGTGCCTCTGCTTTTTGGGAGAATCCCGATACTGGAGAGCATTATGTGATTCTTCTGGGTGGAGACACTGCAATAAATACAAATAGCAATTATGTTTTGCAAACAGGAACACCGACTGCCCAAAACTATCACCACTGGTTGGCGTATCCCTTTACTGCAGCCAATCCATGGCAGGGTGCAACTGCTCTTCCTACGTCCCTGGGATTTGGATCTGCCAATATTTATGGAAATACCCTGTACCACTTTGGGGGTGGAGTACTCTCACCAGTAAACACAGTCTATTCCTATGATTTGACAACCGGGCTTTCTGGAACATGGGGCACAAAAACGCCCATGCCCAATGCACGCATGGGGCATACGGCACTGAAGGCTTATTAACTTAAATAGATCTAAGGATATTGCAAGGAACTAAAAATGAAACCGATATTTATTGCATTTACTATACTCTTTGCGTTGGCAATGTTCAATCTGCATGCGGAAGCAGACATAGATACGCTCATTGCAGAGGGAAAGGCCAACTATGCCGTGGAAAACTATAAAACGGCGTATGGTCAATTTAAAGCAGCGATGAAAATCAATCCCAATCACACGGAAGCAATGTCCTGGTATTGGAAAATGAAAAAGGAATTTGATGTCAGCCGCCTGACTGACAGTGGTCGCAGCATTGCTGGAAAAGAGACGACTCCCGAAGTTACCGAGCCAACAAAAGAAAGCACAAAAATAGAACCCCCTGCGGAGAAAAAACCGGAGAAAAATACGGCGTCGCGTTCTGCCGGGGAGAGCGTTAAAATCCGCGAGTTAAACCGCAAGCTTGCAAACATTGAACGGAATCTGGAAATCATTAAAAATAGGAAAGAACCAATCAAAGAAAGAATTATCGAGAGGATTCCTGCCCCTGTTTCGTTTCTGTCTTTCAAAAAACCAGAATGGATTTTGAGCATTTTACTTGGGTCAATCATTATTATTCTGGTGTTTTTAATTTCCATCCTTCGCGGAAAAAAGAAAAAATACCGCGAAATTGCCAACGCTGCCCCCGGATTGGGACTTCCGCAATCGTCAGTCAATCTTCCTGTATTAAACAATTCTCTTCGTATTCCCCAACAATCCGGGTATCAATCAGATAATTTTACAACGGGATTTGTTTCTCCCAGAGGAACGCAACCGGTTGAAAACAATGCACTGACAAGAGATTTCAATTCAGATTCGTTTACCAAAGGTTTTGTCAATTTACTGGACAAAAAATTTCCTCGCGTAGATAATACGAGGCGCGTGCGGAATCTTTCGCATGAGATTGGAAATATTCTTCGCCTTACCCCGGAGCAAAAGATTGAATTGCGATTAACGGCAACATTGCGCGATATTGGATTTCTTCTCATTCCGGAAGAAATTCTGCTCAAGCCAGATTCTCTGACAGAACGGGAACGCCTGGAGATTATGAAGCACCCTGACCACTCCGTTGATATTCTCTCCGGAATGAGTTTGCCCGATCGCGTGGTCCAATCCATCTTGCATCACCACGAACGCATGGATGGCTCCGGTTATCCATATGGATTGATTGGCGAGGAAATTCCGCTGTATTCGCGTATTGTCGGGGTTGCCGAAACGTATATTGCCTTGACTACGCCAAAATCGTATAAGCCAAGTATGACGCCTACAGAAGCGTTTGAGAAAATAGTTGCAGAGCAGGATTTATTTGACGAAAAAGTGATCGATGCTCTGGCAACGAGACTAGAAAATACTGTGGAAAACTGATCAACGATGTTTAAAAGAAAAGCAAAAGTAATTACAGTCAGCGGTGGCAAAGGTGGTACGGGAAAAACATTTGTTTCCGTGAATCTTGCGGCGTTATTAGCCTCAACATTGCCAGTGCGAGAAATCAAAAATGATGTTCTTTCCGGCAACCGCGTGTTGCTTATTGATGCGGATTATCATCTTGGTAATACGCATTTACTTTTGGGAATAAAGCAGCATAATTATCTGGACAAAGTCATTGATAGAGAACTGGATATTAAAGAATTTATTTCCCATACAGATTTTGGCGTAGATTTACTTTCCTTTGGCGGAGACGATAAAAAAATCTCTGATGCCGATGGAAAATTTAACGACGCTGTTCTTGGGGAATTAAAAAAGCTCGAAGAATTATATGACTGGATTATTGTCGATACAGGTGCGGGCTTAAACAGAACAATTTTAAACCAGATTGTTTTTGCAGACCATGCGCTTCTTGTTCTCAATCCAGAAAGCACATCCCTGCTTGACACATACAAGCTAATTAAATTTATTCAACTGGAAAAAAACCGGCCAAAGTCGTTGAACATCGTTATCAATAAAACAGAATCGCTGGAGGAAGCACAAAAGACATACAGCACTCTGGAAAATACCAAAATAAAATTTGGCGTGAAAATCAAAACTTTTATGACCGGTCTCGTTTACCTCGATAAAGATTTGTTTACACAGTCTCTATCGCGTGGCATTCCTGCTGTCGTTCTTTTTCCTGGGTCTCATTACGAACAGTCGTTTCAACAAATCGCAGATTATGTTGCCAAAAGTAATATCGTGAAGAATATTGATTCCTTTTTTGAAAAATTATTGATTGGCAGCTATTAAGGAAAATTGTGCAGCTCACCTGTGGAATTTTTGTTCTGCAAGAAAAAAAGTAAAACACGGAGACCTGCAGTGAGTGCAAACGCAGGCGGCCAGCAAGAAAAAATCAGGTTGCCTGTATGATACTGGAATCGTTTTTATCCAAAATGGAATCCATTCAAACCTATCAGGAAAAATTTAATCTTGGCGGAAAAATCAGTTTCCGTGAAATAAACGGCGTCCCCGTAATGGACATTGCATCCGAAAAAGCAAAAGCATCGGTTTCACTTCAGGGGGGGCAAATCCTGAGTTTTTCTGCTCATGGAGAAAAAGATATACTTTTCACAGCTAAAGAACCCGGTTTTGCACGCGGAAAATCCATCCGCTCCGGCGCCCCCGTATGCTGGCCCTGGTTTGGACCGCACCCAACCGAGGGAGACTACCCTGCCCACGGTTTCATCCGCAATTCTCCCATGGAGCTCACTTCTGTAAAAGAATCCGAAAAAGGAATCTGCATAGAGTTGGTTCTTAAAGAAGACGATCACACTCTGGCCCTGTTTCCATTCACTTTTCGTTTTACTGTAGAAATCTGCATCTCAGAAAAACTTGAGATCAGCATGGTCACAATCAACGATGACGAAAAGCCGTTCACCATCAGCGAAGCCTTTCACACATACTTTATAGTAGGAGATATTGGGAATGTCTCCGTAAGTGGCCTTAATGGCGTGCGCTATCTCGACAAAGTAGCCCATGAAACCAAAACAGAAACAAGCGATTCCATTACATTCGGTGGCGAGGTAGACAGAGTCTATCTCCATTCTTCTTCCACTGTAACAATTCGCGACACTTCCATGGCCAGAGAAATTGTCATAGAAAAGGAAGGCAGCAATTCCACGGTTCTCTGGAACCCCTGGATAGAAAAATCCAAAAATCTAAAATTGCACGAAAATGAGTATAGAACCTTTGTCTGTGTAGAAACCGCCAATGCACTCGAAAACTCTGTCACTATTGAGCCAGGCCAGACACACCGCCACAAGGCCACGCTCTATTCTCGTGGTTTATGAGCAGCCGGATGTTAAAAATCCACGAAGGATTTTTTTCAGCGGACTGTTAGACCTTACAAAGAAGAGCGTCCAGCTCAGGGACGCTCTTCTCTTTGCCTTGGCTATGAGACATAATGTTGGAATTTTTAGTATCTAACATGCCTTG
>DYKF01000211.1 GCA_020722745.1 Caldithrix sp.
AATTTACAGGGAAGAGACAAAGAGCAATAGAACGGCAGGTCCTTGTAACGGCACGCGACCCGCAGGGTCTGCAAGAAAAATCCGCACGAAGTGCACCCCCTTCATTGTCAGCTATGTCTTTGGGTTTTACAAATTTGCGGGAAGGGGAAACCATCGTTACTATTTATATCAGCTTTGTGCTAAATAGAAAGTAGCTATTAAAATTTTTAATTGATAGAGGATCCCTTAAGCCATTGGCAATATGCCCGATAATATACCATGTTCCGGACCCTTCTATTTTTGTGCGTCGCCGCTGTCTATGCTGCTCCCTTTCACCATACTATGGATGCTGAGCTCCGAGTGAGCGGCAGCTTTCTGGAATATAGGAACAGCCATCTGCACAAGGGAGTGGATTTCCGGACGTATGGCGTAAACGGCATTGCCGTATTTGCGCCAGAAAATGGATATGTAGCGGCTATCCATGGATCTGGTCAACGATATGGATTTGGTCGTGCTTTGTATTATGCGCATGGAAAATATACTACTGTGCTTGGCCATCTCGATTCTCTGACAGAAGAGAAAGATCTGGAGGCTTCCTGGCAGCTGCTGAATCTCATGAGTAATGAAAATTTTTTTGTTAAATTTCCCGAAAAATATGTTTCCTTTAAAAAAGGAGATATTATTTCAAGAGCAGGAGAGGCAGGCATAGGCGTTCCGCATCTGCACGTGGAAGTCAAGGAAGGGAATGGCCTGGTTCACAATCTGTTGCAGCCATCCTTTATCGAGTTTAGTGACAGGGATATACCGGTTCTGGAAAATGTTCGCGTGTATACTCCAGAGAAAAAAATGGTGAACGATAGAACGGTGCAGGTCTGCTCTTTAAAGACGACAGGAAGGTCGAGCGTGGTTCGAGTGTACGAATGCCCAGAGACTATTCTTGTCGATGGCAAAACAGCCGTAAAGGTGCAGGGGTACGATACCGCCCGGGCCGTGAACAGAATCGGCTTCGCGGAAATTTTACTGTATCTGGAAAACTCCAAAATTTTTGAATACAATTTTCAAAGCATTGCCTCCACCGAAGTCTGGATGAATCGCTGGGTTTACGATTCCAGCTATACCTCGTTTTCCCCTACGCGCTATACATACAATATTTACTGGCCAGAAAAAGAGACAATTCCTTCTTTTGTTCGCTATCACGAAAATAATGGTTGGATAGATACATCCGCCTGGAAAGAGGGGGAAATCAAAACAGTGCGGATACAGATGAGTGATTCTTATGGGAATTCAGCTATTGCAAATGTGCGCCTTAAAAAGGGTCTGGGACAAAATGTTTTAGCGGCAAAACAGTCGTATAATTTAGCAGCGGGAAAGGCATACTCCAGAAATTACAAAGGCCTTCAAATAGAAACGCCCAAATTATCTGCCCCGCATTTTCTTTCGGCAACTGCCGGCAAGGCAAAATCGACAAAAGCCCTGACTGCCAAAAGCTCCCTTTATCATATTCGCTATGCGGGCAACGGCAAAGTTCAACCAGCTGTATTTTTTATTGCTCATCCATACAGCAAAAAAATTACATTGTACCATGCCGGGGGCACACCGGTAAGCAATGTGTGGTATAACAAATCGAGAAAAGCGTATGCAGCGGAGGTTTCTTCCTCTGTGCGCGTGTATCTCGCGCAGGATAATTCGGCTCCCAAAATGTCGCAGGTAACCTTGAATGGTCCGCTGGAGCAAAAGTTGTTTGAGCTTGGCATTTCCGAAACGGGATCTGGAATTGATCCCAACAGTTTTGAAGTCTATCTGGATGGGGCAGAGCTTTCAGAAAAAGACAAATACATATTGGGTGCCCGCTACGATTACGACAGAAGAGCTTTTCTGATGAATACGGGGTTGAATGGATCGCAGCAGGGCAGATTACATGCTATCTGGGTTCGCGCCGTGGACATGGCAGGCAATCGATCCTATGTGTACCAGGGTTATGTTTTAATGAAATACTGATCTGCCGCTTTGACAGTGCCGGTTATGTTTTCATCCGCTCAATTTCTTCGAGAAGCTCGGCAGTAAGGTTCATGCCGAGATCCTCTGAACTGTGCGACGATACAATGTATTTGTCCGTATTGTGCAAAAGATGAACAAAGGAAGGTTCTACCGGTTTTGCTCCTTTGCCAGTCCGCAACAGCAGAATAATAGGACGCATGGGTTTTCCCGCAGAGGGAGATACTACCACGCCAAGAGATTCGTCCGATAGTTTCACGAGTGAACCGATGGGGTAAATGGAAAGTCGGTTTAGGAACTCTTTGAGCATTTGGGGATCGTAGCGGTATATGCCCAGAGAAATGAGCTCTTTCATTGCTTCGTAAGGGATTTTGGTTTTTCTATAAGATTTTGGTTCCAGCAGAGCGCAGTAAGAATCAGCGATGGCTGCAATGCGTGACGCTTCTGACATATTTTCCCCTTTGATTTTTCGAGGGTATCCGCTGCCATCAAAATGTTCGTGGTGTTCCAGTGCGACCAGGGCCAGCTGATTTTTTATTTTTGCCGTTTGCGTAAGGAGCTGGTAGGCCACCAGGGGGTGTGCCTGTAATTGCTGCTTTTCTGCATCTGTAAGGCGGGAATCTTTTTCCAGTATTTCTTTTGGAACGCGTCTCATTCCGACATCCATGAGCAGAGTTGCCATAACCACTTCAATGTTGCGTGGAGAGGACATTCCCAGTGCATTGCCTAAGAGCGCAGCGTAAAAGGATGTCATTAACGTGTGGCGATACAGCGAATTGCTGCGGTGGTAGGGGCCGGCAAAAATGGGCAACATAGGGCTGCCCTCTATGAGCCTAACGGCTTCTTCTGCAAGGTTGCGAATGGGGGACAGTTGTATGGCAATTTCTTTGGAGAGGTTGTCGTAGGCATCTTCGAGGAGTTTTTCTCCTTCAGAAATAAATTTCTGGAATGCTTCCCCTGATTTTACCGCATTGCGCAGTTCTTTGATTACCTCATGAATGGCAGCTGATTCTGCATTGGACACGTTGCTCTTTTTTTCGGTGCTGGCCTTCACGAGCTGCCCGTCTGACATGACTTCTGTAATTTTCCATTTGTTGAGGCGTTCAATATCTGCGTCGCTGAGAACTTCGTTTGGTTTCAGAAGTACATCATCTTTACCTATATAGACTTCTTTGGTAAAGGCCATTCCTGGCCTGAGTGTGCTCACTGGGTAGCTTTTCATATCATCCTGCTTTCGTCCACGTTGTGTTGAAAGGTCATTACTTCTGCATATATTGCAGCTACTGTGGCAAACAGTTCTACGGGAATTTCCTGATTCATTTTCAGGGAGCTAAGCATTTGCAGCAGTTGTTCTTCCTCACCTTTTTTGACATCAATTCCATGTTCGCGGGCGAGCGCAACTATCTTTTCTGCTTTTAATCCTTCGCCATACGCCTTGAGGACGGGGGCATACATTCCTTCTTTGTAATGAAGGGCTGCTGCTTTCAGGAGTTTGTTTGCTGTTTCTCCCGCTGGGTTCATGTTCTATTCAAATCGGCATATTTGCAGTGGCAACTGATTTTTTTATGCGAGTGGGGCTTTGTTTTCCTGCCGGCAGAAGTTACTGTGTGGCCAGAGGGGCTGCCGTTCTGTTGTCTTTGGATAGTTCGGTGGGCAGCTGGTTCTTATGGAATAGCAATACAGCTCTATTGCCCTAATATTCTTTTTACCTCCTTCCTTTCGATATGTCTGCGTTGCAGACTACCCAAGGTAAACGGGTAGAAAACCCCGCGTGGGCAAAACGCTTTTTATGGCAGCTCCGTGATTACGGGAGAATGCAACGCGATAATTATTGCGCGTAAAAAAATGAGCAGGTTATGCCATGGCGAAATACTTACGCAGAAGTGCAAAAACCCGATCGCTGTATATGGTGTTCACTTCCGAAACCACTTCTGTCTTTGCAAAAAAACTTCCGCCCTCCCGCTCTATCGTTTGGAGAACAAAACTTTCAAAGGCTGCCTCGTCCAATTTTTCTTTAAAAATAAATATTTTTACAGGAGGATTCACAAATTTCAGGTAGCGCGCATCCGGGTTGATTAGAATTGCCCGTGGCGTTTCGCTGTATCCCCATTGCACAGATGCATCTTCAGCATAGAGAAATTTTTCCGTGCAAACCAGCCGACCAATATTATATATATAAGGTAAGCTCTGAAAAAGGTTCAGAGCTTACTGCCGGTCCATGGACCCTTCGACTGCGCTCAGGGTAAATTCACCGGCAAAACGCGGAGAAAACACCGGTTTTCGCAG
>DYKF01000212.1 GCA_020722745.1 Caldithrix sp.
CTTTTTCAGAGCTTACTTAAGTAACCTGTAGGCGTATCCGAGTATCAACTTTTGCTGCCCAAAGAAGAATTGCAAAATTTATTACTGAAAGAAATAAAAGCTATTGAGGAAAAGGAGCAAAACGAACAATGACACAACAATCACAAAAACAACTCGGTGCAATTTTATGGAGCCTTGCCGATGAACTGCGCGGCGCAATGAATGCAGATGACTTCCGCGATTATATGCTCTCGTTCCTGTTTCTAAAATACCTGTCCGATAATTACGAAACAGCAGCAAAAAAAGAACTCGGAAAAGATTATCCAGCACTATCAACAACGGATACGCGCTCGCCTCTGGCCGTCTGGTACAAAGAAAACAAGGACGATGTGACGGAGTTTGAAAAACAGATGCGGCGAAAAGTGCATTACGTGATCGAACCCAAATATCTTTGGAGCAGTATTGCAGAAATGGCAAGAACGCAAAATGAAGACCTGTTAAAAACGCTTCAGAAAGGATTTAAATATATTGAGAATGAATCCTTTGAAAGCACGTTCCAGGGATTGTTTTCCGAAATTAATCTTGATTCTGAAAAACTGGGCAAAAACTACACCGCAAGAAATTCCATGCTATGCACTATTGTTTCCAAAATCGCACAGGGACTTTCTCAATTTTCCACAGAAAGCGATATTCTCGGCGATGCGTATGAATACCTCATTGGCCAGTTCGCGGCAGGGTCAGGAAAAAAAGCGGGAGAGTTCTATACCCCGCAACAGATTTCCACTATCCTGTCGAGAATCGTTACGCTGGACAGCCAAAACCCTGCCGAAGGCAAAAAGAAAAAGCTTAAAAAAGTACTCGACTTTGCGTGCGGTTCCGGTTCGCTTTTGCTGAATGTACGTAAACAATTAGGGCCAGACAACATTGGACAAATTTACGGGCAGGAAAAAAATATCACCACGTACAACCTCGCACGCATGAACATGCTGCTCCACGGGATGAAGGATTCGGAATTTCAAATTCATCATGGGGATTCTCTCACAAACGATTGGGATATTTTAAATGAAATGAACCCTGCAAAAAAACTGGAATGCGATGCGGTGGTTGCCAATCCTCCCTTCAGCTACCGATGGGAACCCAATGAAACCATGGCACAGGACTTCCGATTCAAAAGCTATGGACTGGCGCCAAAATCAGCGGCAGATTTTGCCTTTTTACTGCACGGCTTCCACTTCCTGAGCGAGGAAGGCACCATGGCCATTATTCTCCCGCACGGCGTTCTGTTTCGCGGCGGTGCGGAGGAACGGATTAGAACAAAACTCCTGAAAGACAACCACATAGATACCGTCATTGGTCTTCCGCCCAACCTGTTTTTTTCTACGGGAATACCCGTGAGCATTCTGGTTTTGAAAAAATGTAAAAAATTCGATGACGTTTTGTTCATCAATGCCAGTGAACATTTTGAAAAGGGAAAACGTCAGAATGTTTTAACCAGCGAACACATTGATAAAATTGTGGAGACATATCAATACAGAAAAGAAGAAGAACGGTACTCCAGAAAAGTGTCGATGGCAGAAATAGAACAGAATAATTTCAATCTGAATATTTCACGGTACATAAGCACGGCAGAACAGGAGGAAATGATTGATTTAGATGCAGTACTCAAAGATTTGAATGAAATTGAAGAGACTATTGTAAAAGTAAAAAAAACGCATAATAAATATCTGCAGGAACTTGGATTAAGGGCTTTGCCATGAGGGGGCTTGGCGTCCTTCCCTGAAAGCGGTATTGTATTGCCAAAGGGGCAAACGCTCTATTGCACTGACACCATGCGGTTCACCCATTGCTCTCATTAAATAGAGACAAATGTTTTTAGCTGCAATTTAAAAAACCTTAGAGATGCTAATAATTCAACGAGTATTTTTGCGGTGTAATAATAACAATGTGCCCAACGGACCGATACAATCCATAGATCATTTTCCCCTCAGGGGACAAATTTCTTTTATGCCGGCAGTGCGCCCTGCCCCCCACATTGTTTGAACCAGGCTTAGTTTACATCGTCCCCGATCGAAGCCGAGGGGCAGTGGACGAAGTAGATGAAGGGCTCGGGGTAAATTCATAAAACAGCTTTCCCGCCCGCGCGCAGGGAAGCTTTCCACGAAAAATATAAAGACAATGCTCCGCCAAAACCGGCGCCGGAAAAAATGAGAAGCATAATCAATATCTGGTAGCGAACCGCCTCAATCGGCGAAATGCCAGAAAGAATCTGCCCCGTCATCATGCCCGGAAGAAAGACAATCCCTGTGGTCATCATGGCGGCAAGCTGGGGCTCCATGGAAGCCGAGAGCGAACGGGCAAACAAAGACTTCACAGCCTCCCAGGGGGATGCACCAAGAGAGAGACGGTACTCCAGGGATCCCGGCGAATTTTTGAGCTCCTTAAAAAAATGGCTGTGGGCTACAACGGCAGACCGCAGCATGTTTCCGAGAATCATTCCCGCGAGAACTGTGAAATAGCGTATATCCATAAACTGTGGAGAATGCAGCACAACCTGTGCGGTAAACAAACCCAGAGGAAACACGGACAAAAACATGCCCGCCGCAAGACCTGCACCGTACCTCCGCAGCGACAAGGAAGCCGAAGAACTTACCGACTGGGCAGCAAATAACACCATCGCGACAAAAATGATAAAATTGAGCCAAGGCTCATTCCAGCGAAATAATGTGACCAGCGCTGCTCCCGCAGCTGTAAGCTGTATCATCATTCGGAAAACAGAATGGAGTGTTTTGCGAACGACTGCAATTCCAAGCCGGGCATACAAAGCAAGCAGCAAAATCAATGGCAGCCCCATGAGAGACAATTCTGCGTAGCCAATGGGAAGATATTCATTCTCCAAGAGAAACCTCCTCGAGGGCGCAATCGTTCCAGACCGAATCGTGCGATACAAGAACAAACGGTATAGCCAGGGAGCAGATTCTATCTCGCACCTTTTGTTTTAATGAGGCATCGAGTGCCGACGTCGGTTCGTCCAAAAAAAGAATCCCGGGATCCATAGACAAAGCAATGCCTATAAGGAAGCGCTGCTTTTCCCCTCCGCTTAAAGAATCGGGGCGGGAATCTAACAGCGACTCCTGCAATTCCCAGAATTCCATTTCTCTTTTCAATTGATTCTGTATTTTTTGAGATTCTTTTTTAAGTAAAGAATAGGATATTATCTCTTTTACAAATAATCGCAACGATGGCAGATACAGTGGAGGCATTTCCTGCGGGACATATCCCTGCCGAATATTTGTCTGCCGATTCAGTTTACCCGCAAGCCGAGGTTTTAGTCCCGCCAGTATTTTCAGCAGTGTGGATTTTCCCGATCCAGACGATCCAGTAATGCGAACGCGCGAGGAAGAATCCATCCGCAGACTTACGGATTTTTTTTCTCTCAGAAAAAGAATATCGGTTGCTTCTAACAGCATGACTCCAGCAACTCCCTTAATGAAGTTAGAACGCGCATGGGATTTATAAATGGATGCGGAGTTTCTGCACGGTGTATTCCCATAAAATCAAGCCCCGCTCCAATAGAAGCCGTTTCATCGTGTGGCGTGTCTCCTATATACAGAATGCGCTCGGAACCAAAATGTTGCAGGGATGGTTCAAAGACTGCAGGGTCAGGCTTGTGGACAGTTGTCTCGTCTGCGCCCTGTATTTTTTCAAAATAAGAAAACATGCCCAGCCTTTTCATCTGCATTTCCACGACAGAAAAAGATGTCGAAGTAAGAACACCCAGCCGAATATTGTGCCGCACCAGATGTTCCAAAACAGATATGGTATCGGGGAAAAGCGTTACGGGAAATTCATCTTCCAGAGACATATAATTTTTTGTGGCCTCTTCTACCTCAAATCCGCGATCGCCAAACACGCGCTGCATTACAGTCGGGAAAGGAACTCCCCAGTAGCGGTTCATTTCTTCGTGCGTGAGTTCAAAATTATAAAACCGTTTTGCCGCCTCTATAAAAGCGGGACGTTTATTTTTTTTTGTTTCTACCAGTGTGTCATCAAAATCAAAAAGAATCGTCTGGTACATTCTTAATTCCTTTAGCAGGTTGTTGTGTTTCAACAGCCTGCTAGACCTTACTCTGTATTATTTGCTCACAGCGCGGCAAGAACATTCGTAAAATCCAGAGACATAGCTTACAAGCGAGGGAAAGCTTTTTAAGTAAGCTCTGAAAAAGTTTGCCTTCCCCTCGATGCTTCGACAGGCTCAGC
>DYKF01000213.1 GCA_020722745.1 Caldithrix sp.
TTTTTTCGCTATTCTGGAAATTTTTTTGAAAAATTGCAAAAAAAAATGAAATTTTAGCCGGACGGTGAACGAGAGCACAGAAATTTATTAAGATTCAACTGAAAAAGTTTTGTCACTGTTTACTTTTCAAGCGAGATTTTAGTCCGATGGCAAAATTTATACAGCAATGCAAACGGAAGGATTTAAGAGTAGTAATTAGATAACCTCTGTACGGCGACCCAAGCTGTAGGCAAAAGTCCACGGAGGGACTTTTTCAGAAAATAGCCAAATTCAAGCGAAAAAAGTTTTGTCATTGGAATATATACTTTAGGGCGATTTGGGTATAAAGGGCAAATCAAAACAGATGAACGGAGAAAATTAAATGTCGCAATAAGTTTACTTTTGCGGAACTTTTCATTCTATTGTAGCAATAATTTACAGGAAAGGGACAAAGAGCAAAAAAGCGGCAGGCCCTTGTAACGGCACGCGACCCGCAGGGTCTGCAAGAAAAATCTGCACGAAGTGCACCCCCCCCAACCACCATGGAGCCACGATTGCCTGCTGGTTTAGAAGGATTTATTCGCTCTGTACGCAAAGTGAGCCGCAGGCAGACAAACTTTGCAGAGGCTACTTGTATTGAAGGATCCTCTATTTTTTCAAAATTTTGAAAAAATTTTTAATATATATCTTTATTGGTTGCGCAGGGAAGCTAAAAAAATTAATTTTTAGAGCTTCCCTTAAAAAAGGGGCCCAAAGGCCCCCCGACACCACCGGGGTAGCCCCGGCAGAAGAGTTTACAAGAAATCAGCCGATAGCGGCTTTGCCGCGCTCGCCTGTGCGAATGCGGATCGTCTCATCTATCGTGGTGACGAAAATTTTTCCGTCGCCGATTTTACCGGTATGGGCGCCTTCTACAATGGCCTTTATGGTGGGCTCAAGGTATTCGTCGTTAACCGCTATCTGCAGTTCTACTTTTTTAAGCAGGTTTACTTCGTGCACTACGCCACGGTAGTTTTCGTCGTATCCTTTTTGCTGGCCGGCTCCGAGAACGTTGGAGACAGTCATTTTTGTCACACCCGCTTTTGCCAGAGACGCTTTTACGTCTGTGAGTTTATGCGGCTGAATGATCGCTGTAATTAATTTCATAGTGTGCTCCTTCCTGTTCAGTCAATCGTAAAGATCTGGAAACCTTTGTAGGCTTCTTCTTTGTGTTCGCCAACGTCGAGGCCTTTCAGTTCTTCTTCACGGCTTACGCGAATGTTGAAGAGCTTGTGCAGAACAAAGAATATAACAAACATGGCAGCAAAAGCATAGAGAGGAACTACCAGAGATCCAATGAGCTGAGCTCCCAGGTTTTTGTCTGCTCCAAAGATACCAACTGCAATACCGCCCCAGATACCGTTAACGCCGTGAACCGGGAAAGCACCAACCGGATCGTCAATCTTGAGCTTGTCGAGAAGTTTTACTCCGAGAACCACGAGGATACCGGCAATACCACCAATCAGCATAGCTTCTGGATTTGTCACAGAGTCACAGCCGGCAGTAATACCAACCAGACCAGCGAGCAGACCGTTCAGAGTCATGGAGAGTTCTGGTTTGCCGTAAGCAGTCCAGGTTACTATCATTGTTACTACGGCACCGGCAACGGCGGCCAGAGTAGTGTTGGTTGCAATGGTCATCACGGCGTGAATGTTGGCATCTCCTGTGAAGTGCAGGTTAGAGCCAGGGTTAAATCCATACCAGCCAATCCACAGAATAAACGCGCCGAGTGCCGCCATGGTGAGGCTGTGACCAGCGAGTACCTGCGGTTTTCCATCTGGAGCGAATTTTCCGATGCGCGGACCAAGGATAATGGCTCCAGCGAGACCGGCAAAACCACCGACTGAGTGCACGAGAATGGATCCTGCAAAGTCATGGAAACCAAGTGTGTTAAGCCAACCGCCGCCCCATTTCCACATTCCGCTGATGGGATAAATAAATCCTGTCAGGACAATGGAGTATATCACGTAGATGTAAAACTTGAGGCGTCCTGCCATGGCACCAGCAACGATGGTTGCAGCCGTTGCAGCAAAAGCAGCCTGAAAGAGAAAATCTACCTGGGGGTGCAGAGTCGCGCGGTCGCCTACAACGCCAGATCCATCTGGTACGCCAAAACCGGCAAAGCCAAAAAAGCCGCCCGCAAAGTCAGCGCCGGGATACATGAGACCGTAGCCAATGAGCCAAAATACGAGAACGCCAATACTCACGTCCATCACAGACTTATAGAGAACGTTCACCGTATTTTTGGCTGCGTTGAGCCCCGCTGTAACCATCGCGAATCCAGCCTGCATAAACAGAACGAGAACAGCGGCGAGGAAGAGGATCAGGTTATCTACCGTATACGCGAGGGTTTCGGTAGTAATCGCGGGAACTTCTTCTTCGGCGGTTGCAGGTGCTGCAGTTTCGGCTGCCGGGGCCGGGGTTTCCTGCGCAGAGAGAGAGAGCGGGAAAGCCCAGAGAGCTGTTAGAATCAGCACTGAGGAAATGAGTTTTTCCATGCTGAAATATTTCATCAGATTTGCCATATTTTACTCCTTGTAATTTTTAGGATTCCGGCAGAGTTTTTGATTGGTTGTAACCTTCGGCTCGCTGGATCCTTACAGAAACCTGTATGCAAACAGCGTGCCAGCATTTTCACCGGTCTTTTGTTCAGGATGTATTTTGAAGTGTTTACTAAGTAAGCAATTGTGTTAGTTGTATTTTATTCGGCTATGAGCTTCTGTGGGGCAGAAATACTACGGGATTTTAGACCTGATTTTGCGGGTAAGTAAAAATGCAGAACTTGCCAAAAAATAGGAATCCATCATTGTTAAAAATAGTCATACCAAACTCGTTGACCCCGTGTCACAAAATGTAACGAGGGATACCATGAGAAAAATAACGACCACATTGACGATAACAGTTATTCTGGCGGTTGCCCTTCTGGGAACAACACTCGTGCAGGCTAACGAAGAAATTCCGGAATCCGGGGCGACAAAACTTCTTCGCATCAAAGCTGTTGGCGACACCGTACCGGGCACCAACTATCCGACCAACCGCGTTCCGGCCAATCCTCGTGCAACCTTGTTTGCTGGAGTGGAGCCGCATCTCAAGGGCGCCGACATTACTTTTGCCAATTTTGAAAGTACTCTGACCGAAATTTCTAAAACCTATAAAGATGTAAGCCGAAAAAATACCTACGCGTTTCGGACTCCTGTGTCCATGGGAAAAATTTTGCGCGATGTCGGGTTTGACGTACTGGGACTCGCGAACAACCATTCCGGAGATTTTACGCCCGCCGGATATGTTGATACCGCAAAAAATGTTCGCGCCGCCGGCATGACCGCTCTTGCAAACGACATTGAATATGTCACTCGCAATGGCCAGAAGATTGCTTTCATTGCGTTCAGTTATCTGCGGGCCCACAATTCCATCCACAATATTCCCCGCGCAAAGGAGCTCGTCGCGAAGGCTGTCGCGGGTGCTGACATTGTCATCGTGACATTTCATGGCGGTGCCGAGGGCGGTAAGTACACGCATGTTCCCCGCGAGAACGAAATGTTTTTAGGCGAAAGCCGTGGTAATCTTCCCGCTTTTTCACATGCCGTGATTGATGCCGGTGCCGACCTAGTGATTGGCCATGGCCCCCACGTGCCCCGCGCGATGGAGCTTTACAAAGACCGCCTGATTGCCTATTCTCTCGGCAATTTTATTGGCTATGGCGCCCTCTCTGCGCGGGGGATTGCCGGTTATTCTTTGATTCTCGACGTAACGCTGAACCGCAATGGGTCTTTTCATTCTGGTGAAATTATTCCGTTAATTAATTCCACTTCTGCCATTCCGGGTTATGATTCGCAGAAGCGATCGATTGATTTAATTCGCCGTTTATCCGTTGCGGATTTTCCTTCTTCTCCGCTTGCGATTTCTCCGGACGGCAAGTTGTCGAGGAAGTAGGGGGAGCGCTACCCGCGCAGGGCTTTATTGCTGAAATTACTGTACTGCCGTAGTGGCGGAAGTTCTATTGTCTTTTTTTAGAGATGATAGATTTTGTCTCTGGTTAGGAGGGGAGGTTTGGCACTTGCGCTCATTCCCCTTTGAGAAAACTAAACGTCTTTATAGTCGCCTCTGATTGGTTAAATTTCTCGGAAAATTACCTGATTTTACAATTAGGTAACCTCTGAACGTGCAACGAGCCGCAGGCAAAAAGTCCCTCCGTGGAC
>DYKF01000214.1 GCA_020722745.1 Caldithrix sp.
CGGATTGTTTCCATCCGGTTAAACGGGTTTCCCGGAGCCGCAAAAAACCCCGGCCTGCCGGAAGAGGAAACCAGAACACCGGTTCCGGAGAGCCCGGCACGGGAGATTCTGCTCCGGCTGGAAAATGCCGTCCGGGAACACTTTTCCCATGGGAAGGCTGAGTATGGGCCATTTTTCCCGTATCTTAACCCATCGGCCAATGAAAAGGAAATACGGGTTGTGGACATCCTGAAAAAAAGCCGTCCCGGAGACATCATGAGCTATTCCACCCTATCACAGAAAGCCGGTCTGGGAAAAAACGCCGCCCGGTACGTGGGTTCCCTCATGCGGAAGAATCCGTATCCCCTCCTAATCCCCTGCCACCGGGTGGTGACAGTCACCGGAGAACGGTATTTCACCGGCCAAGGGGTTTTCTCCCTGCCGGAAATCCTTCCCAGAGTGGGCCATTACGGCGGTGGCAAACCTCTCAAGGCGTATCTGCTCCATAAGGAACATTCTTTTATGCGAAACAATACCACGATGAATACACTGCAAAATACGGATGACAGAAAGAATCTTCATCAATTCTCCAGTAAAGAAGAATTACTGAAAGACTTGAATTTATAGTTTCATGAAATACGGCTATTGAAAGAACGGTACTCCTCTGATTTATTCAAATAAACCCCCTTAACCGGCTAAGCCCATAAGCCGCATTACTTGGGCTTTCACCTTTTTGAGATCGCTCTCTTCTATGGTTCCCAGCTTTTTGAGGATCAACCCATTGGCGATGGTGATAAACTTCATCCGGACAAGGGTTGGCTTGGGTAATCCTGCGGCCACATAGTGGGCAAGCTGAACATCCCCTTCCCTGGGTACTGCGGAAACATTGCTGGTCATAAATAATATGGTAGAGTCCCCGGAAAGATTGTACAATCGGGGGGAAAAAATAAGCCCTGGCCTCTTTTTAGTGGTTTTTAAGTTTGTAAAGGGAAACGGGAGAAGCACCACATCCCCCTTGTCATAAATTTCACGCCGAATTGTTTCTGCCATAGTATCGTTAAAGGGAATTATACACTTCGTCCGGATCGTTGTCCCAGTCCTGAAAGCCGGATTCCGCCAGCTTCAGCCAAGCTTCGTCCTCTTCTGTGTATTTACGCAGAACCAGTTCACTGCCGTGGAGGATAAACAGTACTCGATCCCCGTCCTTCATCCCGGTTACTTTTCGCAGTGCGGCCGGAATGGTAACCTGGGCTTTGCTGGTAATATGAGAGAGGTTTGCTGTCATCGTTGTCTCCTTACTTTTTTCTGATTTTTTCTAATGTAATAAAATACTGTAACAATAGCAAGTTTTTTTTAGAATTCTATCCTCTTTGCGTTAGCGACGCCCAATTTGGGCGTCTGCACAATAGGGTGACCACGGTAACCGGGGTAGCCATTCACCATTTTTACGGCCAGTAGCACACCAAAGCAAAGTCATCGTTACTGCCATTATCGCTATATCCTGCCACGACAATTTTCCCGTCGCTCTGGATCGCTATGTCGTAGGCATAATCATTGCCACCGCCAATGGGCGTGGTCACTTTGCCGTCACCGTCAAAGCTGAGGTCTAAGCTGCCGTTGCTGGTGTAGCGAGCCAGGGCAAAGTCATAGTTGCCATTATAGCTATCCCCCGTAACAATAATTTTTCCGTCGCTCTGGATGGCAATGTCGTAGACAAGATCGTAACTACCTCCAATATCCGTGGTTACTTTGCCTCCGGTGCCAAAGGTATTGTCTAAGGAGCCATCACTATTGTAGCGAGCCAAAGCAAAGTATTTGTATCCACCGCCATATCCGGCAAGGAGAATTTTTCCATCGCTCTGTATGACCATGGCAAGAGCCGCATCACCCGAGTCAATATCCGTGGTCACTTTGCCGTCACCGTCAAAGCTTGTGTCCAAACTGCCATCACTATTGTAGCGTGCCACAGCAAAGTCGAGGTCACTGCCATTATTGTAAGGTTCCGCCACGACAATTTTTCCATCGCTCTGTATGGCCATGGCGTAGGCATAAACACAGTAATAATCACTGCAAGAAGATACGGAACAATAGAAGAAAATGCTTTAAATGGCGTAGGCATAAACACAGTAATAATCACTGCAAGAGCCAATGGGCGTGGTCACTTTGCCGTCACCGTCAAAGCTTGTGTCCAAACTGCCATCACTATTGTAGCGTGCCACAGCAAAGTCGAGGTCACTGCCATTATTGTAAGGTTCCGCCACGACAATTTTCCCATCGCTCTGGATCGCAATAGCACGGGCAATATCATCGCCAGTGCCAATGGGCGTAATCACTTTGCCGTCACCGTCAAAGCTTGTGTCCAAAGTGCCATCGGTATTGTAGTGCACGACGGCAAAGTCATAGTCACTACCATTATCGCTTGCTCCCGCCACGACAATTTTCCCATCGCTCTGTATGGCCATGGGGTGCTCATCATCGCCAGAGCCAATGGGCGTGGTCACTTTGCCACCGGTGCCGAAGGAGAGGTCCAAAGTGCCCGGATAGTGGATTGCGTAAGTCGCACTCGCCAAAGTGGAATCATCGTAGCCCACCTTACACGCCATGGCCTTAAAGCTTTTGCTGGTGCCATCTCCAGCCACAGCTATGGCAGCAGTGTATTTGTTTCCGGCGGAACAGCCATCTTTGGCAGCGTTACACGACGGTGTGGTGGAGCCATCGTCCGTGTAGCAGATCACGGCATCCGCCGTGTTGGAGGAGATGGCCACATTCTGCTCGCTGGAATAGGTTCCTTCAACGGGTGAAAAGGTGGGGGTTGCAACGGCGGAAGAAATTCCCTCTACCATGGTTTCAAACGTGTTTCCACTACAGGACGTTACCACCATGGCCACTCCCAAAAAGACAATGCCCATGGAAAATTTTTGCATTTGTGTTGTCAGTGTTTTCATTTTATTCTCCCTGAAAAACCATAGCTCGCCCCAATAGCTATATTAAAAAAATTGCCAATCCGGCTCTCGACAGAGAGCAAATACTGTAAATCCAGAAAAACCTCTAACGCAGGCACAGCGGGAAGATCCCAGGAAATACCACCACCCAAGGTGAACGTATAATCTACAGAAGAAGCTGAATAGCTCACGCTCGTAGCTTTATCCGTGCGCGAACCCTTCGCAACCGTCATGCCAGTACCCATGCTTGCGTAAGGAAACAAATTGTATTTGATAAGTCCCGGAATGTTAAAAATAGATCGAACATCGAGCGTCATGGGAATCAAAGAAATAAAAGCGTCAAACTCCGGATTCGATGCACCATAACCCAGAAAGCCACCATTGACCCCCATGTGCCAGTCTATGATGGGAACAAATTTCATGAAATCATAAGGAAGCAATACGTGAACACCCAAATTGGCACCAAAACCAAAGGGAAACGCAGTTGCTACATAGCCCAGTGGCACAGAAGGAATTAAAGACACATGAGCCACCGGTTTGTAACGGGCCAAAAAAGTGTTGGTTGTGACAATAGGAGAAGTCTCTCTCAGTCCTTCTTCGGCTTTGATCTCGGCTGCTTTGTCCGGAGCCTTTGCTTTTGCGGCAGGCATCGCCTGAGAAAAGGCAGGTGCCACAACGAACAGAAAAATAAGTATTCCAATCCATTGTACCAGTGATGATTTTATCCGATTCATAGGCATTTACGGTCTCTTGACGGATTATAGCGATAAACCCCAACAAAGTTTGTTAGAACAAAGCATATTTTTGCGATACAACCTCTAAGGGAAGGCTTTTTTGGGGGGAACCCCCTTAGCGAGAACCTAACTTACTGCGAGATGAGCCTGCATCGAGTAGGCCGAAGGCCGTATCGAGATGAGGTCAAGGAGCCGATGCAACACAAACGCCCCAAGGATCAAATCACGGTCCGGACGAAACACAACGGACATAAGTGCTATGCGTCTTACCGCTGCTGCTCACGTTGCCATCGAAAAAGTAGACACTCCACGCGTTACCGGGCGACGCGATATATGTCGTCGATGTCCAGTAATAACCGGAAACGGTCGAGGGAAAATACGACGTGTCGATATAGGGTTCCGCAGATTTACTTCTGTCCACAATGGTTTTGAGCTCATTGACAGAGGGCAACCGCCAATCTGTGTGACCACTGTGCCACAGAACCCATTGAGCTGGTCTGCAAGGATCAGAAAACGCTGTATGTTCCCCCCAAAACCGGAATGCGGACTTATAT
>DYKF01000014.1 GCA_020722745.1 Caldithrix sp.
AGCTCTGAACGCGAAGCGAGCCGAAGGCAAAACTTTTTCAGAGCTTACTTAGGTAGACCGATCTGTCATCACTCGTCCTTCTTGTGCTCGTACACATGCCGGTTTGTGAAAGAACGCTCATAGCGTTCGGCCACGGAATAGCCGGCAGACCATAATCCGGAAAAATATGCAACAGAAACAGATACGACAGCACGGGGATTTTTCTCTAATGTGGAGCCGGCGGAAATAAAAATGTTGTCTGCAACTTCGTAACCTGCAGACGCATACCAGTTCATCTCTTGCAGAGAATAGTCAGAAAATCCTACGGGAGCGTTTGTGCCAGTCATGAGAACGATTCGCTTATACCAGGCTCGCTTGCGGTATTCGCGGATACCAGATATTATTCTATCCATTTCTTTCTCTGCGTCTTGAGATAGTGAGATCCCTGTTAAACGTTTTGTTTCGGTGTACTGTCTGTAATTGCTGCAAAGCATGTTAGAGAGAAAATATTTAGAAGTAAAAGGGCGGTATAATACACCGATTGAAAGCGTGCCATAAGAGTTGTCGCCAAGAACTCCAGAATAGGCGACATAGCCATCAAAATGGCTTTTGTGGGTAGACTGGCGCAAAATTTTATCATACAGGACAAGAAGCTCTTTGGACCGGGAAAAGCTCTCCGTTTCCGAGGTTTTTTCCTGTGCAAAAAGGGGAAGGGCTGCTATGGCCAGAAACAACGCAATCTTTTTCATGGTTCAAAAGTCAAACTGCAATATGCACTGTCAATCATGTATCTTCAACGTAAAATGCGTCGTACTACGAACAGAAGTAGAATTCCTCCAAGCACCAGAAAAAAACCAGACAGGGCAGACCGCAACAGCAGAACGCCGGTTCCCCACAGAATTAAGTGCAGAGAAATAAATCCGGTCAAAAAAGAGAAAAACCTTTGGGACAAACTAATTTCTCCAGATAAAGGTTCAAGAGAAAGATTTTTCTTCACGGGTTGCCAGAATCCATAGGGACGAACAATAGAATAGAAATCTTTCAGTGTGGCAGCAGATGTCGGTTTTGTCGCAAATGTTACTGTAATCCAGACCAGAGTTGTAATTCCCGTAGTAAGGATGGCGCCGGTTGCCGGGTCCATGGAAGCAGAGCGAATGGCAAGTGTAATGAGCAGAGCCGTTACCATGGCACTAACCTCGCTCCACGCATTTACGCGCCACCATATCCACCGTAAAAGATACACGAGTCCCGTACCGGCTCCTAAGGCCAAAAGAAACTCGTAGCCTTCTTTGACAGAATCAAAAAACCAGGACACGGTGGCAGAAAAAGCGAGAAGAAAAATTATGGATATTTTAGCGATGAACAGATAATGCTTTTCTGATCTGTTCTTTAGCATAAAGCGTTTGTAAAGATCATTTACAAGATACGAAGCGCCCCAGTTAATCTGTGTAGAGAGGGTAGACATGAAGGCAGAAAAAAACGCAACGAGCATTAATCCCATCAGGCCGCTCGGCATCCATGTTTTCATGGCTACTACGTAAGAACTTTCCGGATCTTTCAATGTGGGCAAAAAGGCAAAGGCGCCAAGGGCAACAATAATCCAGGGCCATGGCCTGACCGCATAGTGCATTATGTTAAATAAAAATGTCGCGGAAACGGCATCGCGGGGATTTTTTACTGATAGCATGCGCTGGGCAATGTATCCGCCTCCGCCGGGTTCTGCTCCCGGATACCAGCTTGCCCACCACTGGAATGCCAGCCAGAATAAAATACTTGATACTGCGATCTCTGCATTCCAGGGGAAAAAACTCAAAATCTGAGCACCATTTTCTTTTGCGGCCACGGCAGCAGACAGAGCATCGAGAGATCCTGCATGCCTAACAACCATGATGGCAAGAAGAGTGGATCCCAGCATGGCAGCAAAAAATTGAAAAAAGTCGTTCCAGACCACGCCCCATAATCCGGAAAAAATAATATAGATTCCCGTGATGGTATACAGGACAAAAACAATCTGCCAGTGCGACCAGTTTGTAAAAGCCGACAGGATCTTAACCATGCCAACTGTAACCCAGCCGATAATGATTGCGTTGATCAGAACCCCAAGATACACGGCGCGAAAGCCACGCAAAAAGGCAGCCCCTTTGCCACTGTATCTTTTTTCGGAGAACTCTGCGTCTGTCATTACTCCAAGACGCCTCCAAAGATCGGCAAAAAAGAACACTGTCAGGAGACCGCTTGCAGATAATGAGATCCACAACCAGTTGCCCGAAATCCCCTGCGTGAGAACAATGCCGGCTACGGCCAGCGGGGTGTCAGCTGCAAACGTGGTTGCCACCATGGAGATTCCGGCAAGCCACCAGGGAAGCTGTCGTCCAGATAAAAAATAATTCTCCAGGTTTTTTCCTGCTTTTTTGCTGAAGAAAAGGCCAATGGCAATTACGGCGGCAAAGTATACCAGGGCGGTGATTATATCTATTATGGGAGCCTCTATTTTTTCAAAATTTTGAAAAAATTTTAAATTTATATCCTTATACATTGCGCAAGGAAAGCTAAAAAAAATAATTTTTAGAGGTTCCCTTATGTTCATAGAGCGAGAGAGGATGGGCCGTAGCCGAGTTCCGACATGTACGTTAAACTTTCCCAGAATACTGCATTGGGTGTTTTGCCTTCTCCGTTTTCAGAAAGTTCCGGCAGAATCTGTTCCAGAAAATACATTTTCATTTTGCCTTTTCCTTTTACTTCAGTCTCTTCTCGTTCTGTAAGTACAAAAAAACTTTTAAGGTAAAAGGCTATGTCTTCACTGCAGTTTATTCTATCGGCCATGCTGTGTTTTTCTACGCGACTGGCTGTATTCATGGGATCGCCCCACAGATCAAAGGCAAACTTCTGGCGGCCTACTACTCCCCCCACGACATTGCCTACGTGGAGTCCAATTCTCATACTCCAGGGAGCTACTCTCTCAGGGCGTTTCTTATTCCGTTCGTGTAGAAATGTGCGCATTTCCATTGCAGCGAGTGGCAGCTTAATCAGATGGTCCATGCTGTTTTCGTTGAGTCCGCTGATCCCGATATAGGCATCCCCCATGGTCTTCAGTTTTTCAATATTATATTTGGCAGAAATCTCGTCAAATCCAGAATAGACCGTATCTATCTCCCATATGACTTCTTCAGGAGAAAGTTTTGTGGTATGCTTTGTAAAATCGACAATGTCAAGAAACATAATACCGACCTGCAAATATTCTCGTGGGGAAACGAAGCCATCCTCTAAAAGTTCTTTCGCAATGCGCTCCGGTAAAATGTTTCTGAGCAGATTATCCGATTTTGCTTTTTCTGTCTCGAGCTCCTTGGTGCGTTCCTGTATTTTTCCTTCGAGGATTTCGGTCATATTCTGGCTTACTTTTAGATTGTGCGTGTAGCGGCGTGCTATCAAAGAACCCTGTATTGCAAAAAAGATAGAAAAGCCAATGGGAGAAAGATACGGAGTCTGGATAAGACGCTGGCTGTACAGAATGTCATTGACCGCAGCAATGCTGAAAATTAGGAATCCAAAAAGTATAGATTTGGAACCTTCTCTTTTTTTCCACGCTGCACGAATCAGAACAATGTGAAAATAGATTATGAGGACGAGTACCATTCCGCTGAAGAATATGAGCGTATCCGTATAAATCATTATAGGCGTTGTGATTACAAGTACAGGAAAAATAGAAGATACGCCTGCAATGGAGTATGCGGTAGTTTTGCTCATCTCGGCGGAAAAAAGTCTCTGGATAAAAATTACGAAAAATGGGACCGCCAAATACATGGAGATGTATTCGCCGAACGTTCCGGCCTTCCACGTGTGAAAGTCCCACTGGTATAAAAGCCCTTCGCCTGTTATCGTTGCATGCCAGGCCACCAGAAAAAGAGTGATTGATAAATACAGGGGAGAGGATTCGGATCTGTTCAGTAGATACAGCAGAATAAAATACAGACCCATGGTCAGTACAGCGCCAAAGAAAAAAACTTCTCTGGCGGAGTTAGAATCCTTTACAGCTAATACAGCCTCTTCAGGGCCAATTTGCAGAGAACTGCGGATCCCGCCTCTTGGGTACGCATAATTCGCCATCTGGATCAAGATTTCTGACGTGCCTTTGGGAACAGAAAAAGACTTGTAGACCGGAGAATAATCGCGCGGCATAGCTTTGCCATTCAGATTATCTCTCGTATTTGTATACAACAGTTGGCCATTGAGATAAAAGGCGAATACAGAGTCTTCCTGGTGGATCCGGAACATGAGTCTTTCCGGTGGATTTTCTCCAAAATTCAGTTTGAGTCTGTACGTAGCTTTTCCGGTTTTGGGCAAATGCAGAACACTGCCGCTTTCATCTACGACGCTCTGGTTCCACGTGTGCGGCAAATATAGAAAGTGGGGAGATGTCTCTTTATTCCCCGGGGGAATCAATTTTTCGGGAAAGTATTCCCAGTAGCCGGATATTTCCGCAATTTTTCCATCCTTAAATGGAAAATCGGATAAATCGACAGTTCCGCTTTTTGCTCTCCTGCTTTCTGGAAAGCGCGAAAAACTGCAGGAAGAAAATCCGGTAACGAGCAGTATCAGAAAAATGTTCAATATTCGTTTGCTCAAATGTTTTTTCTCCAGTTTTTTGGTAATGCGGTCCATCTTTCTTATCGGCAGACGGGCTATTAAACTTGTACCGTGGAGCAGAAAATCCGGGAGACGGCCCCTCCCGTTTATACTTGCCGGGAAACGTCCATTTTATTATATTGGTGATCGCCATGCATATGTTCAAAAAAATACTCTCTTTTTTTATATCAATGAAATTTTCTGTCATCCTTATGGCCGTGTTTGCCATTGTGACTGCTACAGGAACTTTCATTGAAAATGATTATGGAAACGCAGTTGCCCGGGCCGCGATTTACAATACGTGGTGGTTTGAACTTCTTTTCGTCCTTATTTCAATAGGACTTATCAATAATATCTTCAAATATAAAATGTGGCGTTTGACAAAATGGTCTATTTTTATGTTTCACATATCCATCATCGTCATATTATTTGGATCCGCGCTTACGCGCTACTTTGGATACGAAGGCATGATGCATATCCGCGAAGGCTCTCGGGCTAACACTATCACAACCGAAGAAGTCTACTTTTCCCTCTCCCACGGAGAAAACACAAAGCAGTGGAAAAAAAGACTTTCGCCCATTACACCGTCTTCATTCAGCCACTCTCTGCCGACCCCCACGGGAAAGCTGTCCGTACAGACAGTTGGATATATTCACTGGGCTGCGCGCGCTCCCGTTGCTGCACCGGATGGAGTGCCTTTGATCGTATTGCGGATTTCTGACAAGGGCAAAGGGGGCAGCTTTGATACCGTAATGGCGCCCGGAGACAGGGAGACAGCCGGAGGAATGCCCATAGTATTTTCTGCTTCCGCATCCGAAAAAGTAGACGGAATCCGGATTCGAGTAAACGAAAAAGGCGAAGTGGTGATTCTTGCCCGGGAGCCCATGGTGGGAATGAATATGTCCACTCAGACAAACACCATGGTGGCAGCGAATACGGAAACTGTAATGGCGGCAAAAACAGTCTTTGATACATCGGTAGCCAGCCTTATTGTGCGAGAGTACATTCCATCCGGAAAGATCGACTATGTGCCCGCGTCCGAGAAGACCGATTTATCCGCCCTGCGGCTTACATTAACTTACAAAGGAGAGTCCATTGAAAGAACAATCTATGGCTCCCATACTACTGTTCAAAATCCCCAGACGGTGCAAATTGGTGGCGAGCAGTTTCGCATGGGATTAGGGCCCATTGAAAAAACTCTTCCTTTTTACATCCGCCTCAACGATTTTATCATGGGGCGCTATCCTGGTTCCCACACCCCTTCCAGTTATGAAAGTAAAGTTACCGTAGAAGATCCCCGCAGTGAACCGTATCCGTACCACATTTATATGAACCATATTCTTATTCACGATAATTACCGCTTTTATCAATCTTCGTACGACGCCGATGAACTCGGAACCATTCTGTCTGTGGCAAGAGATCCCGGAAAAATTCCCGTCTATATTGGTTTTTTTCTGATGAGTCTTGGCTTTCTGCTGCAACCGTTCTCCAAGGGCAGCCGATACAACCGCAGCCTTGCTGGTCTGGTGGTTGCCGTTGCGCTGGGGGTTGGTACTATACACGCGCAAAATCCACCGGCGGTATCCGTGGAGCATGCCGAAAAATTTTCTAAATTGATTGTGCACGATATTCAGGGGCGATTTAAACCCGCCCATTCGTTGGCAGAAGAGGTTGTTCTCAAGCTGAGCCGCCACACAGATCTGTACGGGCAAAATCCTTCTCAGATTCTGCTTGGAATGATGGCGCGTCCGGATGTATGGCAGGAACAGCCCATAATTCAGCTTGGTCATCCCGGGTTAGGTCCGCTGATTGGTTTACCAAAGGGTACAAAGGTTGCTCCCTTTTCGCGGTTTTTAACGCCCGACGGCAGGTATATTCTGCAGGAGCCCAGCGAAGAGGCCAACAGAATAAAACCGGCAGAAAGATCAAAACTTCAGAACAAGCTGCTTAAGCTGGACGAAAGGGTCTCTATTGCCTATACAGTCTTGCAGGGGGCAGAGCTTCGCTTGTTTCCCGTTCCAGGCAGCACTACAGAGCCGTATTTTTCACCTGGGGATAAACCGGCCAGTGTAGACATGCTGTACTATGGCAAAGCAATGGAAATCTGGACGAATTATATTTCTGCCGTTAAAACTGGCATAGAGACTGGAAATTATACGCGTGCCGATGCATGGCTCCAAAAGCTTTCTGCCTTCCAAAAAGAAAACAGCGGATATTCCATCAGCGATTCGCGCCTTGCTCTCGAAATCAAAATGAACGAGCTCCATCTGTTCTACCGGCTTGCTCCCATTTATCTTCTCACAGGTTTTGCGCTGATGATCTTTCTATTTCTCAATCTGGTCAATCCCATCGTTCCCGTGAGAATTCCTCTTCTTCTTTCGTGGATTTTTCTGCTCGGTGCGTTTGCTGCGCACACGGCTGGTCTTGCTTTGCGCTGGAATGTGGCAGGCCATGCACCCTGGTCCAACGGTTATGAGTCGCTGGTATATATTGCCTGGGCAACGGCCCTGTCTTCTCTCATCTTTGGCCGATCGACTCCTTTTGTGATCAGTTCTACTTCCATCATGGCCGGGCTTGCTCTCTATGTGGCACACTTAAGCTGGATGGATCCCCAGGTGACCACTCTGGTGCCCGTATTAAAATCTTACTGGTTGACCATTCACGTATCCGTGATTTCTGGCAGTTATGGCTTTTTGGCTTTGGGTGCCTTGCTCGGTTTTTTTACTCTCATTCTTTTTGCCATGCGCTCTCCCGCGCGGCCCCGCATTGATACGTCTATTCGCAATCTTGCCATAATTAACGAAAAAACGCTCATGGTGGGATTGGGCCTGCTTTCCATTGGAAATATTTTAGGTGCCGTTTGGGCCAATGAATCCTGGGGTCGGTATTGGAGTTGGGATCCCAAAGAAACCTGGACATTCATTGGCATTATGGTCTACTCCGTAGTGTTGCACCTGCGTTTTATTCCCGCTCTAAGGAGTACATTTCTGTTTTCCGCTTCTTCTGTCGTGGCTTATGCGTCTATTATCATGACGTATTTTGGAGTGAACTTTTATTTAACAGGTATGCACTCCTATGCCGCAGGCGATCCCGTGCCAATTCCCACTTTTGTGTATTACACGCTGGCGGTAGTTGCCATTGCGATAGGGCTTGCCTGGCGCAACAGTGACGGTCGTGTGCCTCTTGCTTCTAAGAATGAATGATATTCGATGGAAACAACGGCGGGAGCATTTTGAACGATCCTTTTTGCTTCTGCAAGAGGCAATTCGTTTGGAAAAGCCTTCCATCATAGAACGAGCTGGAATTATCCAGTTTTTTGAAATGACGTTTGAGCTTTCCTGGAAACTGCTCAAAGACTACCTTGAAGCGGAGGGTTTTCGTCCTAATAGTCCCCGGGAAACCATTAAACATGCTTTCCAGTCAGGGTTGATTTCTAATGGCAGATTATGGCTGACAGCTTTGGAAGATCGAAACCTGACTACGCATACATACAACGAGGCTACGGCGGTTCAGGTGGTTGAAAAAATTCGTTCGGATTATTTCCCTCTGCTGGAAAATACTTACCATTTTTTCCGTAGCCTGGATTAGTATGCATGATGCATTGCCCATGGATGTCTTGTTAGCTGTTCGTGCAGCTATGGAAAAGTTTCCGGAAGTTTCTCGCGTTTATTTGTTTGGGTCGCGGGCAAAGGGAACGCATAGCGAAGCGTCGGATTTTGATTTGGCTCTTATGGGGGCAAATATTTCTTATGATACTGTTATTCAATTTCGCGCTTATTTGAATGAGGAGACTTTTTTGCCATGGTTTTTTGATGTCGTTCATTACGAAACGGCGGAAGCAGCGATTCGTTCCCATATTGATCGGGTAGGTAAGATAATTGCACAGCGTTGAATTAGCCCAAAATCGCGGATTGACCTTACTTAATTGAATTGGCAGGCTATTTTTAGTTTGCACAATGCCTTATGATAGACAGATACTCGACAGAAGAGATGCGGCGGCTGTGGTCGCTTGAGCATAAATTTGAAGTCTGGAAAAAAATAGAAGTACTCGCCTGCGAATACTGGCACAGTGCGGGAAGAATTCCAGACGCAGACTGGAACGATATAAAAGATAAGGCAAACTTTAATACAAATCGTGTTCTCGAAATCGAAAATGAAGTGCACCACGATGTCATCGCATTCTTGACCAATATGGCGGAGTACATTGGCCCTGCATCCCGTTTTGTTCACTTTGGGCTAACTTCTTCCGACGTTGGCGACACCGCTCTCTCCTATATTGTTTCGGAAGCCATGGATAGAATTCTTTCTGCAAACAGAAAGTATTTAACGCTGCTGCACAGCCAGGCTGTCGCGTATAAAGATCTTATTGTCATTGGAAGAACGCACGGAGTGCATGCAGAGCCAACCACGCTGGGGCTTAAACTGCTGGGATATTACACAGAAGCGCTGCGCAACTATGAGCGCCTGCGCGATGCCGCACGGGAAATTAAGACCGGAAAAATTTCGGGTGCTGTGGGAACGTATTCCCAGCTACCTGTAGAACTGGAAGCCTTTGTACTCGAAAAAATGGGTCTGCAGGTAGAACCCGTGAGTACACAGGTAATACCCAGGGACCGCCATGCTCATCTGATGAATGCCATGGCTTTATCTGCCCAGGGCATTGCACGCCTTGCGCAGGAAATTCGCCTCCTGCAAAAAACGGAGAGCCGGGAAGTAGAAGAACCCTTCCAGAAAGGTCAAAAGGGCAGCAGCGCGATGCCGCATAAGCGGAATCCTATTCTTTCTGAGCGAATGAGCGGCCTCGCCCGCGTTATAGCGGGATATGCCTCCACCGGTTTGCAGAATATTCTGCTGTGGCACGAGAGAGATATTTCCCATTCGGGGGCAGAAAGAGTTATTCTGCCAGATGCGACTTCCCTCTTGGACTACATGTTTCAAAAAATGTCTTTTGTCGTCGAAAACCTCCACGTCTATCCTGAAGCAGCCGAAAAAATTTTGCAGTCTACAAAGGGGCTTCTTTACTCATCCAAAGCATTGCTCGTGATTACAGAAAAGCTTGGAATAAGCCGCGAAGAGGCCTATTCCATTGTACAGGGAGCTGCCATGGAAGTCTGGGCTAATCCAGAAGGTTCCTCTCTTCGCGAAAAGCTGGCACACCATCCGTCCCTGTCTGCGCTGGAGCCTGTTATCTGGGAAGAAGTCTTTGATCCGCGCCCATTTGTGGCGAATGTTGGCCGCATCTTTGAGCGCATCCCGGATCCACCCGCAGAATAACGGGAACCTTTCCGGTGAATTTGCGGTCTAATATCCATGAAAAGAGCAATTGCTATATTTTTTTTCGTGGCTGGCATCGTATGGTCCAAGCCTGGCGAAAAGCCAGGAGGCGATCCGCTTGCGCCATTTGAAATTCATTACGACAGACTTAAGGCACGATTAAATTTAACAGACGATCAGGATGCTGCGATCCGCAAAATTAAAGAAGATTTTCGTATATACAGAGAAGAGAGTCTAAAAGTGCACCGCGAGGATCATAAAGTGCTGCGGGAACTTCTGGAAGCAGAAGAAGTAGATCTGGTGAAGGTACGCGCTCAAATAGAAAAGTTATCGGATATGATGACAGACATGGCCATGAAAGGTATTGAAACGCGCCTCGCCATAGAAAAAGTTCTTAGTCATGATCAGCGCCTGGAATTGCGCAAAATTGTCCAGCAGCATAAACGGGAACACCCGGAAGACAGGAAGTAAATCATGACAGAAGAAGAGCTTGTAACACTGATCCGCGACAATAAGGCTCTCGTCATTGGTGCCATTGGAAAATATCTCTATTCGGAATGCTCGGAATACGCAGAGGATGTGTTCCAGGAAGTCTGGTATCGCGCATACAGGGCTCTTAAGAATGATCGCTTCCGGGGAGATTCCAAACCGGGTACGTGGCTCTATACCATTGCCCGCAATGAATCGTTGCGCCAAAATGAAAAATGTGCCAGCAGAAAAGAAAGGCTGCTCGCTAGGGAACCAGAGCAATCCGTCGCAGGCCACGAGGAATCCATTCTTGAAAAAATGAGTTTCGATACGATATTGCAGAAGCTGCCAGAGGTATACCGCTCTGTCGTTCAGTTCAGGGTGGAGGGTTTTGCCGTACAGGAGATTGCGCAGCGTCTGGGAATTCGGGAAGGGACAGTAAAAAGTCGCTTATCGCGCGCTCGCGATCTCGTCGCAAAAATGGAGGGAGTAAAATGAATCAACTTGAAAAAAATCTCGAAAGGCTGCTCAGCGATCAAATGCTTGCAGGCCGCACGGCACGGGCAGTAAAACGCAGAGAAACCCAAAAACAGCTTTTTGTATCGGGAATTACATTTGCTGCGCTTCTCATTACCGTCATTGGCGTTTTCACTCTGAATTTCCAGAAGCAATCGGGTACTGGCCATTACGAAATGGTGCGCGACTCGTTTTCGGCTTACCCTGTGGACTTTGCTGTATCTGAGTATATGGACGTGCGGTGGTCCGCTCCTTTTACCGGAGGAGAAAACTTCTCTCTGGAACACATGACCGGTTTTGGAGAATAGCAGACTGCTTAAAACAAATAATTTAGGGAAGCCTCTAATTTTGAAAAAATTTTAAATTTATATCCTTGTATGCTGCGCAAGGAAAGCATAAAAAATTAATTTTTATAGGTTCCCTGAATAGTTTACTTTTGGGGCGGTGGCGGGTTCACCTGCTCCTCGCGCAATTTGTGCAGGTTGTAATTCATAGTACGCAATGTTCCGGAAATCTGGTCGAGCTTTTCCTCCATGTTATCAAACGAAGGATTATCTCCAAGCTCAACACGGATGGGTTTATCGGTAAGCGCAGAAACTGGTTTGCTTTGCTGGATGGATATACCGGCTCCAAAAAAAACGAGAAGCAGAGAAGCAGACAGAGTAATCATGCCATTGTTGAGAGAGCGCCGGAAGGACTGTATTGCTTCTCCGTTGGATTCCAGGGAAACCATCTGAGCGATAATACTGTTTTTTAAGAAAGCCTTCAGCTTTGCATCTGCGGCAATTTTGAGAAGTTCTGCATCGGTGATTGTTCTTCTGGCGACGTTATTGCGCAGCATAAAAAACACGAGTGAGTCGAACAGGAGATACAAACCGGTTGCATAAACAAACAAACCTGTTTTCCCTTCGTATATGCGCGTTGTTAAAAAGAGAAGGGCCAGACCTGCTGCAGCTATAAGGAAGAGAGTGGCAATAATCATGATGGTACGAACTCTGCTTTGAAGTGCTGCCTCGTCGGTTTCCTGCATCCGTTCTTTTTGGGAAAGATAATCGGCAAGATGTTCCGCCGTATCTGCCGATGTAATCTGATCGGCCAGTGCGTGCATTTTTTTCCCTGCGCGCTCTTTTGGTTTGCGGGGAGAGGCAAACAGGTTGTGAAGAATAAATAACAGCATAGTGGACTATACTAATAATGACTAAACACGACAACGCTTTTTTTATCCGTTTGCGTAGACTTTCCACGGAATTATTTATACTTAAGCCACGCTAATCAAATTCCGAGTGTGCAATGTTATATAACATTGCTTCACGTAACACAAATAAAACTGGAGTTGTTCCTGTTTTTATTTATTCATTTTGAAAAAATTATAGAAAGTTAAATGATAAGAACCTTTATAATACAGGGTAAATGGATTATACATTTATTTCATGAACTTTTTCAGAGTATGTTAAGGATATACTTGACATGACAAATGGTATATGCAAATTTATGTTATGAAACATGTTTCTCTTGGCAGCAAAAAAACAATATCTCGTCTTGGTCTTGGTCTTGCCGCGCTCGGTCGGCCCGACTACATAAATCTTGGGCATGGAGATGATTTAAATCACCAGACTTCTGTAGAAGCTCTTGAACAGCATACAATCAGCATGCTGGATGCGGCTTCTAAATCCGGGATCAATTTTTTTGATACGGCAAGAAGTTATGGCAAGGGCGAAGAGTTTTTAGGCAAGTGGATTAAATCGACTGCGAAAGAAGTAGATGCCAGCATATTTACAAAATGGGGGCAGGAATACGCTGCCAATTTTCAGATTGATGCTAAGGAACATGTAAGAAAAAAATACGACCTGAAAACTCTCAAAGAGCATTTCGAGGCCAGTAAAAAAGCTCTGGGAAGTAAAATCGATCTCTATCAAATTCATTCTGTAGAGGCAAATTCTCCCGCATTAAACGATTCCGCTATTCTTGCAGAATTATCCGCCTTAAAAGATGCCGGCGTTTATATAGGCGCATCTATTATCGGCCCAAAACAAAAAGACGCCATAGAGAAACTTTTGTCGATTAAGCAGGGCGAAAAGCCCCTCTTTGATTCTGTTCAGGTTACATTTAATCTCATGGAGCAGTCTGCAGCCGATGCCATGAAGGCAGCTGCTGATGCAGGAATGTTTGTAATAGCCAAAGAAGTCTTTGCCAATGGAAGACTAACCGAAAAAAATACAGAAGAGCTGAACTATACATTCCCCGGTAGAGAGCTCAAGAAAATGGCACAGGGATCATCCATGTCCCCCGACCAGGTTGCCCTTTCCTGGGTACTCGGTCATGATTTTGTTCACGCGGCGATTAGCGGTGCGGTAACAAGCGAACAATTAAAGCAGCATGTTCAGGCAGAAAAATCCATCATTCCCTCTTCAGATACACAGGGCCGCAAGCTTGCGTCTGAGCTGATAGAAAACCCAGTGGATTACTGGATCAAGAGAAGCTCTCTTCCCTGGAACTGACCTCATCTTGCCTGCATTTCTGTAGAGGCTGGGGCTTCTGATTCCTCCGAGTAGTACAGGTTAAGAACGCGACTCACAGAATCTATGTTTGCACCAGCCGTGTCCAGGATCTCCTGTTGCACTGTCTTGCCAGTGGATGTATGTTCGTAATCATACTGCGGCGGGGCAAAGGTGAAGTAGCTAAAATCGCCGGGAACCGGGTTACCCAGGGAAGCAGAAAACATGGAATTCCATTGGATGTTTTCTATCCTCGAAGGAGACGTTGGTTTGAACCAGATGGTTCCACCGGCATAATCCTGGATATTTGATGTGAACGGTTTATAGAAATAGTTGCGCGCGTTCTTTTTTTCGTCGTCCCAGAAATATTGCCCGGAGACGAGAATTTTCACCGCAAAAGCCTGCATATTCATCGATTCAAACTGGTCTGTAGCTATTTTGAGTTGGGCTGTGTCGTTTTCCTGACAGCCAGGAATATTCTTTGTCTTGTGCGTAAATGTTTCCGTCTCGGATTTTTCAAATTTAATCCCAGATACAATAATCAGGAATGCGTCGTTTGGGTGCGCGCTAACCATTTGATTTATCTGTTTATCTAAGACTTGAGTATTCAGAGGGGGGGTGCTGTTACCAATTTCCCTCACTTCCGGAATTTGACCGGATTCTGCATCGCTAACCAGAGGAATCTCCAGTTTTTGGCGATATCTGTCTTCGTACCACTTTCGGAGGTCTTTGGAATCATAGTTAAATGGTTCCAAACTGGCTCTTTCACATTGTTCACATTTCCCCTTTGCCGTGAAAGTATACACGGAACTGGGACTTTCCTTTTTGGCTGAACACGAGACAGAATAAAAACCGGGAATATAGTCTATTTTTGAAAATTCAAACCGGTTCACAGGGTTTTCAATATGCACAGGAGCAACAACTAGGTGAAAACGCTGTATAACAGGTAGATCCTCTCTAAGCGTTTTCTGAGCTGGGGCAGAACAACGAGACAGGGTAAAGTAGATAAACAGCAACCCTGTGAATGCCGGCATTTTGAGAGCGGTTTTCATAATCTTATTCTTGTTGTTCTATTTTTAATTTTAGTTCGTCCAGCCGCGCTTTAGCCTGTTCTTTTATGGGTTGAATGATTTTGTCCGGATGCAGAGGCGGGTAATTCATTAAGGCATCAAGGGGCATTTCGGTGTCATAAGATTGCCTGGTGGAGTCTTCTATGTTGGTTTTTGCCAGGGAATAATAGGCTAAGCCGCCGAGAGGTGTTAATTTAACCGAGTTATATTTCCCGTTGGAAGCTTTCGCCTTTATATCTAAAGACAAGCCCGAATAGAGAGAGTAAGTGAAAGGAGCTATTCCGTTGGTTTCATATAGGACATTTAAATCTAATATATAGACAATAGAATATGGAGTCTGGTTCCAGTCTATTTTGCCATTCTTTAGAGGAAGAGTAGAGCGGCTTACAAAATTGAATTGTTTATCCGGGTACTGCTGGTTCAAATGCTGAGTTATGTCGATAAAAATTTGCAGATAACTTTCGGGGAAAGGAGCCTGGGGACTTTCACTCCGATCAATCTCTTCGTAAAGTGGTTTGCCCTTGTCATCAAATTTACCAGAAAATTTTCGACGACCTTTTACCCAAATGGGTGTATCCGATGGTGGGTACAGTTCCAAATATCCATCCGTATCCTGGCTCGAGATGACGGCAATTTGATTCGTTTGCGAGAGCTTTGCCCTGTACATGGCTGGAGAAGTTCCGCACGCAGTACTAAGAGCCAGTAATAAGGGCATACTCGCTATACGAATACTGTTTTTTACTTTCATAATTTTTATTATGGACTGGTTCCGGCAAAAAGCAATACCCAAATGGGTACAAAAGATCACTCAGTCAAAAGAGAACGTGCAGTGAGAACCAGCATAATGCTACTCAATACAGTATAGGTAAGAATACGCTTATGGTTTTCAGGGTTTCGCTTGGCGGTTCGGTAAATCAGATGGGCAAAGCTGACTGTGAGCAGACCTGTCAAGGGATGCTCCAGAGCGAAGAAGCGAAGCCGGGAGGCCTCCATTGCTGCTCCAAAATCGGACAAAGCAGAACCGACAGTGGGACTCGTAAAATACAAAGCAATGCCAAGAATTAACTGGACGTCTACCAGAATCATGTAGGCGAGGGTAAAATATCTTTGGCCTTTAGACTGCATGAATTCAGGTTTTCTCCTTAATAAAAGAAGAGATCCGATCAACACAATAAAGGAACCCAGAACAAGTTTAAAATTACCGACATGCAATGCTTGAATAAAAGGATACATGACCCATGTAGAGTCACTGCTTTCCCGTGTGTCCAGCCTTTTTCACCCAACGTGCAGGCGCAGCATGCAATCTAGGGTTTTATACAGAATTGCAGGAGAATTGTAAAAAAAATTCTTGCCAGCCCAAAAACCGGATAATCTCTGTACTCAGGTGTTTGAAGTCACTTGCTGCAAATATGCGGTGTTTGCCGTTGGGATCACGGGTATTCTGGTTCTCACAGATGCAATGCACGGCCTTTTATTGCGGGCAAGGCTTCCGGCCATGAAAGAATGGATGCGATGGATGGCTGGTCTTGCCGTCCGCTTTGCGTTCATATTTATAGCCGGTTTCGCGACTATGTTTATGGACTGGATTCCAGAAGCAGAGCGCAAGCCATTGCTTTTTTCTGCTTTGCTGGGGGTTTCCCTTTCCATTGCGATAGAAGCGGCATTTGCATTCAGGCGTCTCAATAAAATATAAATATAAAGGGTAAATATGTTCTCATTGCTTACACAGATGATTCCAAATTCAGATGCATATACTTCTCCCGTAACCGACGCTCTCCCTAGCGAGGTTCTTGCTCCGGCTGCTGAGCATGTCGCTCACCACGCAGAGGAAGCCTTTAGCGTTACTTCTCTCATAAACCACCACCTTTCCGACGCGGTTCTATGGCCGCTGCAAATTGGTGGATTTGACATGTCTATTACAAAGCGAGTGGTGATGATGTGGGTTGTGTCCTTTCTAATGCTCGCCATTTTTATTCCCGCTGCCCGTTTCATTGTGCGCAAAGTGTACAGTCGTCCGGGTCGCTTTTCTGGTGCAGTGGAAATGCTTGTTGGATTTGTGCGCAACGGTATTGCTGCAGACACTATGGGCAAAGACGGAAAGGCCTACGTCCCTTATCTCCTCACACTTTTTTTCTTTATATTGTTTTCGAACCTTCTGGGGCTTTTTCCACCCATGGGTGAACTCGTTCAATTTGTAGGTGTTCAAACCGGAATGGCGGCTCCCATGGATGCACATGTTCCTGCCACAGAAGCGCCACTGGCCCTGAAGCTTTGGCCAGGGATTACGTCTACGGGTGACCTCAGCGTAACGGGTGCCCTGGCGGGCATATCCCTTCTCGTTATTTTTGTCAGTGGATTCGCATTCCAAGGAATTGCATTTGTTAAAAATATTGTTCCTAAAGGGATTCCTGCGCCATTGTGGATTTTGATGTGGCCGCTTGAGTTTATAGGGATATTTACAAAAGCGTTTGCTCTTGCCGTTCGTCTTTTGGCTAACATGACGGCAGGCCACATGCTCCTTCTGGTTTTGATGGGATTTATTTTTCAATATCAAAATTATGGTGTGGCAGCGGCCAGCTATGTTGGATCCGTCGGGATTTTTATGCTCGAGCTTCTCGTTGCATTTCTCCAGGCGTACATTTTTGTACTTTTAACAGCCCTGTTTGTGGCAGGGGCACAGCATCGCCACTAAGTTTTGCAAATTAAATTTAAGGAGAATCAAATGAATATTATTGGAGCAGGTATTGCAGTAGGTCTTGCCGTGTTAGGTGCAGGGGTTGGAATTGGTCAGGTTGGCGCCAAAGCCGCTGAAGGTGTAAGCCGTCAGCCAGAAGCTTCTGGTAAAATCATGACACTCATGATCATCGCCGCAGCTCTCGTGGAAGGTGTTGCTCTTTTCGCCCTTGTACTTGGGTTCATGTTTTCCCAGGGCTAATAAGAGGCTACAATGGGGTTAACAATGCCAATTTTAGCCGAAGGTTCGCTAAATCTTCTGGCTGTCAACCCCGGCCTTTTGATCTGGACCACCATTACTTTTATTACTGTATTGGTGGTGCTCTATTTTACTGCCTGGAAAACTATCATTAAAGCGATCGATGAGCGCAATGACAGAATAGAGGCAGACATAGAGAAAGGAAAAGAGGTTCGGGAAAAAGCAGAAGCTCTTCTTCGTGAATATGAGCAAAAGCTGAATGCCGCAAAGGAAGAGGCGCATCACATTCTGGACGAAAGCCGTAAAGATGCTATCTCCCAGCGCGACAAAATTCTGGAAGATGCACGCATCGAAGCAGAAAAGATCAGCAAGCGAGTAGAAGCAGAGATAGAACAAGCCAAGGTAAAAGCTTTGGACGAACTGGAGCACACCGCTGTGGATATGGCTGCCAAAGTGATTGAAGCGGTTTTCAAGAACGCTGTAACGGCAGACAACCATAGAGCTATTGCTGAGCGCGAGCTCAAAAATATTAAAAACTGATTGCAGGTGAATATATGAAAAAAGGACCCGCTGGAAATTACGCCCGTGCAGTGCTTGCTTCTGTAGACGATCCTGCACAGTTTGAGCAGGAGCTCGAAGTGATCCAGAAGGCGTTTGTCAGCAATCCGGAAATACTTTCTTTTTATGAATCTCCGCTTTTCAGCAAAGATCAAAAAAAAGAAATTCTCAGTAAGGCCTTGAGCGGTAAACTTTCTACCGCTGCAGAATCTTTGCTGAATATTCTCGTTGATAAAAAGCGCGAACGTTTTCTTAGCAGCATTCTCGAGGACATTCGTTCTATAAACGATGAAACACTCGGACGCGTTCGCGCTGAACTCTTTGTGGCCGCCGAGCTTGATGAATCGTCCAGAACTGCTCTCGTAGAAAGAGCAAAAGAAATAGTATCTTCCCATCGCCGCCATTTTGGCCTCACCCGGGAAGGGAGTCTGGATGTTAAAGTAGAATATCGTGTGAAAAAAGATATTGTGGCAGGAGTTGTCTTGAAGGTGGGGGACTACCTTATGGATGCAACCTTAAGAACATATCTGCGCAACTGGAAAGAGCGCGTTTATACACGGAAAATTGATCCGAGTCTTGGATGGTCCAAGGCATAATATTCGATTACTATAAGGAGAATGGACATGAAAATTAATACAGATGAGATTGTTTCCGTACTGTCCAGAGAACTTGGCAACTATGGCCAGGATCTCAAAATTGACGAAGTTGGTACAGTTCTGGAAGTGGGCGATGGTATTGCCCGCGTATATGGCCTCAAGAATGTAATGGCTAACGAAATGCTCGAATTCGAAAATGGGGTTATGGGACTTGCTTTTAACCTCGAAGAAGCCTCAGTAGGTATTATTATTCTCGGTAATTATCTTGAAATCCGCGAAGGCTTCAACGTCAAAAGAACAGGGCGCATTCTGGAGGTACCTGTTGGCGAGGCGCTTCTGGGTCGCGTTGTGGACGGACTTGGAACACCTATCGATGGAAAAGGACCCGTTAATACAGACAAATTCCGTCCTGTTGAAAAAATAGCTCCTGGTATTTCTTCTCGTAAACCAGTGCACGAGCCAATGCAGACAGGTATTAAAGCTATTGATGCCATGATTCCTATTGGTCGTGGTCAGCGCCAGCTCATCATTGGCGACCGTGGTACAGGTAAGTCAGCTATCGCCATCGACACTATTATTAACCAGAAAGGAAACAATGTAATCTGCGTATACGTGGCCATTGGACAAAAGGCATCTACGGTAGCCGGGGTTGTAAACAGACTTCGGGATGCTGGTGCTCTCGACTATACTATTGTCGTGGCTGCCAATGCTTCCGATCCAGCACCAATGCAGTATCTGGCTCCCTATTCTGGAACTGCCATGGCAGAAGAATTCATGTATAATCACGGAAAAGCAACTCTCGTGGTATACGATGACCTTTCCAAGCAGGCAAATGCTTATCGCCAGCTCTCCCTCCTGATGCGCCGTCCTCCAGGACGCGAAGCGTATCCTGGAGATGTATTCTATCTCCACTCCCGTCTCCTCGAAAGAGCAGCTAAACTCAACGAAAAGAACGGCTTGGGATCTTTGACAGCGTTGCCCATTATTGAAACGCAGGAAGGGGAAGTTTCGGCCTATATTCCTACCAACGTGATTTCTATCACCGACGGTCAGATTTATCTCCAGCCAAATCTTTTTGCTTCTGGCGTTCGCCCTGCTGTAGACGTCGGTATATCTGTATCCCGCGTTGGTGGTGCAGCTCAGATAAAAGCCATGAAAAAAGTGGCTGGAACGCTTCGCCTTGATCTTGCCGCTTTCCGCGCATTGGAAGCATTTGCTCAGCTCGGTACAGAACTCGATGCAGTAACACAGCGCCAGATCGATCGAGGTAAGCGCCTCGTGGAACTTCTTAAGCAGACACAGTACCACCCATTCGCAGTAGAAAGACAGGTTCTTTCCATCTATGCTGGTACAAAAGGCTATCTTGATAAGATTCCCGTAGAAAATGTTCGTGAATTCGAAACATACATGCTGGACCACATGGAGAAAGCTCACCCGGAATTCCTCGCTGTAATCCGCGATACAAAGGAAATCCCAGATGAAGACAAGCTAAAGGCAGCTATGGCTGAAATTGCGGATGCATTTTTGACAGGACGCAAAGCAGACGTAAGGTAAGTTATGGCAACCCCAAAAGAAATTAAAACGAGAATTGATTCGGTCAAGAACACTCGCAAGATCACCAAGACAATGGAATTGGTCGCCACTGCGAAGTCAAAAAAGGCTGTGGACAGAGTGCATGCGTCGCAGCCGTACGCTGACAAAGTAACCGAATTGCTCGAATCTCTGGCAAGCGGTCAATTAGACGTAAGCCACCCCCTTTTGCGCAAGGCGGAGAAACCGAAAAAAGTTCTCCTCATTGCTATAACAGCTAACAGGGGGCTTGCGGGGCCTTACAACACAAACGTACTCAAAGCCCTTCTTGCCGCCTACGAAGAGTATAAATCTAGGGGAATTGAACCGGTTCTCTATGTTGCCGGAAAAAAAGCGGTGAACTTTCTTCGCTTCCAGAAAATTCCGTTTGAAAAGTCATATTTCGAATTTGATGATCGCGTTACTTTTGCGCAGGCAGAAGTAGTCGCACAGGAAGCAATGGATCTGTTTGAATCTGCAAAAGTAGACGGTGTAGAACTGATTTATACCCGCTATTTTAACGCGGGTACACAAAAAGTAGTCAATCGCTCACTTCTCCCTTTGTCCTTCAGCGCAAAAGGGAAGGGGCCCGCTGCTCCGTACATGATCGAGCCATCTCCCGAAAAGTTAATTTCTGCTTTATTGCCGCGTTCCATTAAGATTGTAACGTTTCAGGCTTTCCTGGATGCAGCAGCAAGCGAGCAGATAGCCCGTCGTATTGCGATGAAAAATGCAACGGATTCTGCTTCCGACATGATTAAAGAAATGACGCTCATGTATAATAGAGCTCGTCAGGCAAAGGTTACGCAGGAGATTGCGGAAATTATAAGCGGCGTAGATGCGCTGAAATAAATGTTAAGGAATAACAGGAGTAAAAAATGAGCCAAAAAAAAGGAACCATTACGCAGGTTATTGGATCTGTTATCGACGTAAGATTTTCAGAAGATTCCCTGCCAGATATTTACAATGCAATTGAGACCCATGTAAATGGACAAAAGCTTGTTGCCGAAGTGCAGCAGCACCTTGGGGGCGGAACGGTTCGCGCCATTACTCTCGGTGCATCCGATGGTCTTCGCCGTGGGCAGGAAGTAACTGATACGGGAGCACCTATTTCAGTTCCCGTTGGAATTAAAGGCCTTGGACGTGTATTTAACGTTCTTGGCGATCCCATTGACGAAAAAGGCCCTGTAGAGACAACAGAAACCAGACCTATCCACAGAGATGCTCCAGATTATACGGCTCTTTCTCCACAAACCGAAATTTTTGAAACAGGAATCAAGGTAATTGATCTTCTTGAGCCTTACATTAAAGGTGGAAAGACAGGTCTTTTTGGTGGCGCCGGTGTAGGTAAAACCGTTATCATCATGGAACTCATCAATAATATCGCCAAGCAGCATGGTGGCTATTCAGCATTCGCCGGTGTTGGTGAGCGTACAAGGGAAGGAACAGACCTTTTGATGGAAATGGAAGAGTCTGGAGTAATTGACAAAACTGTACTCGTGTATGGCCAGATGAACGAACCACCAGGAGCTCGTTTGCGCGTTGCTCTATCAGCTCTCACCATGGCAGAGTGGCTTCGTGATTATTCCGGTTCCGACGTTCTTCTGTTCGTAGACAATATCTTCCGTTTTTCCCAGGCAGGTTCTGAAGTATCGGCCCTCCTTGGTCGCATGCCGTCTGCGGTGGGTTACCAGCCTACGCTGGCTACTGAAATGGGTCAGCTCCAGGAGCGGATTACATCCACTACCCATGGTTCTATTACTTCCGTACAGGCCATTTATGTTCCTGCAGACGATATTACCGACCCCGCGCCGGCGGCAGCGTTTGCTCACCTGGACGCTTCCACGGTACTTAACCGTAAAATCGCGGAAAAAGGTATTTACCCAGCCGTGGATCCGCTTGCCTCTACTTCGCGCGCTCTTTCGCCCGATGTTGTAGGCGAAAGACACTACAAGGTCGCGCGTGAAGTTCAGCGAATTCTGCAAAGATATGCAGATCTTCAGGACATCATTGCAATTCTTGGTATGGATGAGCTTTCAGAGGCCGATAAGACAATCGTAGCCCGTGCGCGCCGCATTGAAAAATTTCTCAGCCAGCCATTCCACGTTGCAGAGCAGTTTACAGGCATGCCAGGCAAGTATGTAAAGCTCGAAGACACCATCCACTCCTTCGAAGAAATTCTCACTGGCAAATATGACAACCTGCCAGAAAGTGCATTTGCCTACCAGGGTCCAATCGAAGAAGTAGTCGCAAGAGCTGCAGCACTTCACGCGGAATCAGGAAAATAATATGAGCATTCACGTAAGCATTGTCACGCCAGACCAGAAAGTATTTCACGGTGAAGCAGACTATGTTTCTTTACCGGGCAGCGAAGGCTCGTTTGGAGTACTGCCCGGACATGCTCCTTTGCTCAGTTATCTCCGGCCTGGATTTGTTGAAGTTCAAACGGGTGCCAGCAAGCATTCGTTTACTGTGGAATCTGGCTTTGCAGAAGTTCGGGACAACAATGTCACTGTGCTTGTAGAAGGCGTTGTCGATGCCTCCCAAATTGATGCGGAAGCTACCCGTAAGGAGCTAGCCTCCATGGATATGTCTCCTGTCAATGGCGACGATAAAATTGACGCGAGGATTGAGAAACAGGATCTGTTGCGGTTTCGTCTCCGGATTGCTTCTGCTGGACAATCTTCGACCGCGCATCATTGATGCCGCGTCCTTTTCTTTGCTTTTATGGAAAGTCCCTTCGGGGACTTTTTTGTTTATCCAATAATCTGTGCTCTGCTATACTTGAAAAAACCGATCTGTCGCTACTTTTTGAGGAGCAAGGCGGCGTTTTGAATTGCTTGCGAAAAAAGCTCAGGCGATGCCGTTCCGTTAATCGCTCTCAGATACATTCTTATGAATGGATTTTTTTTAGGCTTTAGAGCTTTGTCTGTTAGATATCTGGGAGCAGACAGCGAGAAAAAGTTTTTGTATAAATTAGAAGGTCCGCTTCTCTCGATAGAATAGAATCCATTTCCTACTCTGATTCGGGCTTTTTGAGTGATGATTTCTAATTCAAAGTGGAAGAATGAAGAATGCGAAAGCGTTGTGATATTTCCAGATACACCGCTTTCGTGGATAAACCATGCGAGAACATTTTTTTCGGCGTGTTGTGTTTTGGAATCAGTTGCGGGTCCAAAGAGAAACATGGCCAGATCGAGCAGGTGGGTTGTGTCGCGCAACAAAATGCCTTCGCTATGGCTGTCTGGAAAAAGATTTTTTCCCGTGGAAGAAAACAAGCCACGGTAGTGGAGTACCTGCCCAAACTCACCCTTTAAAATTTGTTTACGCAATTCTGAGTACTTTGGATGAAAACGCCTTTCGTAGTTCACTATGATTGAGGAGGCACTATTTTTGTCTAATTGCGCAAGTGTTTCCAGCTCTTCCTGGATGGTGGCAACCGGTTTTTCTGCGACAATTACCGGCACTTGTGCCTCGATTGCCCTGGTTAGCCAGCTGAAGTGGGAATCCGTTGTACTCGCAATAACGAGAATGTCTGGACGTTGTTTAAGAATATCGTCCGGGGTTTGAGCAATTTCAACATTTTGTTTTGTTCCAGAGCGAATAAATTCAGCAGCCGCCTGTGCCTTTGGCTGTTGCGGATCGTATAGCATTTTCCAGTGTAGCTTTGCGCCCTTCCGGATAAGATAATTTACTGCTCCTATATGGGTTGCCGGTTTATAACGCAGGGGATCCTTTTCGAGCTCCCATGCAATTCTCCCCGTCCCGACCAAGGAAATATCGAGGTCCCGCATGCCTGACATGTTATCCAGATTAATTTTCATTTTGCTTTCGGTTGAACATGGCAAAAATGGAGCCAAAGATAAGGATGAGCATTGTGATGGTCTGCCAGGAATACCGAGTTATGTCAAACAGAGCGACAGCGTTTGTAACTCCGTAATATGGGTATGCTAAGACAATAACTGCTGCGGCTGGCATTATGCCTAGTGCAAACCCAAACAATTTTACGATGGCATGGTGCTGTGCAAAGCGGAAGAATAACAGGGCTCCAGGGATCAATAACCCAAAGACAATCGGGTTGATAAAAGCAACCAAGGTTAGCATTGCGTTAAAAACCAGCATCGCAGATACAGGATTTGTACTGACGTTAACAACGCGGCTTTCGAGCCTCTTGGCATACAAATACAGAGGTACCACGAGAACCAGCGATGCAATAATTGCGGTGTCCAGAGAAAAGTGAAACCCTTTTGCCAGATTAATCAGTCCGGCATAAAAGGCAGGGATGAGGCCAAAATACAGGGAGCTAATACATCCGCTTACCAGCTGGATTCTCTGTTTTTTTAAGCTGGCTACATTGATGAGCGGCAGCCATTGGAGAATAATCAACAGGACGATCAGCACCCACTGGCTCCATGTTTTCAGGGATCGATTTTGGGTTACCGGGTAGCCTGTGGCTTTGGGAGGTATGTCAGATATTTTCCTGGAGAGAGTATATAGTTCTTCTGCAGAGAGCGATTCAGAAAATCCAATAGTGATTTTGTTATTTTTACTTTCTGCATGCGCGAGCGCGAGTGCAGATAAGCCAGCCGTTGCCTGGGCGGGAAGCGGTGGTAAGGGCATGGTTCCCCTCTGGAGAAAGTATTGTCCACCATAATTTTCAAAATAACCTGTTACAGGAGTGGGGACCCAGAGAATTAGCCCGGCCACATTTTGTGACAAGGCCCGAAGACATTTTCTATCTGGTTTAAGTCCCGCCGTGTACCAGATGACAGAATCCGTGGCGGCCAGTGCTTTTCCTGCCGTAAAAGATGCGGATATGTTGTGGGGCAAAAGAAAAGTTGTTTCTGGCCCGGGTTGTTTACCCTCTGTGCGCAGAGGGCAGTTTTCCAGGCCGGGTAAAGCGCGCGTTTTACCGATTGAGTCGAGCTCTGCCAGCGTAGATGGCGCTTTTATTGCGGGGAGAGCAGGGTTTGTTATTGTTTTTGTGGGCGCACTGGCGGGTTTTGATATTCCAGCTATGGCAATGGCTGCCACGGCTGCTGCGAACAGATAGCTCCAGAAAATATATCCCTGGGCCCATTTTTTTTTGTCGCGTTTGCCTGAGTAGAAGACTCTCTTTTGTTTCGCCATTATTTCCCCAAGTTAAAGCAATACCTTATTGTTCGGCTGCATTATTGTGTAAAGGACTTACTGAATATTGATTTACGCTTTACGGGTTTGTTTTGCAATGGCGCACCCTCCGGGCAAACAGCAAGGATATTTGTTTTAAGTAAGCTCTGAACAAAGTTCAGAGCTTACTTTCGGTCCAACGATGGACCGGCAAAACGCGGAGAAAACACCGGTTTTCGCAGCGTTTTGGAGATTACCGAA
>DYKF01000015.1 GCA_020722745.1 Caldithrix sp.
TGCGCGAATGGCGAAAACGACAAGGATGTCGTAGTTTTCGCCCCAGGGTTTTGCGATCTGCCTGTGCCCGTAGGGTAAATGCGTAGCAAGCCGCAGGCAAAAAGTCCACGGAGGGACTTTTCCAGAGGTTACTTAAACCACTCTACGATATTTCGGCAAGTACAAAAATATAGGTTTTTACAATTTAATGACAGTAAAAAACTATTATGCTTTTCAGGCAGCATTCCAATGTTAAAGTAAGCCGATGCTCTCTTTCTTTCGGCAGTTTGTCCTTTTAAGCTGGACATACGAAGACCACGATCTCCAGGCCTTGCAGTCGTTTCCCGACTCGCAAACATTCTATTCGGTAGACTGGCAGAGAGACCAGGCCATTCAATCCGTTTTCTATGTATCCACCTGCAATCGCGCCGAACTGTATCTTGAGCTGAAGGGCCTGCCCCCCCAGGATCCGGCACAAATCCGTGCTCTGTTGGTGGAATCGCCTGTCAACCTGGGCGTACACCGCCATGAACCGGTACATAAAACAGGATCAGCTGCCATACGCCATTTGTTTCAAGTAACGAGCGGTTTAAAAAGCATGGCCATAGGAGAAACCCAGATAACGGGCCAGGTAAAACGTGCGATGGCACTTGCAGAAGGGAAGCTGTATCTTTCGTCTTTTTTTCGCACATTATTGCAAAAGGCTTTTGAAGTGCAGAAAGCAATCCGCACGCAGACTGATATTGGCTCGAATCCAATATCTCTGCTGTCGCTCATGGAACGCGATATTCTTGGCCGCTGGAAACAGGAACAGCTCGTTCTTGAAAAAGCCGTAGTTGGCGGAACCGGCGATATGTCCCAAAAAGCACTGCGCTTTGTACTCAATAAGGGAGCCCGGGAAATTCTGATTCTAAGGCATGACATAACCAATCCCATGCCTCCCGCCTGGGAAAAGGCAATCCACGGAACCTCCGTCTCTATTCGCTACCTCAACTGGTCGGACTTCCTGGTAGAAGAACAACACGATTATGAGCTTCTCATTACTTCTACCGCCTCGGAAACACCCCTGCTTCGAGAAGAACAGATTCTTGAGTGGAAGCAGAGTGGAAAAATATCTCCTCGAGCCATCTTTGCCGATTTAGGACTACCACCCAATATTGAAACTCTCTCCCCGAATGATTTTTCAGAACATATTATCAATCTCAACGATCTCCAGAATGTAAGTGCCAATAACAAGACCATGCGCCAGTATCACCTGAAACAGGCATTGCCCTTTGTAGACCGCGCCATCAATTCTCTCTCCATGGATCTCGTTTACAGGCAGAATCCGGATCTCGTCAATGAAGCATTGCGCCGTGTAGAGGAAGAGAGAAAGCAGGAATGGGAAGCTTTGCTCAAAGGGCCCCTTCGCGACATTTCTGCAAAACAGCAGCGAATTTTATACGACCATTTTCGAAAGCAGGAGAAGAAAACTCTCAAAGCTCACAAAAATCTGTTTATAGAAATGCTCACTTATACCCAGGAGGAAGCTTGAAAGTCCGCATTGTCTCCCGTGATTCTTTTCTTGCTCTCGCTCAAACACTGCACACGGCAGAAATTCTCGACCATGCGCAGATTCCGTGGGAAATTATCGCTCTCAAGACCCTAGGAGATATTAACCTGCAAGACCCTCTTTACAATATGAAAAGCGGTGTCGATAAGGAAGGGAAAGCTTTCTTTACCAAAGAGCTCGAAAGCGCGCTGCTCGAATCATCTGGTGATATTGCCGTCCATTCTCTGAAAGATCTGCCAACAGAACTCCCCCATGGTCTTATGCTCCACTCCGTATTTTCACCGGAGGTAAGTGGCGACATGGTTGTGACGCGCACCTCTGTAGAGCCGGCTTCCCTCGCAGGCTGGCTCAATGGCGCCACCATAGGATCCTCCAGTTTGCGCCGTGCTGCCCAGCTAAAGCAATACGCGCCAGGCGTAGAGCTCGTCAATGTTCGGGGGAATTTGATAACCCGTTTTGAAAAACTTCTGGCATCGGATTCGTTCCATGGCCTTCTGCTCGCGTCAGCGGGAATTCGGCGTCTGTTTGCCTTTTTCCAAAACTGGCCAGCTCAAAAAGAAAAATTCGGCGAAAGACTTGCTTCTGCCCTTCGAGAACGCCTCGATGCAGATCACGCCCGTCTTTCTGTCATTATCGAGAAAAATCTCCATTTTTACGATATTTCTCCTGATGTCATCCTACCAGCGGTAAGCCAGGGCGTGCTGGGTCTGGAAACCCGCATCGATTATCCTCTGTCTGCATTGCGGGAAAACCAAGTTCTTCGGGAAAAGACAAATATGGAAAGAGAAATTATGTCTTCCCTCGGTGCAGGCTGTTCTGTTCCACTGGGACTGTATTCCCTCCCGCTTGCCGAACAAACTCTTGAGACAGTTACTATGGAAAATGCTACAGTGGGAAACCTGTTCCGCACACAGGCATTTTATTCTCCCTCATTTTCTGTAACAGATGCGGTGGGAAAAGAATTCAGAGCAACGCGCTTCCTTACTCCAGAGCGCTCTTTGTGGCTCTCTTCAGAAATGCGAGGCGAGGACAATTCCCCCCTGCTTTTTACCGGAAAAAGCATGCTGTCGTTCAAGAGAGCCATAGAAGAGACAGGCTGCAGTCGTTCTGTGCACTATATTCCGTTTATTAAAACAGAATTCTTATCGGTTGCCATGCCGGCCATTAAACTAGGAACTGTTATTGTAGCCACTTCTCCAGAAGCCGTTCAGTATCTTTTGTCTCAGGCACCAGACTCAGAGATTCCCGTTTTTGCAGCGGGCGATTCCAGTGCCCGCAGACTCCGCGCCTATTTTCAGAATGTGACCACTCCGCATGGTGCCGGCGCGCTTGCAGCCGCACGGGCGGTCTTAGCGCAGAAAATAAAAGATGTTCTATGGATTACGGCAGAAAACGGAATAGCAGAGGGCTACGAATTTCTGCGCGCACAGGGAGTTCGGGTGCAGACTCTTTTCCCTTATAAAAATGTTCCTTTAGAATCTGTCAGCATACCGCAGGATCAGGATTACCTCTGGATTTTCAGTTCGCCATCGGCAGCCTCGCACTACGCATCTCATTTTAGAAACCCGATGCATAAAATCGCTGCCATGGGAGAGACAACTGCGTTGTCTCTTCTTGCTAATGGAATACAACCATATATTATCTCAAGCGGAAAGTCTTTTGGTCAGTTAATTAAATCAATTCAGGGACGGGAAGATCTTCGTCCATTTTCAGCAATCCAGTGGAGGATACCATGAAACATAAAGAATCTGTTAAAATGTGGAAGAGAGCTCTTGAAGTTTTTCCGGGTGGGGTAAACTCTCCCGTCAGGGCATTCCGCTCTGTTGGCGGAGATCCCGTCGTAATTGCCTCGGCCAAAGGTGCCTACCTTACCGATACAGACGACAATACGTATCTGGATTTTGTCAATTCCTGGGGGCCGCTCATTCTTGGCCACGGAAATAAAAAAGTAGTGAAAGCTCTCAAAGAACAAAGCGAGCTCGGTACTTCTTACGGCGCGGTTTCGGTACAGGAAATACGACTGGGCGAATTCATTCTAAAACATGTTCCCCACATTGAACGAATCCGCTTTGTCAACAGCGGCACCGAAGCAGTTATGACGGCTCTGCGCTTGGCAAGGGGAATTACAGGAAGATATCTGATTGTAAAATTTGATGGCTGCTACCATGGCCATAGTGACGGGATGCTCGTAAACGCAGGTTCCGGGCTTCTCACCGCTTCGGGAGATATTTCAGTTGCCTCTTCGCCCGGCATTCCCGCCGAGACGGCAAAGACTACGCTCACCGTTCCACTCGATGACGAGCAGTCTTTTCAAAAAATCTTTGAACTCTACGGAGACAAAATCGCTGCCGTAATTATTGAACCTCTGCCAGCCAATGCCGGTTTGCTTAAACAGCGTGATGAATTTCTTAAACTGGTGCGCGATGTTACCATTCGCCATGGCGCACTTTTGATTCTTGACGAAGTTATTTCCGGCTTTCGCCTTGGGATTTCCGGCTTTGCCGGTAAATATGGCGTTACGCCAGACATTGTAACATACGGCAAAGTAATTGGCGGTGGTCTGCCGGTAGGAGCCGTTGGAGCAAGCCGCGAAATCATGAATCATTTGGCCCCGGCAGGACCGGTATACCAGGCGGGTACGCTTTCCGGAAATCCGCTGGCCATGGCCGCCGGCCTGGCCACTCTAAATGCCATGCTGGAAAAGAACGGATACGACAAATTGTCGGATCTCGCAAAATATCTCGGAAAGGAATTCAGCAAACTGATTCCATCTGCTCTCGAAGGAAAAGGTTACGATATGACTCTGGTTCAGGAAGATTCCCTCTTCTGGTTCAGCTTCCACGAAACCGGAGCCTACGAACCAGTGCGACGCGTTGATAGAATCTGGAACAAATCTGCTCTCATTTACAGGCACTTGTTTAAAGCCCTGCTGAACGATGGAGTTTACCTTGCTCCTTCTGCTTACGAAGTAGGATTTCTATCGGTTGCCATGGAAACCAGAGATATTGATCTGTTTTTGCAGAAGCTTGCTGCCGCAATCCGCAAATCACCCACCTTACAGGAAATGGAGACTCCGGAAGCCTGAGCATGCGGAGAAGCTTTGCCACCGGAATCCCTATTGCCCTGTCACTGATTTTTTTTTCAGTGATATTGATGACGCTCTGGTGGCTTGTCGTTTTTTCGCGCACTCTCAATTCGTTTTTACAGGCGGAGTTCCTCCTTTTGGAACGACAAATCTTTTTGTCACAAACAACTAACCCGGAAATCCTGCCCGGTTTACTCAACAGTGGTAAAGTGATTTATTCCGAAACCTGCGAACTGATTCCCTGCTTTGACTCTTTGAGGCAGTCAGGAGAAAAAATTCAAATTTCCCCGCAATTCCATAACGCAATACTGCATGAACGCAATCGCCGAATGAATATGATTTTTTCCGAAACCGTATTTTTGATTACAGTACTCGGAACTGCCGGGTTTTATATGATTTATCTTATCCTGCGCGAAAAAAGACTGAACACGGAGCGCGAAGAATTCTTGGCCATGGCTACGCACGAACTAAAGCATCCCCTTGCCCGTATTTCACTGATGCTCGAAAGTCTAAAAAGGCAGACCATTCCGGAAAACCGCCGCAATGAATTTATACAAAAAGGAATCGCCGAAATCCAGACGGTAAAAATTCAGCTCGAAAATATTCTCAAGGTACAGGAACTCACCATCTTTTCGCGCCGGGAAACTTCAAGCTACTCCATATCCGGGTTTGTACTCTCCGTTGCGGATTACATGAAATCTACCCGCGAAGATGGCAACGAGAGAATCGCTTTCACCAGCCGCATTCCAGAGGCCCTGGATTTCTGCACCTGTAATCGCCAGGGACTGCAAACAATTTTAACCAATTTAATCAAAAATGCTCTGATATACTCTGAAGGCAACGTAGAAATTAATTTGATGGCTAATAAAAAAAATGCTGTCATTGAAGTCAAGGACAGCGGGATTGGCTTTACTCCGGAAGAAATAAAGAAAATCGGAACGATGTTTTTCCGCTCTTCGCGCCACCAGGTACAAAACACAAAGGGAACCGGCCTAGGTTTATTTACCGTAATGCGCCTTGTTTCGCTGTTAGGATTAAAACTGGATATTGAAAGTGATGGAGAACATAAGGGAAGCACGTTTCGCCTTACCCTGAGGTAATGATATGAGTGAAAATATTAATGCAAATCTGGCCCTTGTAGAAGATGACGATTCCATTCGCGAACTTCTGGAATATAATCTGCACGACTCTGGTTTTGCCGTAGACTCTTTTTTTTCCATTGAGCAGTTCGAGAAAGTATACCAGCCTGGAAAATGCGATCTGCTGTTACTCGATATTATGCTTCCCGGCGAAAGTGGACTTCAATTTGCCGAAAAAATAAAAAAATCGCACAATCCGGTTCCCATTCTGTTTATCTCTGCCCTCGGAGCGCAAACCAAGATTGCAGAAGCTTATAAACTGGGTGCCATTGATTATATAGTTAAACCTTTTGAAATGGATTTACTTCTCAGTAAAATTCAAAACCTTTTGTATCATTTTGTACCAAGAGGACATTCACCCCTTCCTGCCAAAATTGGCATGGGAGAAATTAACTGGAATCTAATGCAGGTTAAAAGAGGGGGCGATATTTACTCTCTTTCGCCCAAAGAAGCACAGGCCCTCCTCTACTTTGTTCAAAACCCGGACAGAATTATTTCCCGCAATGAACTCATTGAGCATATCTGGGGATCGGATGTGTTTGTCTCTGGGAGAAACATTGACAACTTTCTCGTCAAATTTAGAAAAATATTTGAAGAAGACCAGACAGCCCCCGAGCTTTTTTTAACATTTCCCAAAAAAGGCTATGCCTATAAAAAAAATCTAGGATTCTAATATGACAACACTTTTGCAGCAAACCCTGAAAGCCCAAAATACAGAACGCGTACCCATCTGGTTTATGAGACAGGCGGGACGATATCTCCCGGAATACAGAAAAGTGAGAGAATCCTGGTCTTTTCTGCAAATGACAGAAAATCCTGAAATTGCTGCGGAAATTACCCTGCAGCCAGTCGAACGATTCAATCTCGACGCAGCCATCATCTTTGCAGATATCATGACATTGCTGACCGGTCTTGGCATTCAGGTTTCTTTTGAAGATGGTCCCCCTTCACTTGACTTTCGCTACGAAGGGCAGCGCTCCATTGACTCTTTGCGCAACAGAGTTTCAATAGAGGCCATTGCAGAAAAGCTCTCTTTTTTCCGGGATTCCCTTTCGCTCGCACGAAAGAATCTTTCTCCCGATAAAAGTCTTTTGGGTTTTGCAGCCGCACCCTTTACGCTGGCAAGCTATCTCGTAGAGGGTACCACATCCAAAACGCACAATAAAACGCGGGCTTATATGTTTTCACACCCGCAGGAATTCGCCTCCCTGCTCAACGCTATCACGGACGCTACAGCCATATATCTCGAAATGCAGCATGCCGCCGGAGCAGACGTAGTTCAAATTTTTGAATCCTGGGGCGATGCCATGCACCCGGTAGCCTACAGCGAACATATTTTACCATCCCTCGTGAAACTGGTCAGCAAGGTTTCCAAAACAGTACCCGTGATCGTATTCCATCGGGGTTCTTCCATTCTGCGCGAAACACTTCTTCCCCTGTACGAGGCAGGAGCTTCGGCTGTTTCCGTAGACTGGCGCATGGATATCAATTTTTTTGGAGACCTACCCGTTCAGGGAAATCTGGATCCAGCGTTTCTCGAAGGAAGCGCAGAGGCTGTAGTAAAAGGCGTAAAGGACATTCTTTCCCTCAGAGGACACAAACCGGGTCTTATCTTCAATCTCGGCCACGGAATTTCTCCCCAGGCAAATCTCGAAGCTGTGAGTGCCATGGTCGAGACAGTTCAAAAGCATCGGTTTTAAGCGGCCTTCAGGAGTCTTTTCCACTGATTGCAAAAGACTCCTGAATGAAGTGCAAAGTATGCCTGCCAACGCCCGAGACTGAGCTTACCGGGTTAAAAATACCAGTATTTCAAAATGGGCGGTAAATGGAAAGAAATCGAGTATTTTCATTTCTGCTATGGAATACCCACGCTTGAGAAAGGCAGGTAAATCCCTGGCCAGAGTGGCTCCATTGCACGAGGAATACACGATATTACCCGTGAAAGAGGGAATCAGTTCTTCAAACAAAATATCTGACTGGGAAGGTGCAAAGCCGGAACGGGGAGGATTGAGCAGCAGAATATCCGGCTGAAATTCCCGTATCCTCAATCTATCTTTATCTTTTAAGACAGATAGATTGGTCAAATCTGCCTGAATATAATTATCGCCAAAATACTTTCCGGAAGGTGCATCGCCGTACTGATCATTATGGTAACTGGCAGAAGTGGCTTCGCTTTTTTTGAGGGTATCTATGCCGACTACATCGAGAGCATAAGAATACGATAAATGGCGGGTGATGAATCCGGATCCAGAAAAAAGCTCGAGAACTCTGCCTTTTTTCTGTGGAAGTGAAACAGCAAAATACTGCTCTATCTGTTTTAACCATAATGGCAGGGCGTGGTTGTTAACCTGAAAAAAAGCCGTATTGGACTGTTCAATGGTCGTCACTGTTCCCGTTGGATATTCAATATGGTACGCAAAACGGGCGGATTTATCGGCCGGAGAATTAAAGGCAGTAAATTGGAAATTTTGGGACCAGGCATCGTGGCGAATGCGAACAACACGCTCCAGAGACAATTCTTCCGGAAACTTTGCGTCCGCTTCTTTTTGTGGATACAGGCGGCAGCCCTCTTCCGGAAACGGTACCGTTGTATAACTGAACGGCGCGTAAAAACCTCGCGCGCGGTGTTTATTGATATGGATCTGTACGTGGTTGCGGTATCCTTCTGTGACGGGAGATGGAACGATCTCGATATTCTCAAAGGAAATTTTTTCCCGCCGCAAATGATTCTGCATCCAGCCTCGCTTGACATCGAGGCTGTCCTGGTAGGAAATATGCCGAAGTTTGCAGCCGCCGCAATAAACAAAGTTGGAACAATCCGAAACAACTCTGCGGGGCGATTTTTTGAGAAGCGCAAATTCTTCGTCCACAAAAACGGGTTCTTCGTTTAGCGCAAGAATCTCCTCCGGGAGTTCTGCCCTTGTGGCAAGAACGCCAAAGAAAACCCCTGAATGCGTTTTAGCGATCCGGGCAATAAAGGTTTCACCCTCGAGAACGCCCCAGACAAATCCAGTAGTGGGAGCTCGGCCAAGCCCTTCCGGTAGATGGCAGAGACCCATCCCTTCTGCAGCGAGTGCCTTGCAGTCGAGAACGACATAGTCGTCCCGCCTGAGCTTTTTTATATCCACGATTAATGGCGGAAATGCCGCACTCCGCTCATGAGCATAGCGATGCCTGCCTCGTCGGCTGCCTGAATGGACTCTTCATCGCGCATGGAGCCACCCGGCTGCACTATGGCCGCAATGCCCGCCTTTGCCGCAATATCTACGGCATCCCGAAACGGGAAAAAGGCATCGGAGGCGAGAACCGCTCCCTGTGTAGAAAAACCGGCAATCGCAGCTTTTTCCATGGCTATGCGCATGCTGTCCACGCGGCTCGTCTGGCCGGCACCTATGCCAATCGTCATGGCATCTTTTACCAGTACAATGGCATTGGATTTTACATATTTGACAATGTGGAACGCAAAAGCGAGATCTAGGATTTGTTTTTCAGTTGCAGTCGCTTGGGTGACCGTTTTCCAGGCAGATGGATCTGGCATCGCAATATCTGCCTCCTGCGCAAGAAATCCACCGGCTGAATTGCGAATCTCAAGGCGATTGAGACGCATCCCTTTGAGATACGGAACCTCTATGATGCGGATATTTTTCTTTTTGCTGAGAATCGAAAAGGCTTCTTTGTCGTAACCGGGGGCAACGACAATTTCAAAGAACTGATCGCCAATGAGTCCTGCTGTTTCTGCGTTCACTGTTTCTGTAATGACGACAATTCCGCCAAAAAAGCTGACGGGATCTGCTTCCATGGCCCGTTTCATGTTTTCAGTCTGGGATTTTCCTGACGCGACGCCGCACGGATTCGTGTGCTTGAAAATAGCAACCGTCGGTTCCTGCATTTCTGCGGAGAGGCGGATGGCCGTATCGAGATCGAGCAGATTGTTGTAGGACAGCTCTTTTCCATGTAACTGGTTCCAAGGTTTTTCTGTCTGGAGTACGGGAACATAAAAGGCTGCTTTCTGGTGGGGGTTTTCTCCATAGCGCAGTTCCTGTTCGCGTCGAAAAGCCATGCCGATGGCATCGGGAAATTCATCACCCTGAAGAGAACGCAAATAGGTGGATATAACGACATCGTATGCGGCTGTTCTCGAAAACGCCTCCACCATGAGTGAAAAGCGAAATTCCTCGGATGTACTTGCGTTGTTCAATGCCATCATTTCTTTAAGGGCTCCGTAACGCAGAGGATTGACGACAACGGCAACATCCTTGTAATTTTTTGCGGCACTGCGAATCATGGAGGGCCCGCCAATATCAATGTTTTCTATGGCTTCTTCAAAAGAGAAAGAATCCCTGCGAAGCACTTCTTCGAAAGGATACAGATTGATGACGAGTAAATCGAATGTGGAAATTTCATATTTTTCGAGAGCATCCATGTGCGCGGGAATGTCGCGCCGGGCAAGAATGCCGCCATGAATTTTAGGGTGCAGAGTTTTTACGCGACCATCGAGCATTTCCGGAAAACCGGTATAGCTTTCTACAGAACGGGCCTCGATTCCGTTCTCGGTAAGAGTTCTCAGGGTACCACCCGTCGAGAACATCTCAACGCCTTGGTCCCTCAAAAAGAGAGCGAGATCGACTAGACCCGATTTGTCAGAAACAGAAATAAGAGCTCGTTTGATTTTCTTCATAACGAGCAGGTTTCAACTGAAATTCACCTTGTCAAGCAGAACGAAATCTGTCACGGGGGATTATGAGGCTCCTTCTGCTGTTTCCCGTCTTTTTCTTGATTGCCTGCGGGAAAAATATACCCGTGGATCCATGCAACCCCCAGAGCGGACTTACGAGTAAAGGAAAGCACTATCTGGAAGATTCTTTGATCTCTGACGATGGACGTTTTGATTACCGTAGCTGGGCCAGATACTTTGTGCAGAAAAAAGAACATTACCCTTATCCAGGATGCATACCGGTTGAAAAGCCGGAAACATTCGAGGAGCAATTACACAGACTCGGAGAAACATCAGATATGGAACGCTGACCCGGCGATATCAGATACAGAACGACTGTTGGCTTTTTCTGACCTTACTTAAGGGAACCTCTAAAAATTTATTTTTTACGTTTTCCTCGCGTAGTATAAAGGAAATAAATTTATAATTTTTTAAATTTTCGAAAAATTAGAGGCTCCCTTAAGCAAATCCCGTGCAAACTCAAGAAGAGAATTGTATACCTTATCAGCGTTCTGTAATTCCTGCGCCGCGTAAATTCCCGTGGTCACCGCTACGGCAACAGCGCCAGCCTCCCTTGCCGCTTCTATGTCAAACGGAGTATCTCCTATAAGAGTCATTCCTTGAGTTTTTTTTCCGGTTTCCTGGAAGAACAGATCCGGAGCTTTGAGAGCGAGATCTTCCCGCCTCTCAGAGATTTCACCAAACACGCCAAATGGGAAAGAATTCCATATACTTCCCATTTTGAGCGCAGCCCCCTCTCGAAGATTTCCGGTTAATACCCCGTAGCATTCTCCGCGTGTTTCTATGGCGCTGAGCGCTTCGGATATGCCGGGAAGAATTTCTCCCGGATAGCTGACAACCCTTTCCCGCAAAATTTTAAGATAAATTTCCGTGACTCTGGCAATGGCTTGCGCCGTTGGGTCTATTCCCACTTTTTTGAGCGCATTGCTGAAAATGAATAGATCTGTACGACCAGACAAATCTTTAGGCGTAAGCTCAATTTCTTTCCCGCTAAATTCCCGTATGGCAGCCGTAAACGAATGCCTGCCAGCGCCACCGCTACGGATGAGCGTGCCATCGACATCGAAAAGATACAGGTGCGGGCAATTATTCATTGAGAAATATGATTTTATTCACTTCGAGTCTCCGGTTTTTTTTGCGCTACTCTCGTGCAAGTTGTAACAATCGAACTGTCTGCGCGAGATAGTCCCGGTACTGGCGCATGGACGCATGCTTTACGGAATTTCCAATATCTGCAAACTTGACTTCTGTGCCTTCATCCATGTTGGATTCGTAGATAATCCGGATAGCGTCCGTGCTTTCTCCGGGCGCTTTGTTGACGTAGCGGCGCGTCTGTATCATCAAATTTGCAATGATTGTTTTTGTATAATAGAACTCAATTGCAGTTACTGCTTCTCCTCTCACTTTGAGGATCGCCTCTTCTTTAAATGTGAATGGTTGTGGATCTTCAATCCGGTTGCGGAGACCCATGTCGAGAGGCAGCCTGAGAGTGCGATCTTCGCTCACTCCATCGCTAGCTTTTATGGACTTCCCTACGAGAGTATTTAACTGTTTGTGCAGATCTGCAATTTCCTCTTCCAGCATATTTTCCTCCTGTGCTGCCAGAGGAAAAATAAGGATGATTAAAACAACCAGCTTGATAAAAATTTTATTCATTGGAGTCTCCCGCTACCACAATCATCGACTGCTTTCCTCATTCTTTTACTGTTTTTATGAAATTAAGCAAACAAGCGCGTTTTTATCAGAACTTACGTAAAATGGTTGCCAATGGCCGGGCAGAACAGAAAACGGAAAACGCTATGACAATTCAAAAGCATAAAACAGACTCGTATGCCGTTTTGTTTCTGGAAGGCTCACTGGACATGTATACATCGCTCGATCTGAAACGAGCTATTGAAGATATACAGCCCGGACCCGGTGTCATAGTGATCCTGGATCTTGCTCTCGTTACCTATATGGATTCCTCCGGCATTGGCACTCTTATTAAACTGCTCAACGAACTCAACGAAAAAAATGCGGCTCTGTTTCTTTCCGGGCTGGTGCCGACCATTGAAAAAATATTCAAAGTTGCCGGACTCAACAATTTTTTCCATATTCTGACCCCGGAAGAACGCAAAGACAAATATCCGGTGGAGAATGAAGCTTGAACGCACGCTCCCTTTTTACGCCCCTGCCCTTTTTCTGTTTGGCATAATTTTTTTAGCTGCATCTTTTCGCTCAGTCTTTTTGCAGGCACAGGAATCGCGCGAAGACGACGAAGTGCGCTATGCGGAATACCTGCGACAAAGCCGAACGCAGAATCTTCTCTCCGAACCTGCTCTTTCCCCTGCTTCCTCTGCGGAGCGAATTACCTGGTCGCCCTCCCTGCAGACAAACCATGGTTACAATGCAGATGGTTATTTTTTTCACGAGCGCTGGGACAATGTGGAGCAGGCAGAAGGCGTCCCCGAAAACCAGGGAATCGGATTTGATTACGGCACGGTAAAGCTCGTAATTTACGGCAAGACGGACATCAACGCAACGTATGGTGCCACGACCTACCTATCCGAAAAAGATCGAACCGATGATTACTCCATTGCTAAATCTTCCGGAATACGGCGCGGCTTCCAGGTGCAAATGCCCATGCAGGTAAACGTAAAAGGAAAAATCGGAAAGCGCATTACGGTAGATATAGATTACGACCGCAACGAAAAACAGACAGAGAACACGGTACAGGTTCAATACAAAGCAATCCGACGGCGGGAGTTTGTTCGCCAAGTGACCATTGGAAATATTGATTTATCCATACCCGAATCTGAATTTGCCGTGTTTCAAAAAAATTCCAAAAAAACGATTGGTCTCGACGCGAAAATGCAGCGGGGAAAACTCTCCTTTCACGGAATTGCTACGCTCACGCGGGGAGAATCCGAAACAGAGACCTTTACAGGGATGACCAAACGAACGACTTCCCATGTTCCGGAGTACCGCTACACTCCGCGCAAATATTACCAGCTTGAACCATTTCTCTATTATGGCGACGGTTGCCTTCCTTCTGTCAGCTCTGCCTCCTACGACAGAACAAGTCCTTCTGCCCTGAGGACGCTCTCTTCCCGCTATACGGGGAGTGCTCCCCTTATCGGAACGGCAGTATCCATAGAAGAAGGAAGTCTTGAAATCTATTTGGACGATCGGAATGCCAGCAATGACGATACAAAAGGAGCCAAAGTACTTTCCCAGATTTCTGCGCGGACATTATCCGACTCTCTCGGCAAATACCACAAATTAACTTCGGGGAAAGATTATGTATTTTATCCCGAAAGTGGGCGCATTGTTTTTCCATCGTTTTTATCTCCCGAAGACAGAGTGTTTGTGCGCTACATAAGAACGTCATCTGCCACGACCTGCGATACAACGGCATGGCAGGATGGATCTGGAATAATCGAAACCTTTCTAAAATGGGACAGTTCTTTACAGGAAGACATATTGCGCAATGGAATTTCTACGGGAAACGATGACATAACCGTAATTGACGACGCCGCCCCCAATCTGGATATTTACGAAATTCGAGGCATTTACGAAACCGACGCCGGCCAGATAGACGAAGCCGATTTCCAGATGAGCCTGCTCGACCGCGCTTACAATCAGGCTGCGGGGCTGTCTGCCCTGGGGACATATTCTATCGATTACGAATCCGGCAGAATTCTCTTTTTTCTGCGCGAACCATTTCTCAATGTAAGGGATAGTAAGGGCTCCTTTTATATTTCGGATTCCGCGCGGTACAACCTGTATTCAGACAAGCCACCAGCCGGAGCAGCAGATTTTACGGCACTTCAGCTGCGCCTGGAATACACGCAAAAAATTCAATCGTACCGTTTGCGACACCCTAATATTCTGAACGGCAGTGTGCGCGTTCGCGTGGACAATGAACCCGTAGATCCCTCCCTGTATTATGTAGATTATTATTCAGGATATTTTACCTTTATAAATCCAGATAATCCACTTATCGGAAATGGTACAAAAGTTGAAATTTCTTATGAATATTCTCCCTATGGAATTTCTGGCCAGGGATATATTGGCGGGCTGCGCACGGAGTATAAGGCATCGCGCGAGCTAACTTTAGGCAGCACGCTCCTTTATAACGGACAGTTCTCGCCCTTCTCTGCTCCGCGCCCGGGAGAAGAACCTGCCAGCCAGCTCGTGACAGAGACAGACATGCATCTGCACTATGGAGAAGACAAAATGTCTGCCCTTGCCAGCATGCTTTCGCTGGGAGAAATCGAACATCTTGCCGTAGACGTAGACACGTATGCGGAAGCTGCACGCAGCATACACAACCAGAATACATACGGCGTTGCTCTAATAGACGATTTTGAATCTTCAGAAGACTCCATTGAAGCTCCCATTTCAGAACGAGACTGGATTTTGAGTTCGCCGCCGCTTAACGAAGCGACTATGGCCCCTTACGATGCCTGCAGCCGTGCGCCGCTGCTCTATAAGTATTACCGCGATCCGGCAGACCCGCGTATAGGCCTGCTCTCGCTTTCCTCCGACCCCAAAGCATCTCCTTCCTATGCCACAATGCCGGGACCATACAACGTGGCAGAAGGACATCTCGATTCTTCGCAGTTAAAAACAGACCAGGCAGAAAAACAGGTTTCGCTGGTGCTCGACTATAATTTTGACGCTGCGGGAGCAGAACCCTTTGCCGCCATTGCAACGAGAACATTCGGCAGCGCCGCGAGAGACTTTTCTCAGGTGGCCTACGTAGAATTTAATGCAAAACTGACAGACGCGACCGCAGCACAAACGATTAAAATTTTTCTGGAAGCGGGAACTATCTCAGAAGACAGCGATGGAGACGGAATTCTCGATACAGAGGATCTTGGATTCAATCATGTAGCGGACAAAGCCAGCGATCCGCACGAGGGAGACTATCTGCTATCTACCGAGCGGGACTCCGGAAAAACAGAAGATATCGGGTATCTTTTTAATCCTCCATCTTGTACGGTTACGACAACCGTCGGAGCCGGACCATCCATAAGCGGGTATCCTGCCACGAACGGCAATGGCGTGTTAAACACGGAAGATACCATCCGGGATGGAATTCTTTCGACCAGTGAAAAAACGGTGCGAATTCCCGACGGAACGACTGCCTTTATTGCAGATCATTCCGGAGACAATACTATTGGCCCAGGTGAATGGAAGCATTTCCGCTTTTTAATCGATCGCGACAAACTCACAGAAAGCCAGAAGCAGGCCCTGTCATCCGTGTACTCTCTGCGCCTGTTTATAACCCCGGACGCTGGCAGCGGCAAGGGGAAACTTCTGATAGACGGAATCAAATTTGGATCACCACGGTGGCGCTCCGCGCGGGCCATAACGCCATCGGGTGATTCCGCCGAAATTACGGATCCGGAATATTTCTCGGCTCTCATCATGGACAATTTTAACTCGCGCGACGAATATTACTCGGAGTCGTTTATTAAACAGAAAAGAGAAGATTACGAAAAACTGCACGGAAAATACACCAACACAGAGTACGATAGATTGCGCGAGGCTGCACTCAAAGTGACTTACGATTTTCAAACTTCATACAGCAGATATTTTATTTCGCGCGTATTCCCGGACCCCATGAATCTGGAACAATATGGCAAAATGCATATCTGGAGCCGAACGCGCAGCCACACCAGTACAGAGAGAGTATTCCTGCGGATTGGTTCAAATGAATCTAACTATTTTGAATTTGAAACTTCGCTGCCAGGGAACAGCTGGACAAACCTGTCGTTTGATCTTAAAAAGCCGGCTGCCGTAACGGGTCGCCCTAATCTACAGGAAATCTCTCTCGTTCAAATCGGGATGGGAGATGATACAACTCTTGGCTCAGGAGAAATCTGGTTTAACGACATAACTGTCTCGGATGTTTCGCTGCTCACGGACGATGCATGGCTGTTCCGCAGCACAGTAAAAATTACAGAACCCCTCTATACAACCAAATCGGGAATCCCCATTTTGTCGGACATTGTTTTACAGTACAAGCAGAAGCACAGGGGAAAAGATTTTTCTGGAATCGGCACCTCGCGGTATCACTACTCGGAAGATCATTCATTTTTCTCGGCTGGCACCAGTATTACTCCCTGGTGGAAGTCAGCCTATTCCTTCAATGCTCTGTACACCATGGCAGATCCAGAGAGTATTCTCGTTACGTCGGATAAGCGGGGTTCGCGGACAGAGCTGAACCATTCTGTCAAAAATGATTTTCAGTTTGAGCAAACCGGAATTCCATATCTCTCGACACAATATAATTATCAATCCATATCGAGAAACTACCGCGATTTTCTCAATACCGGCATAAAAGAGAGCGATCGACTCCAAACGATAGAAGAACAAAGAATACACTCACCGTCCGTAGCTTTGAAGGAAGAGAAAAAAATTCCCGGCAATGCCAAACTCATTTACCAGTTCCGCTCTTCCCTGCGCTATTTTCACAAGTGGATGGAGTCGGTTAACATAGACGATTCTAACAGCCTGGTAACTGCGGACAGCGAAAAGGAACAATCCGAAGATTCGGAAAACTCTCTCACTTTCGAAAATTCTTTTTTCAACCTGACGCCGTCGATTCGCCATTCCAGAAAAATGCTTCTGGAAAAGAAACTGACAGACAGCAATATCCTTCAGCCACTTTACGGTGATTTTACTCTTCCCTATACTCGCCCTGGAAACTTTCGGTACCGGCAGAGAATCACCAATGCATCCTTAAAAAACTCGCTGCGGTTTAAGGCTCTCTCCGTGGAAACAGAAGGCAAAGTTCTTTACCAGGAGAATTCTTTTCGAGACAATCCAATCTCTTTTGAGGAAGAATCTTACCAGCGCTTAAAACAGCCCTCCACGCAATCATTATTTTCTCTGTCCATTCCCATTAAGCCTCCCGCCATCCACAATAAGCTGAAATTTTTCTCTTCGTTCATTCCGCGCTTTGAAAGGGAAATAACGCTGGCAGAAAACTCACTGCCCTATACCAGGGGCCGCGAGCTTCTCGAAGATGAGCTGGGATTCCGGCGCGTGGTTCCTCCTCTTTCCGTGCGCAGCATGGATCTGTTCAGCTATCCCTTCTGGTATGCCTTTGTTTCGCAAAACAGAAAAGAAAATAATTTTTCTAATGCAAGGGAATATGTAAGAACGACAAAGTATCGTCCCGTGCTGCCGGCAGACAGCGAAACCCTTCTTCTGGAATATTCCAACTCACTCAGCCACAGAGATTCTGTCGCTTTTCCTTCCAAATTCCAATTGCCTAAGGAAATATTCATCATTACGGATTTTCGTCTTGCCCAAGAGGCACGCCGTTCTTCCCTTACGGCTCTCCCGCAGCAGCAGGTTCTGCTGGCCTACACAGTCCGCGAAACAATGGATTTAATGAAACTAATCGATATGCCGTTTCTGGAAAGTCTGGGTGGGCGTTCTTTCACTTCGGAGCTTCGCTATACTTTTGATCGCAAGATGAGAATCACAGAAAATCTTCGCGAAGATGCCCATACACCGGGCATAACGCTTACATTTACCTGGAATACCAGAAAATCTGAACGGCGCACTCTATCGCTGTTATTCAATTACCGTTTATCGCAGTATGCAGAAGAAGAATATCTTTCTCCAGACGGGCCAGAGGCAGATAGAATGCTGTACGAGGCAATTCCAGAACGCGGCGCACTCATCGGAAAAACAGAACATGGCACGCAGACGGCACTGGAATATACGACAGAAATGGAATCGCTGCGGGCGTATCTTGCGGAGCTCACCAGACTCAATTTAACCTACAAGCCGCGCTACTCGGCTAAAATTTCTGCCGATCTCAATCGGATTGAATATGCAAGAGACGAAACAGTTACGATGCCAACGACGCTGGATCGCTATGCAGTCAACCAGACTCTGGACATAAACTTACACCAGAATGTGACGGGTAATTTTAACGTTCTCACGCTATGGGATATACACCGGGACGTGCACACCAAAAATACGGAACAGGAAATACTCGGAATAGAAATAGGACTGGGCGCTAAAATTCTTTTTTAGAGGTTTCCGTAAAGGATTTTGGGATTTACAGACAGTGAGCCTGCGTTCAACGAAGTGGCTCTCCAATAATGCCTTCTTCTAAGAGCTCAATCATTTTTTGCGTTTTTTCACCAAGCTCCCGCAGTGTTTTTTCGTCTACACCGTCGGGTAAAGCATTTCTACCGGCTTTAGCCTGAAAAAGCTCATCTGCGATGTTGAGACTTACGAGAAGAGCCAAACGCGTGCTGTCAAAGCCCGGCATAAGCTTTTGCAGATTTCGAATTTTCTCGTCCACATAGAGGGCCAGAGACTTCATGTATTCGGAATCGAGATCGCCTTTTAGAGTATACTGGTGCCCCATCAGCTCTACGCGGGTGCGGGACACCGGAGTTCCGGATTCCATTTTACTTGTCGTCTTCTACAATCAGAAAGTCTTCTTCGTCGTCTTCGTCAAAAACGCCGAGAACATCGTCATCATCGTCAATAATGACATCGCTGCCTGCCGGGGTGTTATCTTCCTCTACGCGGGAAACGGGTGGAGCATCGTCGGCGATAATAATCTCTTCGTCCTCATCCTCGTCGTCAAGAATTACGATCTCGTCGTCTTCGTCTTCATTGTAAGATGGAACCTCTTCCTCTGCTGGTTCTCCAGCGGACTCTTCCTGGACGGCGGCAGGTTCTTCTATCTCTTCTTCTACGAGAAGTTCTTCGCGGCCAGACTCTGCAGAGGGTGCAGAAACAGGAGCGGGTGCGGGCGCACTTTCTGACGCAGCAACACGCGGAGCAGAAGGACGACTCTCTTTGAGACCGTCAAGGCGTGCAATAATGGAAAGTATTTTGGTTTCGAGTTCTTCTTCTTTGGATTTAAGACGGGTGAGCTCTTCGGTTGCTTCTTTGAGCTGCACGCGAAGATCCATGGCTTCGCGCTCTTTTTCTTCTGAGTTGAGACGAAGCTGGTCGTTGCTGGCCTTCAGTTCGTCTACTTCCGTTTCGAGATGGCTGTTTTCTACGCGCAAATCTGAGATAAGCTCGAGAGCTTTAACAATTCTCCCCTCGAGTTGTTCCAATTGTTCCATTTTTATCATGGCAGACTCCTGTTTAAGTAGTTAGTGCTTTCGTTAGCGTAGGAATGTCGGCTTAATCCGGCAAGCACTTTCGCAACGTTTTTATGAGTATCGGCAATCGCGTTAACGGTTTAAGGGATTTTCTATGACGCGAACGCTGGTGGGAGGTTTATAGCTGAAAAGAGAGCCAGAAATCCCGGCACCCACGTTCACGCCAGAAAAAGAGTACGTGACGGTTCCGGTTTCCCTGCGGATTTGCACCGAGCCCAGCATATTATTGGCAACGGAGACGACAATTTGTTCCTGGGTTCCTGGTTTGCGAAAAATGTAACGGTTTCCTTGTACGGTTCCCTCGTAGCCGCGCAATAAACCGAGAATACCCCCGCTGGTTCCGCCTGCATCCTGTTTGGCTGCCATTCCAGAGGCAGGGTTGTAAATGACGATGTATTGCCCGTTAGACGCAATGATTCCTCCATTGGACATTTTAATATGTACTTTATTGGGAGCCTGGTAATAGATTTTTCCGCTTAAAGCCTGTCCACTCGAACCGGTTACAGAAAAATTGGCCGTAAAACTGCTGTAAAGGCCGCCAATTTTACCTCGCAGAGAATCTAAAGCGGCATCGGCGCGGATTCCCGTAAAAGCAGAGAAATAGAGGAGAAAAGAAAAAAATGGAATAGAGAGAGATTTTAGAAAATTTAGAAAAACCTGAATCGCCGGATCATGCGCTTTTTTGGAATTCTCTTCTACATTTTCCCAGTACTCGCGCATTTTGCGCAGCTCGCCTCCATCAATCCAGAAGGAACCACACTGCTCGCAATGGTCGAGAACAATCCCTGACTCCGCTAAAAAAGCAACTTTTGTCATGGCAGGATTGCCGCAGTGAATGCAGGGAATATCGCCGTGCACATCTTTTTCCATTTTTTTTACGAGGGAAGAAACTTCGAGATCTTCGGATGCAAGAAGGGATTCATGGTGAGGAAGCAGAGCATTGAGATCCCCTTTGTGGAGATACATGCCGCCGGTTTCCGGGCAAACATAGTACTCGCGATCGTTCTGGACGGTGCGCCGCAGCATGGCATTGGCAACCGGACTTTTGAATTGTTTTTCGGACATGGCTACAAAAACTAGTTTGCTGCCATGCGGTCAATTCTGTTTTGTGGAAGCCCTGCTCATGTCTTCTTCTCTTTCTTCTTTACAGAAGGCAAAAAGATATTGTTTAGAATTAAGCGGTAACCGGGAGAAGATGCATGCTCCGCCATGTTCACGGGAGAATCCCCAACCAGATGCTGGTAATCCTCTGGATCGTGGCCGCTATAAAAACTGAAAAATCCCTTTCCGAGCGAACCAGCCAGATAGCGAACGCGATCCGTACCAGGAGTTTCAGCCAGTACAATAATTCCAGATTTTATGTACTTTCGGTGAAAAGCTGTCGTCTGTCCCAGAAAGCCAGAAATTTCTTTTACATGGTTCTGTGTCAACAAAGACAAAACAGGATCTGTTTTAGCGTGAAAGGTAAACAACTGAAAATAGTCGTCGCTCTGCAAGAGTCCCTCTGCGCGGGGATTAACGTCAATGGAGGAAAATTCGTATAAATGTGGATCCGTATAGACTTCAAAATTTTCAAACGCGAAGGTATGGGAAAAATTCAGCCGGGAAGCAAAAGATGGATCCACAGGGGTATGGTCTATTTCCGAAGGCACAATATCGGTAGATGCAGCAGCAAGAGCAATATCAATCGTATCGGTTGCAGAACACATAGCAAATAGAAAGCCGCCCTCTTCCGTAAAACTGCGTATTTTCTGAACGACGGCAAGCTTGAGATCGGCAACGCGCTGAAAGCCCTGCTCTGCTGCCACGCTTTCCAGCATTAGCCTTCGCTGCTGGTACCATTGTAGCTGATCCGCAAAGCCATAGAATTTTCCAAACTGACCAGTAAAATCTTCGTGATGCAGGTGCAGCCAGTCATAGCGAGACAATTCTCCTTTAAGAATGGCGGGATCGTAAACGCGCTCAAAGGGAATCTCTGCATATTCCAGCACGAGAACCACAGCGTCGTCCCAGGGATCAGTTCCACCGGGCTGGTATACCGCAATCGCGGGAGCATTTTCGAGAGTTAAAATCGACTGGTTTTTTCCATCCATTTCTTTTTCTATTAAACCACGAAAAGAATTATCTACTCTTTCAAAGACAATTCCTTTCTGGATTAATTCTGCCTGGTTTTCCGGAGTGGCAGAAATCAAAAAAGAGCCGCCACGGTAATTGAGCAGAATTTCTGCCTTGTCTCCCCTTGCGAGCGAACGGTATACAACGCCGTAGGCCCGCAAATGCTCTTTCTGGCTGTGATCCATGGGAAGGAAAAACGCAGACGCAAATGAGGATTCAACAACCAGAATTACGGCAAAGAGAAACTGTTTCATGCAAGGCCCCTCTATTTATTCAAAATTTTAAAAAAATTTTCAAATCATTTCTGTACACAATGCGCAAGCGCTGAAAAATTAATTATTAGTATCTGCCGCAAACGGAAAAGTATCGATAGCGGCAAGCAAAGCTTTTTGCTCTTCCTGTGTGCCAATGGAAATTCGCAAATACTGTTGCAGAGCAGGAGTATTAAAATGACGAACTAAAATTTTCGCATTTTTACAATGCTCGTACAAAGGATACAAATTCTCTATCCCATCGCGCGATACCAGAAGAAAATTAGCTTGGGATGGCAATACGGTAAAAGAACGGTCTGCAAGCTCTCTCGTAAGAGTTTCGCGGTTTGCAATCACTTTGCCGAGAACGTCTCTCGTATATTCATTATCTTTGAAGGCCTCTGCCGCAATGCGAACAGAAAGAGCATCGGTATTGTAGGAATCCTTGAGAGCATACAGACCCTCCATGAGCTGCGCATTGGCCGAGGCTGCATAACCAACGCGCATACCCGCTAATCCATGCGACTTGGAGAATGTTCTCAAGACAATCAGATTGTCATGGTTTTTGAGAAGTGTAAGCGCAGAAGAAGGATTCGCCTCTGTAACAAAATCATTGTAGGCTTCGTCTATCACCCACAGCGCTTCGCTTTTGCCAATAAGATAGGACAAATAATCGAGAGGAATAAATTCACCCGTGGGTGCATTGGGATTTGGCAAAAAGATGAGACGGGCCGGAGTCTGCGAAAGAGACTCTGCATCGGTAAGCAAAGTCCCCTCCTTCATGGGCACATACAGAGCAGAGGCTCCAATAGAAGAGAGAAGAACGGGATACAGAGAATACGTAATCTGGGGCATGGCGGCGGTTTCACCCTCGGAGAGAACCGCCCTTATAATGAGGGAAATGGCCTCGTCGGAACCATTGGCCACGAGAACCTGTTCTGGTTTGAGACCATTTTTTTCGGCAATGAGGGAGCGCAGTGGCTCCCCAACCGGAGACGGATAGCGGCGCAGCAGATTGGGTTCCCCCGAAAAAACCTCTAACACAGAAAGCGCCTTGGGAGACGGAGAAAACGGCAATTCATTGGTGTTGAGTTTGATCCAGCCCTGAGCCTGGGGTTGTTCTCCCGGCACATACGACGCAAGGGAGGCTACCGTTTTGTTCCGAAAATCTCTTTGCCTTTGGATATTGTCCATATTGGATGCTTGGAACTGCCGTTAACCGGTCAAGTGCAAAACCAGGAAACGGGCAAGAGCCCAGATAGAGAGACTCATGCCGTCGCGGATTTGACCGGATTGCACCATGGCGTCCCACGCGTCCACAGGAAGGCGCACCAGCTCTAAATGTTCCGATTCATCGGGTAGAAATTCCCGCGACGGCACTAAATCGCGCGCCAGAAATACGTGGCAGGTTTCGGTGGAAACACCGGGGTATGGATAAAACTCGCCAATTTTACGGAGCACACCGCCAAAGCCGGTTTCCTCTATGAGCTCCTTGCGGGCTACCTCTTCGGGGGTCCCCCCCTCGCGCATGCCGCCCCCGGGAAATTCCAGTGTGATGTCGTCTACGGGAAACCGATACTGGCGAACGAGCAGCAGATTGCCGACATCATCCACAGGGACGACAAAGGCGGATCCCCGCGTGTGGACGAGATGATACGTTCCCGCATGGCCATCCTGTGTCGTGTATCCGGCTGTATAATATTCCCAAAATGGGTTAGACTGTTCCAGCTTGAGTTCACCGCGCTGCCATTTTTCCATAGCATCTCCTTATGATCGTCAACCATCAAATAAATGTCTGTGGATGAGATCCAGATTCTTCAGCGGAGCAAAAAACCATGCTCTCCCTGGTTCACGCGCGACAATGGAACCGCCAGCCTGAGCCGTTAACCAAGCACGAGCAGAATTCGGCTCCATGCTGATAAGACGGCCCTTGGAAGAGCCCGTCTCTGGATCGCAGGCCGCGTCTACAAGAGAACCAAAATCCGGACTCATGGACTATTGGGAACCTCTATTATTTCAAAATTTTGAAATAAATTTATAATCATCTCTTTACACAAGGTGCAAGGAACATCTAAAATTGTAATTTTTAGAGGTTCCCTATTCTTTATGGTCGAGAAAACGGGTTACCTCAATGCCAGCCTGGGCACCAGAACCGGCAGCCGTAATGGCCTGGCGATAATAGTCGTCCTGCACATCTCCAGCGGCAAAAACCCCGCGAATAGAAGTAGCCGTGCGGTTTGGCTTAGTAATGATATACTTCTCTGCGTTAAGCTCTAACTGGCCTTCAAACAACTTTGTGTTGGGATCATGGCCAACGGCAATAAAAATACCGTCCACGGGCATGGTCATCGTCTCGCCGGTTCGCGTGTCCTTAAGCCGGACAGAATTTACGACGCCAGAAAGCTCGTTGCCAAAAATCTCGTCGATAGCCTTGAATGTGAGAATTTCAATTTTAGAATTTTTTTTAGCGCGATCCAGCATAATCCGGGAAGCACGGAATTCGTCGCGACGGTGAACAATAGTTACCTTGTTAGCAAATTTGGTTAGGAAACTGGCCTCTTCCATGGCAGAGTCCCCACCACCCACTACAATCACCTCTTTGCCACGATAAAAAAAGCCGTCACAGGTGGCGCAGGCAGAAACTCCCTTGCCCTTAAAAGCAGCCTCGGAAGGAATTCCAAGAAAACGGGCCGTTGCGCCGGTGGCTATAATGACAGACTCGGAAGAAAACCAGTCCTCTCCCTGGCGCACCTTAAAAGGAGCGCCGTCTTTGAGAAGGACTTCGTCGGCGAGAGAAGTGATCAGATCTGCACCAAAACGGGCAGCCTGTTCGCGAAACTTTTCCATGAGCTCAGGGCCGGCAATGGAATCGGGAAAGCCGGGAAAATTTTCTACATCGGTGGTAATCATGAGCTGGCCACCCCTTTCAATGCCCTCAAGGACGAGAGTGCGCAGATTGGCACGACCAGTATAGATGGCGGCGGAATAGCCGGCAGGGCCGGAGCCGATAATAATCACGTCGTAATGGTTCTTGATATTCATATACCCCACAAGGTATATCTTTAGGGACAGATCGACAAGATATTTTTCAAAGTCAAACCCTGCAGGGGCTGGCGCTGCGCGCGGCTGCTTTTTTGCTTGAATAGAGTATCGCCAGAGGGGCAACTGATTCTTTGCCCATTCAGCTGCAGTGGGTATATCGCTCTTATGGAATTGCGATGTATATTTGCTGTGAAATTTAGTTTGTTATCTACCAAGCATGGCAATGTGACATAATGTGGCAGTTTTTGTTATCTACCAAGC
>DYKF01000215.1 GCA_020722745.1 Caldithrix sp.
TTGTTCTTTGTTCTATTTTAAGGCATAACCGGAGCTTCGGTTGTCGGAGATGGAACCGGCGTTGAACTCGGGGCTGGCGCTTGTGAGCCTTCCGGCGTGGCAACAGGGGAGGGAGGCGCCGCCTCTTCAGGCAAATTTACTTTTGGCTCCAGAGCGCTTGTCGGTTTTGTGGGAGGAGTCAGCTCTTTAGCCTGTGTCTGACTTTTTGCCTCCTTTGCTTCCTTTTCTTTCTTCTTTGATTCTATGTTCTTTATTTCTTCCTCTACAATTTTTCTATCGTTTGATCCTTCTTCAAGAAAGGAAAGGGTGTTTTTCATTTCAGCAAGCGCTTTATCAAGCTCTCCTTTCTCCCGATATGCAACCGCTAAGTTATACCTTGCGTTTGCATAATCCGGCTTGGCGGCAACTGCCAGCTTGAAAACATCTATGGCGCTTTCATAATCGCCAATGGCAAAATACACACCCCCCAAGCTTATTCGCGCAAGCGAGTTAACAGGGTCAAGAGCTACAGCCTGACTTAATGCCTGAATAGCAAATTGATCCGATCCTTGAGCAAAAGCCATAATTTGCTTGTAGAGATTTCCCAAAAGCTCCCAGTTGTCTGCTTTTTGCGGGTTTAAAGATACTGCCGCCTTTCCTTCTGAAATTGCCTGCTGAATGAGGTTGCTTATAAGGGTCTTGTCGTTGTCGGTTATTTGGTCTTGTTGTTTACCGTTGGTCAAAGACTGCGCCGCAAGAAAGCTGATCTGCGCGAGGGTAGCGTGGTATCTGTCAACTTTTGGATTTTTGTTTATCGCGGCGGAAATCAGGTTAAAAGCATCCTGCCCTTTGTTTTGAGAAACAGCGTCCAGTCCTTTTTTAAATGTATATTCGGCGGAAACTATTTTTGAGCCAAAGTAAAGAAACACTAAAACACCAACAATAAGCGGCAGGCTGACTAAAGCCGATGCCATAATAGAGGTTTGCCTTTGTTCTTTTTGCACAGCTTCAAAGCTGAAAGTAATTTTTTTGGTTTTGGCGTTTAGCGCAAGATAGGTAAAAAACACAAGAAGCGGGGCTGGGTGGGGGCCCGAGAAAAACAATGCCAAAACAGAAATTCCAAGACCAATTTTGAGAAAATCAAGTTCTATCTCATCGCCCAATGCAGTCTCTTGTTTGGTTTTAGAAGGAGTAAGAGCTTTGATTATGGCAATGGCAAGAATTACTATGGCAAAAAGCCCCAGAAGTCCCGTTTCTGTTATTGTATGAAGGAAGAAATTTTGGGAACTGTTAAACTTTGACTGCCAGAAATCAAGAGTGTTGTAACTAAGGGGTCGGAATCTATTAAATGCTGTCAGATAATTGCCGGCGCCTGCTCCCAAAATGGGCGAGTCTTTAATTGCATCTATCCCTATTTCCCAAGATATTTTGACAGGAGGCAATTTTGGCGAGAACTTCTTGCCGGGTAAAATCTGATATAGATTGGACGCTATTGATGCGGTTATCAATAGAAGAGACAACCCCCAAAACACTTTTTTAATAACTTTTTTATCTTTTATGATCAAATCAATAGCTAAGGGCACAAGTGTTGCCAAAAAGATAAAAGTCAAAAGGTTTCCTCCGACAAGACTAAAGTTTTCTGTCCTGGCAAATTCTGGCAGAAAAGACATTTTTTGGTTTATTCCGCTTATGGAAATTAAAGAGACAACCGAGGCAACAAAACCGGAGATGATAAGCCCCGATGAGACAAATTTTTTGCCGGCATCATTTTGGTTGACAAAAAAGTAAAAAAGCGAGGCGGCAACAATTAAAGTTGCTGTCCCCGGCAAAAAGAATGCTTCCGTTTTGTTTGGGCTTTTGATTATTGCGGAGGCCAGATACGAGACCGCAATCAGCAAAACAGGCAAATCAAAAGAAGAGATATTAATTTCCAGCTTTTGGCTGGCGATAATTTGAGCGGCTTTTATGAGTATCAAAAGGGAAATTGCGGTTGCCAGAAAAACAAGCTTGGGAGTGTTGTAAAAATCGGGAAAAACAGGAGCAACCAAAAGGGGAGATGCTAGTGCTGTTATAAAGAGGATGTATTTTTCAATTGTTTTTAAACCTTTGTCCATTTTAGCTGTTTTTAATTAACTATTAAATATAGTATGCTTTCTTCTGATTTGTCAACCCCCAATTTTTAGAACAATCCATAAAAAAGTATATTTTAATATATAGTATGATATATTAATCACTCTTATTGGTCCTATCCGTCCTAGTCTTATTTGTCCTATCTGTCCTATAAGTCCTATTTTCTCTCCAAGTCCTATTCTCTCTCCACTCTTTTCTTTTTTGATAAAGCCTTTCGGTAAAGCCGCCTTTTTCCAAAAAATTTCTCTCCAGAGTCTTAATCTGGCGGTCAAGGAGAAAGTTTGTCTGGTGAATCAGGCAAATCAGGCAATTGGCCGCCGCCTCCGCCTCCGTCATATAAGTCCTATACGTCCTATAAGTCTTATTTTTCTTGTAAGCCAGCCGGCGGACACCGCGCGCCTCTTGGGATTCTTTTCCCCAAATCTTGAAATTGTTTTGCCTTAAGAAATCTTCGCAGTCTTGCAACAGTTCTTCCAATGAGCCTCTTGCAACACCGAGAAGTTTCAGCTCTGTCTTTTTTGAAGTTCCCGAATCAACAGATGCTTCTGCAATGTTTTGCTTGCCGGAGCGGGCAGCCCCTGTCATTTGCTCATATGTCTTATAGGTCAAATAAGTCCTATAGGTGTTGCAAAAAATTTGGGTTAGGTCGTAAACCACGGTTGCCATTTGGTAGGAAAGTAAATTTCTGTATCCTCCGTGAGGAGGAATCAACCCTGTCCTATAAGTCCTATCCGTCCTATCTGTCCTAGTCCTATTAGTCCTATCTGTCATATTCGTCCTATTTTGTCTCCACCACCCACCAGTTAAACGAAACATCAATGTCAAGCGGGCGGTTGAAGCCGACAACCGCTCTTCCTTCTTCTTTGGCTTTGACATAAAGCACATAATTTTTGGTGTCTGAAGTTGGGGTAATGTAGATTAGTGTGTTTCCAGTAATAGCAGGGGAGAGTATTTCTATTTCTTCTCTGCCTGCCGGGATTATGGCGCTTCCTGTTGTGGCGTTTGTTGTGATTCTGCCGTCCACAAGCTGCGCGGAGTCTGTGGCAATCTCGGCGTTGGCAATAACCAGTTTATCCGATGTTACTTCTTTGAATTCTGCCGAGCCGCTTGCCGAAATTGTTGCCGCAGCTTGGACAGGGTCCGACCCTGTCCTGACGGTCAGGCCTTGCGACTCAACATTTCCCGCCACATACAAATTGCCTTGAATATAAACATCGCCGTTTGTCTCAATTCTTAATTTTCCTGCCATTATCTCAACCGGCGCCAAGGCAAGCGATTGAATAGAAAGGGGCGCCGAGAGGGTGTTTATGGAGACAGAGTTGTCGGTGTTGTTTGAAATTACAAAATCAGTGCCCAGCGCAAAAGAGTTTGAAACGGAAAGGGAAGCAAAAGCGGCAGAGTTTGTCACAAACAGGTTTTGGATGTTGGCAGTTTCAATATTGGCAAGTTTTGCAGACTGGCTTGCGGTCTCAATGTTCCAGTCTGATGCCATTTGTAGTAGTCTTTGGTCTGTTTCTGCTTCCCTTAGAAGGGCTTCAATTTGCTCCATTGTCACGCCGCCCAAATTGGCGGCGCTTATGTCAAAAATAGTCCCATCTTTCGCCACAATCTGATCTGCATAAATTTTTTGCGCAGTTACTTCACTGGTGTTTAGTTTGCCGGCGGTGAGCTCGCCTGAAACGGTGGCATTGTTGTCAACGGCTAAACTGTCGCTTTTCAGCTCGCCTGAAACTGAAGCTTCGTTGGTATTTAGGCTTTGGCTTTCTATTTGTCCTTCTGAGTTGACAGATGCGACTTCTTCGCCTTGCGGGTTTTGGATGCTTAGTTTTCCTTTCTCGTCTGTGTTTCCGACTTTGACGGCGATGTCTTTTTCATTGTCAAGGGGGGAGATATCGGCTGTTTTGATGGAAGGGGAGACTAAACCGGTTTTAACCAGCAGATTGTCAATTGTCCCTTGGAAGGCAAGGAAACTGTTGGTTGTGATTTCTTTTGCGTCAATCGCCCCCGCCCTGATTTTGGCGATAACCACTTCGGCAAAGGCGGC
>DYKF01000216.1 GCA_020722745.1 Caldithrix sp.
TCCAAAACGCTGCGAAAACTGCTGTTTTCTTCGCCTTTTGCCGGTGAATTTACCCTGAGCGCAGTCGAAGGGTCCATGTACCGGAAGTAAGCTCTGAACCTTTTTCAGAGCTTACCTAAAAATTAATTTTTTACGCCTTCCTTGCGTAATACATAAAGACATAAATTTAATTTTTTAAAATTTTGAAAAATTAGAGTCCCCAAAAAACGATTTGCGAAAGCCCGACTGCTTATACCCTTTGCCGGAGCTGTCAACCTTTTGTCAGGGTTGGCAGTCACATGCGGTTGCATCTATTGCAGTGTTGTTAGCGGTCACGTTGATAGAGGTTCCGCAGGCAACGTGTTTTTCAGGGAAGCCGTCTTTGCCTACATTTGCTGTATCTGTTTCTGCCGTACAATCGTTCATGGTACCCCCAACATCTGTGGAGCAGGTTTTATAGGTTAAATCGCAGGTCGCATATACGTCATACGTACCGGGTGGTAGATTTGTAATGGTTTTATTTGTTGCTGTTGTTGCCGCGTATGGTAACTGGGTTAGGGGATCAAACGAGGCCCCTGCAGGCATAACAGCTACGTAATCGGCATCTACTGCGCCTGTAATCTTCAAAGACCCCACATTGTCCGGGTAGTACAGGCGCGCTGTCATGAGCACATTGCCACCCACTTTTCCGGCGTCAGAATCGGTGTCGTACAAATGGTTTTCGCTCCAGTCCGAGGGGGATATAAACGAAAGCCAGCCAGAAGAAGTTTTGGCCGTGTGTTTCATCATCAGGTTTTTTAAAAAAACGCGTGCTTCTATCACGTACGGTTTGCCATCGCTGGTAACGGTCAGGTTTAGATTATTATTGTGGAGCGGAAACAGGAGAGACTCGCCGTCTCCTCCGGGAGAATTCTGCATCAGGGAGAGAACATTGTATCCGTTCACGGGCTGGTTGTCAAAGTTGACCTCCTGCATATTGGCAGAGGTTCCATCCGAGGCAAAGGAGTATGCGGGCGACGTAATGAGCTTGCGAAAATAAATGGCCACCTGCTTATAGGTTCCTTCTCCCAGGTCAGTTGCTGGGTACGAAATTCCTTCTTCAAAGAAGTTTGCCAGTTGAGAGATACCATTTTGTTTGCTGCAACTATCCAGATATTTTCCCGACTTATTGCTGTTATAGGTGGAGCACATTAACATGCGGTCGCGGGCAAACAGAGACCAGTACTCTGTCGGGTCGTCTCCGGAGAAATCGTCTGTGCGCGTGGAGATGCGGATTTCCGCAATGTCGATATACCATTGCAGATCGTCTTTGGTTACAGCGCCCCAGGTTGTATCCATGGCAGAGCTTGAATATGCGCTTCGCAACGTGGAAGATCCATCGTCTTCATGCAGGGTTCCAAAGACATCGGGATTATTGGATTCGTATGTACCTTTCAGGATGAGCTTTAATCGCGTGTTGACCAGCGGAGAGAACACGGCCTCTCCCGTGCAGGAGTTCAGCAGCAGAAGGCCTGTGATCAGAAGGATCAATTTTTTTAGTGTTTTATGTATTGAGTTTGTTGCTTTCATTATTTTATAATCCTTTGTGTATTCGTGATCTAAGGTCGTTTTGCTGCGAATTTTTTGCATTGGGAACTTTATTCCATAAACTGATCAGTAGTGTAATTCCTCTCACTCTCGTATTAAATTCCCGCTTATGGTAAGTCCACCTGGGGAAATGGCCTTACCTAATCATCTTTTCCCCGCAGGGAAAAAATGATTTAAAAAACCTTCTCTTTAAAATGTCCATTTTTATTCTCTTATAAGGTTGACATTAATAGTAAGGCCTACCTGAAAAAAATGGCCGTTGACCATTTTGTAATTTGCCGGCGCATTGTCTGGCGGGCTCAGATGCTGCTCCCATGCGAGAAGATAATCGAGTCGCAAACCAATATTGACCCAGGGCCCGGCGGGAAAATAAAATTCATACCCGGCAATAAATAAAGGGAGCCAGTTTTCGGTGCGCTCTGGCTCGTTGTTGGCATAGACGCTCCCGCCTCCAAACCCTGCGTTCATTTTAATAGGGAGATCAAACGGTAGTTCAAATAAACCCATGCCGTAGATGGGAGCCAGGTGCAATGCCTCTGGCCCGTCGGATGGATAGTAATGGTACGCGCCACCGATCTCTGCCGTCCAGAATCCCTCGCCATAGCGGGTGAACATGCCACCCCCCAGGTTCGTGTTTATGATCTGGGATAATTCTGTACCGGGAACGGGAGTAACGGGGCCAAACCAGCCGCCAATCTGTATGCGCCGGATAGTATGACCAATCTCGTACTGGGCAAACAGAGAAGACGGCAGCAGAGTCAGAAAAAAGGAAAAAAGAAGGGCGCGGCGAAAATTCATGACTTCCAGCCTTTTCCCGGTTTGCCCGGTGTCAAACGGTTTTATTCAGGATTCTATGCAACCCAGAGAGATATCTGACAGATTTTGGGGGATTTTGCGCGGTTGAGTGTTCGCCTAGCGGGTGCATCGAAATGACAGGAGTTATTATGTCGCATGGGTTAGCCCTGTGGCTCGGTAGCTAAAAAAGCTTTTAGTATGAGACATAATGCGGTTATTTTTGTTATCTACCCAAGGCCTTAGTATGAGACATAATTCCGGAAATAAGTTGCAAAATGTGAAACCCAGAGAGATATCTGAGCGAGTATTGGCGGCACTTTGCTGATTTTGCACTCGCTGTCAGATATCTTGATGAGTCTGGCACAGGGAAGGCTTTCCCGGTGGATGGCAATGAATTCATTGAGGGAGATGGGCGTGTCGGCCCCCTGTGATTTGGATTCATAAAATTCCCATAGCTCGTCCCATATTAAGGAACCAACCTCCCAGAAAATGCGCGCCTCGTCGCCTTTTATGGGCGGCAGAGCGAGCCGAAGATATACAGAGCTTACTGACCAATACCCAGACGAGAAAAACCACATTGCTACAACAAAAGCAGGCTCTCTGCAATTTTTTCCCGAACAAGACCGTTCTTTTCTGTATGTGCTGTCTTTTCCAGAAGAATTTTTGCTTCCGGAAGGGCAATATATCCCAGAGCGAGAGCAGCCGAGGCACGGACCTGGTATGCGGCATCTTCCAGAAGAGCGGTTTCCAGAACCTTGAAAAGAGGAGTATGCAGAGCGGGGGCATACTGTGTCTGGAAGGCAATGCGACCAATGGCTATGGCGGCTTCTGCGCGAACGTATTGATCTGGATCCTTTTGCAGCAGCTCCACCATTTGCGACAGAAATGGATTTTCGGGCAGAGGCAGGCGGGAAAGCGATTCTAATGCTGCGGATCTGTAAAAAGAATTCGGATTGGTAAGTCTTGCGGAAAGGTCTTGCTGAATCTTGCTGTCTCCCGTGAGGGCAAACAGAGCAGCCTCTGCATAGACGCGGTCGGGTGCATGTCTGCCGGCGGATATTTTTCGCAGCAGATTTAATGCACGTTCGTCTTCTCCAGAGGTTGTTACTCCGAGAGCAAGAATGGCAGCCTTGCGCAAAAATGGAAAGGGTGAAAGAGCGTCTTTCAAGAACATACTGGCGAATCCTTCGTGAGGCTTTCCAATGGCCAGTACGCTGAATGCTATATCGCGTTTTACGAGAGGAACTCCAGTTTTGATGTATCTTTGGTACAGGGGAAGCAGAGAAGGTTCCGCTGCATTCCCAAACTCTCCTATAGCAATGGCAGCCTGGCGCGCTATTTCATTTTTGTCTGCGAGAAGTTTTTCAATACTTTCGCGCAGGGGGAGAGCGTTTTTTCCGTACCGCGCGATTTCTGCCAGGGCGCGCAGTTTTTCATCTGGTTTTCCAGAAAGTGCTGCGCGATAGGATTCAATTTCGGTTTCAGTAAGGCTGGACGCCCAGAGGGCAGGGATAAGTAGTATAAGGGCGGCATGCAAAAGAGAACGAATCATATTGCGTTAAATCTGCTCCTTTTTTGAGCGTCAACTGAAAATCTGTAGATGCGGCAGTGACTTTTGGGCTTGTCCGTATATGGTACCCTTCTGGAATGTTCTCATCGGCTTGCGTATGGTAGAAACAAGTTATTTACGGAGAATACAATCAAGGAGATTCTATGCATAAAATTGGAGTAATCGGAACGGGGTATGTTGGCCTT
>DYKF01000217.1 GCA_020722745.1 Caldithrix sp.
CTGAACAAGATTTTGACTATCTCCATTTTGCTGCGAAAACGTGCGTTTTCTTCGCCTTTTGCCGGTGAATTTACCCCGAGCGCAGCCGAGGGGTCCATGGACCGGCAGTAAGCTCTGAACCTTTTTCAGAGCTTACCTAGTTATATAATGTGTTTTTTTTTGAGAAACTTTGCTTGTTTTTAGATTTTTTTTCAAAAAAAAAGGATTCTATCAAAAAAAATAGAATCCCTGACACGCTTTGACCCGGGTTTGCAACAATATGATTCAATGGGAAGCCCTAAAAGGTATCCCAGCCACCAATTGCTGTAGACATGTTATAGCTGGTTACGGTGGCTTCAAAAAAGTTTCCTTTAACGTGGCCTTCGCCGCCCACATCAGCTATTCTGTCCAGGTGTTTGTATGGATTTTCGTCGTAGCCTTCGTACAGGAGGGGAAATCCGATTGCTTTAAGTCTTTCATTTGCCATCCACTTTGTGTAGGTTGTAATAGTCTTATGGGTAATCCCTACCACATCTTCTCCTATAATATACTGGCTCCAGGTAATTTCCTGATCTACAGCTTTCCGAAACATGTCAAAAACGAGATCTTCCTGAATAAGGCCGGGATTTTCTTCGCGCACATTCTTGATAACATTCTCAAAGAGAATGCAATGCGAAAATTCATCGCGGTTGATATATTTAATCATGGATGCAGTTCCAGATAGAAGGCTTCGGCTGGCCAAAGTATAAAAAAACATGAAACCGTTGTAAAAGTACAGACCTTCCAGAAGATAATTTGCAATAATCACCCTCGCAAAATTATAATCGTTCGAATCGTCTATAAAATCCTGATATATTTCTGCAATATATTTGTTTCGTTCATAAAGAATTTTGTCACTTCTCCAGAATTCATAGACAGATTCGCGATTTGCCTTGGGTACAACGGTCTCAATCAGATAAGCATAGGCCTGTGAGTGAATGGCTTCCTGGTAATCCTGAATAGAAAGAATCAAGGTTACTTCCGGAGCTGTAATATAGTCTGCAATTTGCGGAATGTTGTTGGTTTGAATGCTGTCAAGAAACACGAGAAAAGACAGAATGCCATCGTAAGCGCGCTTTTCGCTGGGCGATATTTTGTTGTAATCGAGAACATCTATCGACAGGTCCACTTTTTCGGGAATCCAGAAATTTCCCATCATCCAGCGGTACACGCGGTTGGCCCACTGGTATTTTACATCGTTCAGATTGAAAAGGTTCGTTGGATTACCCTTAATAATTTTACGCGCTTCTAATTTATCATTACCCTCCGGATTGAAGAGTAGTTTTGCGTGAAAGGAATGCGCTTCCTTTCCGACTGGTTTCTCTTTTCCGTTTAACTGCATGGGTTTCTCCTTATCCGGCACAACTGTCGCATTCTTCTTTTTCTGCAATGGAACCATCTTTCTGGATTGTTCTCACGTAGTAAATTGCTTTGGAGCCTTTTTTCCAGGAATGCATAATCGTGTCAAAAATATATTTGGCGTCAATGTTTTCCTGATTCAGATTAAAAATAAGTTCCATGGAAATGCCCGTATCGATCCATTTCTGCATCGTTGCAATTACATCGACATAAGCCATCTGGTCTATATTGCGGAACTCGAGATAAAACCAGCGTTTCTCTTTAAGAAAGGGAGGCGCGATGGGAGTAGAACCCTTTCCGTTGCTGTCCAGATAGAATCTTTTAAATACGGGGGTGACGGAGGCAGAAGCACCCTGGAGCATTGCCGTAGAGGTGTTAGGGGCAATAGCCAGCAACTGGGAATTGCGCATTCCGTGCTCCGCAATTTTGTCGAACAGCTGCATCCAGCGCTCCGGGTTCTTTGTATTTTCCCGGTACCAGTCGCGGTCGCGGCTTAAAATTTTTCCCTGCGCAAAGTCAGACTGAGGAAAGGCCTTAAAAGAGCCGCGCTCGCGGGCAAGGTTGGCAGATTCGTCAAACGTGAAGAATGCAATATTCTCAAACAGTTCGTCTGCCAGAGGAGAGGACTGCTGGTAGGGAACACCCTTCCAGGCTACATAGTCGGCATATCCCATCGCTCCTATTCCAATGGTGCGGTACAACTGGTTGTGAATATACGATTCGTGAACGGGGGGATTGGTAAGTTCAATCGTGTTGTCGAGAATGCGAACGGCTTCACGGCTGGATTCTTCGAGCTCTTCTTCTGTTAATAGATTGGCAAGGTTGAGAGAGAGTAAATTACAAGTGTGGTTTTGCCCCCCCTCTACGCGGCGGACAACCTGTCCGTCTTCCAGAGTTGCTTTGTATACTTTGGCAGGCTTAACATTGCTGTAAGATTCTACGCAGAGGTTGACGGCGGGAATATATCCACTGCCCTTATTGGGATTATTGCGGTTGATGGCGTCCTTGAAGGCGAGATAGGGCAGACCAGTCTCTAACTGGGTTTTCATGATGTGCTTAATCAAATCTCGCGCCTTGACTTTCTTAACCATTTCAATGACGCGCGATTTGTCATCCATCGTAGAAATTAACTCATTGTACGCTTTAGAAAATTCCTGGCCGGTCTGAAGATTCAGGTAGAGATCATTCTCGCTGCCCGTACGGACGACGAGATTTTCGAGATGGAGATACGCCTTGTCAAAATTCTCTCCCCAAAGCTCGGCCAGTTCGTATCCAAACTTGGAACGGACTTCGTGGGGATCAAACATATACCAGTCACCGTTGCTCTCTACGCGGCGCATAAATTCGTCGAGGACGACTATTTGCGGAAACAAATCGAAAGCCTTGCGGCGCTGGTCTCCGTTTTCTGTCTGGATTTCGAGAAACTCCTCAATGTCATAATGCCAGATGTCGAGGGCTACGGTAATAGAGCCGGCACGCTTCCCCTGCTGGTTTACAGCCACGGCGGTATCGTTTATCACTTTGAGCCAGGGAATAACGCCACCGGAAACGTTGGGAATTCCCTTGATAGAAGCGCCCTTAGCGCGCACGCGGGACCAGTCTGTTCCAACTCCACCACCTTCTTTGCTGATAAAGGCGCAGGTTTCTATGACGTAATAAATGCTCTCCAGATAATCGTCGGCGGATACAATAAAACAACTGGAAAGATTACCAGACGGACGGCGCAGATTGATGAGAATAGGGGTTGCGAGAGAAATTTTTCTCTGCGCAAGCTGTTCATAAGTTTTTTTTACCCGGCGAAAGCGAATGTTATGAGGCTCGTTCTGGTTTAACAGGAGAGACATGGACAGCAGGGCTTCTTGGGGAAGTTCCACAATGTGCTCACCCTCCTGGATAAGGTAGCGATTGTGCAGCAGGTTAACGGCTGCAAAGTCAAAATCCATGTCATATTTTTCGTCGATAAAATTGCCTGCTTCACGGAGCTCTTCGGGAGTATATTTGTCGAGAATTTCACGGGAATACAGGCCGCGAGATACAAATTCACGAACAAGGGTATAGTAGTCTCCATAGGAAATGGACTGCCCGCCGCGCAGACGGTTCACAGTCTTGTAAATATCGAGCATTTTGAGTCGCCCGGCCACAAAGCGCCATTCGGGCTCTTCGCTGGTGGTAAGCTTTAGAGCAACGTTAATCAGAATTTTTTGTATGTCTCTGGTGGTAATTCCGTCATAAAATTGTTCAACTGCCTCGGAGAGCAAAACTTCTGGTTCAATAGCCAGATTGCGAACAGCCCAGTTCAGGGTTCTTTGTACTTTGGATAGATCAAAGCCGGCGCTTTCCCTGTTTCTCTTTTTTACTACGATGGATATTAGGTTTTTTTCCTCTACAGCGTTCATGTGCCCTCCCACACGTTTTTATGTCTCATTATTGTATAAAATTGGAATGATAGATAATCCGGGGTTAAACGTCCGCCGGAAGTAATAGCAAAGGTAGGACCATCGGTCAGCGCGGCAAGCCTTTTACGCAAGCGTTATGCAACCCAGAGAGATATCTGACAGATTTTTAGGGGATTTTGTTTGAAAAGTAAAGTCCCTTTCCTAATGTTGAAGTGTAAAATCCAAAACAAGGAGAAAGGGACATGGAAACATTAAAAGAAGTACGTAGAAAAATCCAGCAAAATTTGAAGGGAATCTATGCAACCC
>DYKF01000218.1 GCA_020722745.1 Caldithrix sp.
GACAAACCGACTTTTGTTTTCATAATATCTCCTTATTAATTTCAAAAAAAGGGGCCGTCCATGGACGACCCCGAGTGTTTGCAAAGTAGTAAAGCCAAAACAAGGAAAACAGAGTTATTCTTTCATTACACTAATGGCATCGCTCAGCTTGCCAGACAAAACTTGTTCTACCTTACCTTGTATATTCTTTGCCACCATGTTTTTTTCTATCTCGCTGGCTTTTCCCGCAAGGATCGCATCCATTTTTTCATCCATTTTTTTGCGCTTTTCCGGAGGAACGATTTTGCTTGAATTAAAGACTGCCCTTACTTTTTTGCCGTTATCCTTCCGCTCAAAAACTACAATCTTCTGCTGGTCGCAATCTCCGAGCTTCTCGTCAATGCTCAGATCGTCTCGATTCAATTCGCCCCGGCCATACTGTGACCGTGCACCGGTGATATAGGACGCCACGTCGAGAATATCATGGCCACAATTGCCCTGAACTTTGATCTGTCCCCTCTGCGGAACTTCTCCGGGATACAATTTTTCCAGAGACATTTTTGTCAGGACAAATCCGGAAGCCACTCCCACACAGACATGGCCGGTGTATTTAGCCACATCTGTGAGGGAAATGTGGATTTCCTCTTCTCCATAGGGAAGGCTCCCCACCAGAGAGGCCATGGGGTCTTTGACGGTGATGGTTCCCGCCTGGGCATAAAACTCCGGCCAAGCTTCTTTTGCTCCCGCCGATGGTTGATCCGGAGAGCAGGATACCAGAAGGATGGCCACCGCTAAAAGGGCGGAAACTACGCTGGCCAGAAGTCCAATGTGTTTATTCCCCTTTAAGAATAATTGAAATATTTTTTTCATTTTGTCCTCCATTTTATTTTGATTTATATTTTATAAATCCGTTCCCTTCTATGATGTTCACCACGTGGCCCCAGTGGTACCGTTCGTCCCCTTTTTCGCGGGAAATACCATGTGGCGGTTACGGCTTGCGGTAGTGTAGTCAAAGGTGCCAGACATCACACTGTTTTCAAAGCGTACCGCCGCCACTTGGGCAAAATAGGAGGCTCCGGCAACCAGTGCCGCCTTGTTTTTAAATCCGGATTCTGGACCACAGGTTGCATTCGCGTTCAGACCGTTCATATCGCTGGTATTAATTACATAGCCACTTCCTGTGGATTCTGTGAAATCGCTATGCCATGCGGTGAACTGGCATACATAATAGGGTTTATCCTCTTCCGCATTCTGCGTGACCAGTTGGATGTTGTACCGCTGGGCGTCGTTGGATTGCGTAAATTTAATGGTGACACTAGATTCTCCCTCTGTGTGGCTTTGAGTCACTGAATGGTTCGTGGTAATATCCCCGTCCGGCTCTGCAATGGTGTCTGTCACCGTTTTGGTGGTGCCGTCACTGAAGGTCAGTGTGAATGTCCACTCACCGAATTTAAATCCGGCATAGCTGGTGGCCGTATTTGCGTCCGTGGCTTGGGCATGGTAACGCAGGTTTCCCGGCCCTTTCCAGTATTCCGCCAGCGTATAGGTATGGTCATCGGGAGATTTCACGCTGGCCGCCGTCAGACCTTCCCCGCCGGCATAGGCATTAATGCCCCATTTGGTGGAAGCACCACTTCCCCATTTTTTGATGAACGCATCCGCCCATGCGTCGGAGTGGTCACTGGCAGTTTTATCATCGTCGTTGGCACAGGCAGAAAGCCCCACAAGGGCACTTAGCGCCGCTGCTAATGGTAACATTTTTTTCTTCATACATACTCTCCTGGTAATTTAATTTTGCTAACATCTGAAAAAATTACTCGTAGACTTTTTCAGATCTCGCTTTTTTGATTTATATTTTATAAATCCGTTAAAACCTCGCGTGGAATCCCGCGTTGAAACTCCGCCCGGCTCCATAATCTCACTCATGGTGATGAAATGGGCGGTACTTTGCATCGAAGATATTTGTAACGCTAAGGGTTAATTTATAGTTTGCTTTCCATACCAGGGCCCAAAAATAATCAACTGTGACAAATGCGGCTGCCGGAGTGTCCCCGGACACCACCGCGTTTTCAGCATGGGAATAATTCACTTCCACCCGGTGGCGAAAATCCAAGTCATCCAGCTTGTGGACAAATGACAGCCCGGAGAAAACCTCCCAGGGCGGAACATCCTCGAGTGGTTCGTTAAAATGAATGTCTCTTCCCTGCATTAAAGCAGACCCTAAATCCAGAGAGAATCCTGAACCAAGCGGAGTAGCCAAAGAACCTTCCACTCCTTTAATCTCTGCCTTCCCAATATTTTCAAATGTCCCAATTTCCTGGGCATCGTCCCAGCGAATCGCAATCAGATTTTGAACGAAAGTGTAGAAGACTGAAGCGGAGGCAGAAATTTTTTGTTTCACATATTTTACTCCTGTTTCCAGATTCACACTCTCTTCCGGCATTAAATCCGGATTGGATTTAGTATATCCATAAGGCGTGTTGCCTGAATAGTACAGATCCTTGATAGACGGTGCTCGAAAGGCTGTGCCCGCATTGAAAAATGTACTGGTGTTTTCCCAAAAGCGCCACGAGCCGCCTACATGGTAACTCAACGCATCCAGTTGCGTTTTTTCCTTGGGATACTTTTGGGACAGCAAACCAATATCAGGAGCTTCTTCCGTCTGCCATGCTGCCTCAATCAGAAAATAATCATAACGAAGCCCTGCTCCAATATTCAATCTTTCCGAAATTTTAGCATTCATTTCTGCAAAAATTCCAGCATCGAGAGCCTCTCCGTCAGAAACAAAATCCACAACCCCAAAATCTTTTTTGAAGGCACCAGAACTTAATTCATAAACTTTTTTATGTCCTTTAATGGACACATCGGATTGGTAGTAGCCACTAAAACCTAAAAGCAAACCCGCAAACGATCCAAGCTGGAGCTCCTGATAAATTTGATAATCGAGCATAGGGCCAATGAATGTCTCATTAAAAACTTTGGCTTTTGCGTTCTTCGCAATATTCTGATTCGTAACCTGTATTGTATCGTGCATTTGTTTCAATGACAGGCGAACTTGAAAATCCTTCAACAACACTCCATCTATCTGGTTCAGGTATTTGACTGTGAGCGACTGGTTGAGCTCTTCCGGATGGGTACCCGTTTTTGTGGATTCTCCTGTCGGATTACCCACGTCCAATCCACGAGCATAGGAGGCGGAGACTTTCACAGATTGAGACGGGGTAAATTTCCAGAACACAGAATTTGTAAGATTATAATCGGTGTAGCCGGAATATGCGACTTCTCCTCCGGGGTTCTGCGTATTTCCTTGGTCGCGAAAACTTCCCACAAAAGAATAATTTAGCGTATCCGTCCCAATAGCAGCGGCAAGACCTGTGGTAACCCCGTTTCCATTGCCGAAATATGCTGAATTAAAACTTACGTCATACATTTTTTTCTGGGAAAGCTCCGGGGATTTCGTAATGATATTAATAATCCCTCCCATTGCATCGCTTCCATAAATGGTAGAAAATGGACCACGGAGAACGGAAACTTCTCGAACCCCCAAGGGAGATATATGCGATGCAGAGACCCCCAAGTTCCTCATAGTATCCAATCGTTCCCCGTTCACCAAAACCAGGGTTCGTCTGCGAGACATACCTCTAATAGAGGGCGATGCAAAATATCCACTTCCGACGTTGGCTACGGACGGGAGCTTGTCTAACGCATCCGAAATTTTGCCTGGCTGAGAATCTTCCAGCTCTCCGGCCGATACAGTATCTTCCACGTAAGGCTTAGAATGTTTTTCCGAAGGTTTGTATCCTGTAACAACCACCTCTGGCAGATAATAGGCCGTTTCATCCGGTTTCCCTTGGGTGACAGACATCTTTGGTGATGGATCTTTCTGTGACCACACAGGATTGGATAAAAATACCAGGGAAACCAGAAGAAATCCCATTATACGGATGCTTGGATTTTGAAAATATGTATTCATGCTTTCCTCGATTTAATGCGAATGAGAATAAATCTCAATATTGTTTACGGCAATGTACAAAAACCGTTTAGGGCCGTCAATAAAAATGCATGTATTTATAAAAAAGT
>DYKF01000219.1 GCA_020722745.1 Caldithrix sp.
GACTAAAATACCACCTGAAATACGAAATTTGCCCCTTTGAGCGGCTCTGGCAGGGGCCACTTCCGCCCGGCTACGCCTTTGTGCACTGGTAATCCCCGCAAAACCATGCAACAACACTAACTCGCGGCGACGCGACGTCAAGCTATTTATAACAGCCGCGCCAGTTAGGCGCAGCAATGCAGGCTCTCTGCGGGAGAACATAAAAATGGTAGTAAAATCCCTGCATACAGCTATGTGCCGCGCGGCAACTGGACAAATGTCGCTATGTTGCCTATTCCATGTCCCTTTCTCCTTGTGTTTAAATTTTGCAGCGCAAAACCTGAAAGGGACTTTACTTTTCAAGCAAAATCCCCTAAAAATCTGTCAGATATCTTCTGGGTTGCATTAGAAGACTCCGTTAAATTGCTTGTCAAATATTCCCGCTTTGTTGCTATGTCCATAAGGGGCTTCCCCTTGGAAGGTAATCTCTGAAAGAATACACAGAAAGATTTTTTCAGACATTAAAAAAACATAGAAAAAGGAAACAATCATGAGTTTAACAGCAGCAGTTGCCATAGAAACACCGGAAACAATCTTCGAAGGGCATTTTGGAGCGGCTTCTTTTTGGAATGTCTACGAAATTTCTCCCGAAGCTATCACATTTAAGCAGTCCATAGAAAACCCTACTTTTGGACAACACCACCATGACGGCGGCGAGCATCACCACCACCACGATGGACACCACGCGAGCAAGGGGCAGACTATTTTCAGTCTTCTAACGGGGGCCAATGTGCAGCTCACGGTCGGCGGCGGTTACGGTGGAAATGTGCGCATGATGAAGCAGCATTTCCTTCCCGTTCTGACACATGTCGGCGATATCAACGAGGTTCTTTCCCTGTTGCAGCAGCACTATGTAGAGATGGAAGCGCAGTTTAACAAGCCAGATCGCAAGATCGTTCGCCTCGGCTAATTTCATCAGAGAACCTCTAAAAATTATTTTTTTGCACTTTCCTTGCGCAATGTATTAATTAAATTTTTTTTTCAAAATTTTGAAAAAATAGAGACTCCCGTCAAGTAAACGAGTTCGCCGATTACCATTGCGAACTCGTTTTTTTTCAGGCTGCCCGTGAAAATACAGACCGGATGAGTAGTCTAATGCTCCGGTATTGAAACGCCTCTTCCAGACATTCCTCTCCGATTGTATCCTTTCTGTTCCAGTCGGCCAGAGTGCGAGCTACCTGCATCGTACCAATCTGCCCTCGCTGGCTCAGCGAAAAGTACTGAGACAAATCTTCTAAAAGCTTGTGTTCTGTGCGACCGCGCAATTGCTCCATCAGCTGGGCACGATTCAAAGAATTGTTTCCCCGCTTTCCGTTGCGGCTGCGTATTCTCTCGTCAACTTCCAGCACTTTCTCGCGATACCAGGTGTGCGACTTGGAGGCGGGCTGCAAGACAGGTTGCTTTTGAACGTCAAGCTCAATAGAAATTCTGTCCAGAAAGGGTCCGGAAATTTTATTCAGGCCAGACATTTGTTTGGTAGGAGAGCAAGAGCATGTCGCGCTCCTGGAAAAAAGATTGCCGCATTGGCAGGGGTTCGATGCCGCCAGCAGTGTAAAATCAGCCGGGTAGGTCACCTTTTCCTGGGCGCGCGCAATGTGAACAATCCGATTTTCAAGGGGTTCGCGGAGGGCCTGCAGAGTGCGCGTCTGAAACTGTATCAGCTCGTCCAGAAACAAAAAACCGTTATGCGCCAGTGTCACCTCACCAGGGCGCGGTTTTGCTCCGCCACCAATAACAGCAGCATCTGAAGAAGTGTGATGAGGAGAGCGAAAAGGTGCCGCTTGAATGAGGAAAGTGGAGTTTTCTGCCAGAGAATAAAACTCGCTGGATTCGAGCTTTTCCTTCGTCGTGAGCGGAGGCGCCAGACTGGAAGCCGCCGTGATGAGCGCAGTTTTACCGGTTCCAGGCTCTCCCATGATGAGCGCATGGTGCCTTCCTGCGACGGCCAGCGCCAGAGCTTTTTTTTCTCGTTCCATTCCAAGAAGCTGGTCAAAAGTTATTTCCGTTCCCGTGAGCGGTACGGGTTGTTCTTTGCCAGTAAAAATTTCCAGCTCATTCAGGCGGGGGAGCTCTTCAACCGCCTGCAAGGTTCTAAAGCGCAGGCCAGGTATTCCGGCGGCCATGTCGGCAGCCTCGGCAGGAATCACGGCTATACGCTTTTCGTATTTTGCAGCGTGCAGCAGGGCGCTTACCAGGCGCGGCGTGTCCCGCACAGAGCCATCCAAGGACAGCGAGCCCAGAAAAATATGGTTCTCGAGAATCCCGGGGGAGATCTCTCCATTGGCGACAAGAATCCCAGTGAGAACGGCGAGTTCAAGCTGGCCACCTTCTTTCTTAATGTCGGCAGGCAGCAGATTCACCGTAATCTGCTTAACGGGAAAAGAATAGCCACTGTTCAACAGGGCAGAACGTATCCTCTCTCGGCTCTCCTTTAGAGCCGAATCGGCAAGACCAATGATCTGCATGCCCAGCGTTCCTGGGAGCAGGTGAACTTCCACGGTCACAGGTATAACCCGGTACGCGTGGTAACCAAGTGATAATATTGATGGTACCATAATACTTTATAATGTGTTTGTTTTTTCATTTTCTTTAAAAAAGCTTGCTTTTTTTTCATTCCAATTTCTATTTTGGTCATGCACAGATCTTCGGCAGCTATATGGGCAACAGTCGCAACACTGCTTGCCGGTTGCTCAGAGAAGTTTGTTAAAGAAAAACAGCTTGACGCCCTGAATCAAGATTTGATTGGGGTATATAAAGCAAACACCGATATTGATATCGGCAATGGCAAGAGTCTTCCAAAAGGGGACATTGTTTGCCTGTATGCAAGCAGCACAGAGAAGGACTCTGTGAAGCTCTATGCTTACCCGTACAGGGAAGTGCGGGAAGAGGTTTTGCCGAGCAATGTTCTCTATATGTTTAAAGAGGACTTTGAAGGCAAGAAGTTCGATCAACAGGTTTTTGAGAAAAATATCTCTGAGCGCTTTTCAAGAGTGGAAGGCGAAGATGGTTACTGCCAAAAGTAACCCATTACCTGTATTTGTACTTATTTGCCCGCTGGTTTTAGAGCAGAGGATCCACCCGTTCCCATCCCGAACACGGAAGTTAAGCTCTGCATCGCCGATGGTACTTGGGTGCTTGCGCCCCGGAAGAGCAGGACGCCGGCGGGCTTATTTTATTTGACTAATTTTCTTTTTACCTTTTTTGAGGGATTCTCGGCACTATGGAGTGTTATTTGGTTCTGGCTTTTGGGTTGGGGTCAGAGAGGGGTTTCATAGGTTTTCTTGCGAAACTTTTTGTAGGATTTTTCAGGGAATCGGGAGTTTAACATAAAAAAGTGTTTGACGGCCTGAGTGGAGTTTTGGAAGTGGTTAACGGTCTTTGCTTACAGAGGTTTGCAGAGTTAAATTTGACAGATTGTTTTTTGAAAAACAGACAGCATGCAGTATTGTGGTAAACCACATTTTTTAGATAGAGCTTGATAGCTTTGCCTTTATGACACACTTAATTGTGTGTTCTATAATGGAGAGTTTGATCCTGGCTCAGAACGAACGCTGGCGGCGCGTTTTAAACATGCAAGTCGAACGGTAGCACTTCGGGTGACGAGTGGCGCACGGGTGAGTAATTCGCAGGGACCTATCCTTCAGAGGGGGACAACGTCTGGAAACGGGCGCTAATACCCCATAGTACCTACGGGTTAAAGGATTTCCGCTGAGGGGTGGTCCTGCGTCCCATCAGCTTGTTGGTGAGGTAATGGCTTACCAAGGCAACGACGGGTAGCCGGTCTGAGAGGATGATCGGCCACACTGGCACTGAGACACGGGCCAGACTCCTACGGGAGGCAGCAGTTAAGAATCTTGCGCAATGGGCGAGAGCCTGACGCAGCGACGCCGCGTGAGGGATGAAGGCTTTCGGGTTGTAAACCTCGGTAGACTGGGAAGAATAGATGACGGTACCAGTTTGAAGCCCCGGCTAATTACGTGCCAGCAGCCGCGGTAATACGTATGGGGCAAGCG
>DYKF01000220.1 GCA_020722745.1 Caldithrix sp.
TTGGTTCCTCGTTGCTACCGCAGGCCGTAAATACAAAGGCGCTGGCAATCGCTAAAGGAAACAGTATTTTCCAATTTATCTTCATTTGAATCTCCTAAAAAATTTTTATCCTAATAAATATTAGGCCGTTACAAAGTGTGGGTGTAACCCACAGAATAGCTCGTTCCCTTTTTGTAGCGCAGAGTCAGTTTTCTTTCGCTGTCATCGCCCAAATACTGCTCCACGGTTTCGTCTAACAGGTTGCCAATGGCCAGCTTCAATTTTCCGTTCTTCATCACTTTTTGTGCCACGGTAAAATCCAGCTGGTGGTAGGGCTCCTCGTACGTGGGTTCCAGACCGTTTACCCCCACAAACACAATGCGCGGACCAAACAGATTGTAGAGCAGAGCAAAATCGGTTCCCGTGGCGCTCAGGTCGTAATAGAGCCCTGCGTTGAGCAGGTAGGGAGACATTCCCTGCAGCGGGCGCCTGGCTTCTGTCTCTGCGCTACCTAAGTCTGGATTGAGCTCCAGTTTGGAATAGAGATAGGTATAATTGATAGACGTGCTCACGCCTTCTATTGCCTTGTGGATAAAACCATAGCTCTGCCGCCATTCAAATTCGGCACCATAGAGTTCGGCCTTGTTCTGGTTGGCGTAGGTATAGGTAGGGTCGTCTGCCACGTTTATGGTGGCTTCTATGGGGTTTTGGATTCGCTTGTAAAAGCCGGATACGGCAATCAGCTCGGCAGCCGCAGGGAAAAACTCAATGCGCAGATCGGCATTGTCTATATCTGCTTTTTCCAGCTCCGGATTTCCTTTAATGATGAACCCGGTACCAGCATCGTCGTAATAGGCAAGGTAGCCCATTTCAATAAACTCTGGCCGGTTCAGGGTTTTAGAATAACCCAGGCGCACATTCATTTTGTCAATGGGGGTAAGGATTAAATTGGCAGAGGGAAGAATATCGAGTCCATTAATAGCGGTAATATAGCGTTTGTCCGGTGAAATCACAGAGTAAGCCGCTACAGTCTGCTTCCAGGTTTCGGCACGGGCACCGGCCACAAAGCGCAGCATTCTAAACAGCGGCATGTCTACCATGCCATAGCTTCCGTTTACAAACAACGTGGCATCGTAAGAATCCAAGCCCGTACTCTGGTCTGTTCCGGTGATTTCATTGACCATCAGATTGTCCTTGTTGGCTTGGACGACATCTTCGGGAAGAGCAGAGCCATTATCGATACTAAATGTATCGCTGAATACCAGTTGAAAACGACGGCCTTCGTTGGCGCGAAACTTGTATTGGTAGTCGTTTCCAAGCTGCAGCTTGCTCTTTAATCCCCACCATTGCTTAAACGGTTGCTCCAGCTCTGCAGCGGCCTGCATGGTGTGTTCAAAGTGATTATTAAAATACTTCGTGATGGGACGCGTGCTGTCTATGCTTCCAGTAGCATTGTACAATGCATTGCTCGTATCGGGCTGGTCGCGCGTCACGAGGGAATAGGCTGTGCGCCACCGTAGTTGCGTGTCGTCTGTGAGCATGTGGAAAGAGTGCTCTCCCGCAGCCTGGTTAAACCACAGTCCGGTTTCTTCGTAAAGAGAATTGTACTCGGTTCCGGTTGACTTTCCTAAAGATAGATACCCATGGCGCAATTTTGCCGTGTTTTCGGACTGGTGCGTATAAAAGGTATTGTACTTAAACTGGTGTGCGTTGCTCATCCGGTAGGCAACTGCAAGCTGGGCAGTCATGCCGGTGGAATACACGGATTCATCGTAAACCTGGTCTACTTTGGTGCCACCTGTATCGTACACGCGATAAATTGCGTCGTTTAGATTCTGGTAACTGTTTTTCTGGGAAAAAGACCCCAGAAAACCTATCTGCTGGTTATTCTCCATGCGAAAGGTGTTTCCATAGTTGAATGCCAGCGAAGCAGAGGGCATGGCGCTAATCATTTTACCAGAATAAGAATTGCGCATATCGTTGGCAAAGGCAATGCGCTGTTCATTACTGTAATATCCGCTCGAAATTTCCTTTTTTGCTGGAAATGTGGAAGGCAGAGCTCTTTCACCGGCACCCCAGCCCATCCAGTCCAGGGCACTGCCGTTTACGGAACGAAAATCCTTGCCCGTTGTCTCGGAATTGCCGCCCATGCCAATCGACAGCTTCATTTCTTCCTCTTCTGGAAAGTCTTTGGTATTGAGCTGCACAGAACCGCCGCCAAAGTCCCCCGGCATGTTTGGCAAATACGTCTTCGCGATAATCATGTTGTCCAGCAGGGCAACGGGAAAAATATCCAATGGTACAACCTTGCGCGAAGGCAGGGGAGACGGCACCGGAGAGTCGTTCACAGCAATGGTAGAATAGCGCTCGGAAAGGCCGCGCACAAACAGGTATTTGCCACCCATAATAGAAACCCCCGTCACGCGCTTGGCAGCATCCGCCGCATCAGAGTCCGGGCTTTTGGCAATCTGCTCAGAAGAAATGGCATCCTGTGCAGCAGCAGACTTCTTCATCTTGGTGAGAAGCGCGGCATCGGTATTGCTCACCCGCTTGGCCGTTACCACCACGGTGTCAAAGGTCTGGTAACCCATGGTCGTGTTAAAAGCAACGTTGGCACCAGGCTTCACGGTCACAGAACCTTGGCTGGTTTTATACCCGGCCATCTGGAACTTTAAGCGCTGGGAACCAGCAGGAACATTGGGTATAAAATAAGAACCATCAATAGAGGTAACGGCATAAAGCTGGGCACCGTCCACAATCACGGTAACGCCAATCATCTCCTCGCCTGTCTCCTCGTCCAGCACGCGGCCAGAGACAGATCCAACACCCTGGGCAAAAAGGCCACCGGCCAAAAGAAAAAGTAACGCGGTCCATATACTCTTAAGTCTCATAGTTATTCCTGTAATTCGTTAAATGACGTACTGCAGGATACTGTTGACAAGCGAAATAAAAAGTCAATAGATATTTAGCTAATTAGCAAAATAACCAGGATATTTCGTCAGAAAAATGCAAAAAATAAAGGTGAGGCCCTACCCGCCTGTCCTGAGCCTGTCGAAGGAGGCAGGGCAACGAGCCAAAAAAAACGTAATGGGTCGCCACAGGGGAGCGCATCTAATTATCCAACGAGGGGGTACATTGCGTTAGGAAGGGGTTTAAGGGGAACGTAGTTTCCCTTAAACCCCATGCTCGCGCAACTGCTCTTCGGATAAAGCAGTGACGCGAAGAACGAAAGAAAGCTCAGCTTTTTCTGCCAGCATATTGCGGGCGGTAGCAAGCTTTGCGTGCAACTCGCCCTGCTGCATGCCCTTTTCAAAGCCTTCTGCTTCAATCCATTCGTAAGCCGGTGACTGTATCATAATGTCCCTCCTGCGCTTTAACAACTCGCTTGCAATACTCTTATCTTTCAGTCCAGCAAAAATCGTCAGTAACGTTAGTAGATCCGTTTTGGTCGACAGCGGCAAATCCGCTTCGTAAATAATTCTCTCCGCTTTCAATATAGTATCTTTAGTAGTAATGTGTTTGAAATTGCGAAAGTTATCATTTTTGCGAAAAAATTTTGATGGGAGTTTCTAATTTTTAAAACAAAAAATATTTCCTTATATACTGTGCGTGGGAAGCGTACAAAATGAATTTGTAGAGATTCCCAACATATAGGTTTGTCCTCCTGAGTAGCCCGTGCAGCGGATAAGCTTACCCTGAGTAGGTGCCACCGGGCAGTTTACCCCGGGTGCCATTGCGCGGCAATGGTGTATCGAGGGCTCAAGCATATTTTCGCGCCATTACCCACATTATGTCACATTGCCATGCTTGGTAGATAACAAAAAAACCCGCATTATGTCACATTGCCATGCTTGGTAGATAACAAAAAAACCCGCATTATGTCACATTGCCATGCTTGGTAGATAACAAAAAAACCCGCATTATGTCACATTGCCATGCTTGGTAGATAACAAAAAAACCCGCATTATGTCACATTGCCAAAGGCTTGGTAGATAACAAAAAAACCCGCATTATGTCACATTGCCAAAGGCTTGGTAGATAACAAAAAAACCCGCATTATGTCACATTGCCA
>DYKF01000221.1 GCA_020722745.1 Caldithrix sp.
CAAAATCCCCTAAAAATCTGTCAGATATCTCTCTGGGTTGCTTGTCAACAAAAGGCCTCCTTGACGCCCTGTTTCTGGCTCGCGCTTTGTAAAAAAATGATACCGGCTATTGCTCTCTATAAGCCGCAGATTCCGCCGAACACGGGGAACATTTCGAGGCTTGCTGTGGCCGTGCAGGCAGCTTTGCACATCGTAGGAAAACCCGCTTTTTCTCTGGAGCAGAAAGATCTCGTTAGGGCCGGTCTCGATCACTGGAAATATCTCGATCTGCACCTTCACCAGCGCTTTCGGGATTTTTACGAAAGCAGAGGAGGCTCGCGCATTGTCGCAGTCTCCAAAGAAGCTCCCGTCCAGTACTCAGATTTTATGTTTCAACCCAACGATATTCTTCTGTTTGGGAACGAGACGCAGGGGCTTCCACCGTCACTGCTTTCCCGCTGTGAACATGTTGTCAAAATTCCCATGTGGGGGCCCGTGCGCTCGCTCAATTTATCCAATGCGGTAGCCATTGTCGTTTACGAAGCCATTCGCCAGGGACTTGCAAAAGGATGGATAGAGCAGTCTTCCAGAGAATACCAGAGAACTTATTACAGGAGTCCGTATGCATCCAACTAAAAAGTCATTTGAAGAAATCGCAGGTTTTCTTCAAAAAGAATTGTCTTTGTCCGAATTCAGTTTTCAGGCGGGAAAATCGTATTCTGGGGTCTCTGCTTCTGTGCTTCCCTGGATTCTGGCAGCTTCTCTGGAACAGATAAAGGAAAAAAAGAGAATTCTCTTTGTTTTCTCAAACGATAAAATCGCAGAGAATTTCTATCAGGAACTGAGTCTGATTCTTTTGGAACTGCTGCCATCTGTGAGGCCTGAATTTTTTCCCTCATTTGGAAATCTTCCTTTCAACTACAGCCATGCCCAAAGTGAAAAGGAAGGGTATCGCGCGCGCACGTTAGCTGCACTGGTAGAAGGCAGGGGCCCCATTGTCGTTACTTCTCTCGAAGGACTTACCCAGAAGACGGTTTCTTCTGATTTATTTCGCGAGTCTTCCCTGCGGCTGTCTGTTGGGGATCGCCTCAATATTGAGACAATAGTTTCTTACCTTGTTCGCTTTGGTTATGCGCGCACGGAGATAGCGGAAAAGCCGGGCGACTTCTCGCGCAAGGGTTCTCTGCTGGACATGTATCTTCCATCTCTGTTTAATCCTGTGCGTCTGGATTTTTTTGGCGACGAAATTGACTCCATTCGCCATTTTGATCCTCTATCGCAGAAGTCTCTCGAAAGTTTAGACAACGTGCTTCTAACGCCCAGGCGCGATCTCGCGTTTTCGGGGGAAGATTTTGGAAAGCTTCAGAACGAAATTGCAGCGCAATCTCGGCCTGGTCAGGAACTTCCTCCCCTGATTCACGGCATTGATCCCGGCGGCATGTGGGATTTGTTTCCTCTCGCTCTGCCGGCAGGTTCTCTACTCGATTATGCTGGCGATTCTCTTTTTGTTCTGTACGATCCGGGTTCCGTGGCAGCCAGAGGAAATTCCTTAAACGGAGAACGAGAATTTCTGTTCGAAAAAAATAACAGCCGCTTTTTGCTGCCGCCCGATGCTCTTTTTCTCGATGCAGAAAAAACGGTAGAGAAATTGATTCCCCGCCTTACGTTCTCCCCGGTTCCAGTAACCCTTGACGATATCAATTTGTCACTGCAGCAGCCGACAGCGCACAGGGGCAGAATTTCCATGCTGGCCGATTCTCTGCTGGCAAATGCCTCAAAAAAGAAAGACATATTTATTTCTGCCGCAACCACGATGCAGCTGGAGAGAATAGAACATATTCTCTCTTCTTATGATTTAAGTGCTCTCAATATTCGCTATCTTCTCTCTTCGTTTCATTCTGGTTTTGAATGGAAGACGGGTCTATTTTTAACTGAGAGAGAATTGTTTGGCAAGCAGGTTCGCGCTGGCAAAATCAGTAAGAGTACGACGCAGATTATCGAATCGTTTGTGGACTTAAACGAAGGCGATCTCGTCGTCCACGTCAATTACGGAATAGGCAAGTTTGTACGTCTTAAGCGAATGCAGGCCGCAGGAACCGAGAGGGATTTTCTGGAACTTGCTTACGCAGGGGGAGACAAACTTTATGTACCTCTGGAACAGTTGAATCTGGTCCATCGTTATATTGGTTCAGCGGAAACGCGGCATCTCGATTATCTTGGCAAAAAATCGTCCTGGCAGAAGACAAAAGAAAAAGCATCAAAAAGTGTTGATTCTTTGGCGGAAGAACTTATCGAGATTTATGCGAGGCGTGAAAAATCCAGAGGGTATTCTTTTCCAGCCGATTCTTCTTTTCAGGAAGAATTTGAGGCAGCCTTTCCGTACGAAGAAACGGATCACCAGATAGCCGCCGTAAACGACATAAAAAAAGATATGGAATCCGAAAGGCCAATGGACAGACTCGTTTGCGGCGACGTAGGATTTGGAAAAACCGAGGTGGCAGTGCGCGCTGCCTTTAAGGCTGTCATGGCTGGCAAGCAGGTTGCCGTATTATGTCCCACGACAATTCTTGCATTTCAGCATTTTAATACTTTTCAGGAACGCTTTAAGGGCTATCCCATTTCTGTTGATTATGTGAGTCGATTCAGGACTGGCGCAGAGGTAACGGCAATCAGCCATCGCATTGAGCAGGGTAAGCTGGATGTCGTTATTGGGACGCATGCTTTGCTTTCTCCGGCCTTTAAGTTTAAGAATCTGGGACTTCTGGTTGTAGACGAAGAACAGAGATTTGGGGTTTCTCATAAAGAGACGATCCGGAAAATGAGGGCAAATATCGATACGCTTACCATGACTGCAACGCCAATTCCCAGAACGCTTCACATGTCTCTGGTTGGAATTCGTGATTTGTCTCTCATTGAAACTCCGCCGCGCAATCGACAGAAAATTGAAACCTACGTGTTAGAAGAAAATAATGAAGTCTTGCGGCAGGCCATAAACCGCGAGTATGACAGGCAAGGCCAGATATATATTCTGCACAATGAAGTAAAAACCATAGAGGGGCAGGCTGGTCGCATTCGAAGCATGAATCCCAGATTATCCGTTGGAATTCTGCATGGACAAATGGGCGAGGAAGAAATAGAAAACATCATGCTCGATTTTCACCATCATCGCTTTGATGTTCTTGTGAGCACTACCATCATTGAATCGGGTATAGATATACCCAATGTCAATACTCTTATCGTAATGAATGCTCAAAAATTTGGGCTCTCACAATTATACCAGATCAAGGGGCGAGTGGGCCGATCCGACAGGCAGGCCTATGCATACTTTTTTTATCCTTTTGCAGGATATCTCACAGAAGTTGCCCAGAAGAGATTGAACACACTTCAGGATTATGATGAACTTGGCGCAGGTTTTAAAATTGCCATGCGCGATCTTGAAATTCGCGGTGCGGGCAATCTTCTTGGCCGCGAACAAAGTGGCGAAATTCTCGACGTTGGATTTGAGTTATACGTGCAGATGCTCAATGAAAGAATTGATACACTGCGCGGTACGGAAAAAAGCGAAGAACAGGAAACTCTGGTAACTTCTCCGTTCAGTTTCTACTTTCCCGATGATTATATTCCTGATACCCGCCAGAAAATGGAATTCTACAAAAAAATGGTTTCGTCTCATTCTGCTGAAGATTTGCGGCGTGTTCGCGAGGAACTTGAAGACCGCTTTGGCGAGTTGCCAGAGATGGTTCAGGGAATGTTTTTTCTCGAAGAAATTCGCAGCCTGGGCAGCCGCATTGGTCTGGAAAAAATTGACATTCGCGATACATCTGTACAATTCATTGCCGGACCCAAAGTAAAAGTTTCGGGAGATTCGCTTGGAGAACTGCTCAGCAGCGACAAGCGCTTTGCTCTTTCCCCAGAAAACCCGCGTGCGATTGAATTTCGTCCGCGCGGCAATGGCCTTGCTGCTTTGCGGGAGTTAGCCGCAATTTTGAGCTATTTTTAAGTAACCTCTGAACGTGCAACGAGCCGCAGGCAAAAAGTCCCTCCGTGG
>DYKF01000222.1 GCA_020722745.1 Caldithrix sp.
GTTTTCTTTGCAAAATGCCGGTGAATTTACCCCGAGCGCAGCCGAGGGGTCCATGTACCGGAAGTAAGCTCTGAACGCGAAGCGAGCGAGCCTGCCCCGAGTGCCATTGCAAGGCAATGGCGTACTTGTGCTGAGCCTGTCGAAGCATCGAGGGGAAGGCAAACTTTTTCAGAGCTTACTTAACAGATTTTGCACAGCCTTTTTTAACCAGCAAGAAAAACCATTAAGGGAACTTTAAAAAGTCAATCAAAGAACGACCCCTTCCATGAGAGCGTGAAACACTGCTGTACCCGGCACCCGCCGCAACAGGGGAATCTGTTCTTCATTCTTTATCAATAGATCTACATCATATCCCGCGAGAGCCAGGCTCATTCTGGCGGAATGTGCAAGGCTGAGATGCTCTTCGCGAGACAATCCTTTTTTCAGAATGAGCATGACATCGACATCGCTGTCAACGCGAGCATCCCCTCTCACCCGCGAGCCAAACAGAATAATTTGAGAAATATTGGATCTATATATTTTTTCAATTTGCTTTCTAATGTTCTTCCTGTCTGTATTATTCAGTATATCCCCGGAATGTACCCCGTATTCAGAGAAGTCAATCAAGAAAACATGATTAAGGCCGTTGTGGCCCTACCCGCAAAGTGTAAAAGTCCACGATGGGAAATTTTCAACAAACTGTCATGCCTGTTCCGAATTATTTCACCACTCTAAAGTAATGCCGCCACGGGGCCGGATAGCCTTCAATCGTTTTGGACGAATCGAATGGATCGAGAAATTCGGCAAGAGAATCAACCGGGGCCCAGTGCGTTCTGCGCTGTTCATCCGTGGAAAGGGGTGCCGAATAAAAAGGCTCAATTTCCCTGAATTTAGACCGCTTTAACCATCTTTGCAGCGTCACGGAATCGGGCAAAAAGTACATTCCACTTCCGCCTGCATATTTCCCGGCAGGAAACAGGGCTACCCCTGAATTTCCCGGAATACCCATGCTCTCAATAATGGCAACACCGCCCGGCTTTAAGGCCGCATAGACAGCATCGAGTACATCGAGGGGGGATCTGTGGTGGTACACAATTCCCATGAGAAAAAGCACGTCAAAAAAAGCAGGAAGGTCAAAAAGGCTCTGCCAGCCAAGCATTCCAAAGGCCGCATTCTCTTCTCCCGCAAAATAGTTTAAGAGATCAAACATATAATAAAAACGGGGAACGGGATCCAGGGCAAACACGGCAGCGGGACGATGGTGCAATGCGCGAAAAACAAAATACCCGTTATTTGCGCCAATGTCCCCAAGAATTTTTCCTTCCAGAGATGGAAGCATCGGCAAAACTCTATCCCACTTAAAATCGCTGTGCCATTCTGCGTCTATATCTATTCCAAAAAGACGAAACGGTCCCTTTCTCCAGGGCTGAAACGCGTAGAGCGAAGACATTATACTTTGTTTTTGATTATCCGTAATATCTTCAGGACAACCTATAGTGACTTCGGCGCCAGAATAATCCCGGCAGCTGACTTGAACAGAAGGGAGAGACTGCACAGCCTCCCGAAAACGGGATTGCAGCTGGGAGCGGGCATTGGCATCCGCAGCAGCAAGGCTTCTGGCAATAGAGTCGGGAACCTCCCGAAAGCGACCTGACAGAGAAAGAAACTTATCCATCTTCTTTTATGGCCAAAATGCCACTAAAATTATACCACTTAAAAAATACAGACTGCCGGGAGAATCCGGCCTTTCGAAGCAGCTCCCGGTTTTCATCTAAACGATACGGTATAAGTACATTTTCAAGGCTTTCCCGCTTTTGAGAAATCTCGAGATCCGAATATCCATTGCGGCGCTTAAAGTCATAGTAATATTCTACAAACAGGCGGGAAAAAAGAGAATCTTCCTCCAAAACTTTTTCGGCAAGAATCAGGACTCCACCAGGCTTGAGGGCATCGAACAGTTTCTCGACAAGTGGCGTGCGCAACATGGGTCTAACAAACTGAAATGTAAAGCCCGCAAAAATAACCGAAGCATCGCTGTAATGGCAGTCAAGAATATCTTTTTCAAGAAACCGCGCAGACTGGCCAACCTTTAATCCAAAATCGCGACCACGGGATTTTTCTATCATGGCGGGGGAATTATCGATGCCGGCATACTCAAAGGGACTATCTCCCATAACCTGCGAAAACGCTTCGAGCACATTGCCGGTAGAAGAGCCGAGATCATAAAAAACAGAACCGGGCAGATAGAAGGTCTTAGCCATCTCTGCCACCATGCGCACAATCTCGCGGTAAAATGGAACTGAGCGATCGAGCATGTCTTCAAAGACCTCGCTCACTTCGCGGCTGAAATTAAAATCGGAGGAACCCACGCCTGGGCGGGCAAATACTTCGTCTCGCAGCATAATCAACCCATTGGATACAAAACAGAATTTGTTATTTCATCTATCTTTTTCAAGATGGCAAATGGAATTTCAAGTGAGGCGGCAGGAATCATCTCCGAAAGCTGCTGAATAGAGTTTGCCCCAACCAGAGTGGATGCGGTAAATGCATTCTGGCGACTCCAAGCAAGAGACAAAACTCCAACACTCACGCCAAGCTCATCCGCCAAAGGCATCAATTGGCGAACTGTCTCGAGAGTTTTATCGTTTAAGAAGCGATGCGCCATTTTGCGCTGCCGCTCACCATCGTCCGATAAATACTTTGTAAAACGAGCATTTTCGGGGCGACCCGTATTGTACTTCCCAGTCGCAACGCCGCCAGCGAGAGGAGAATACGCGAGCAAAGACACTTCCTCTTTTTTTGAGACAAAAGCCAATTCGTCCTCATAACGACGATTTAAAATACTGTAATTATTTTGAATCGATTCAAAACGCAAAGTCCCGCGCTTTTCAGCCGTCCAGAGACTTTTAGTCAATCCGTAAGCGGTATCGTTAGAAGTCCCTGCAATGCGAATTTTTCCATCTTTCTTAAGTTCCTCGAGAGCGTCGAGCGTGTCAGAATATTCATGCGAGGGGTCGGGCCAGTGGATCTGGTACAAATCAATGTAGTCGGTGCCCAGGCGGCGCAGCGAACCCTCGATGGCTGTGCGAATATGGTAGCGGTCGAGAGAGGTCTTACCAGAGCGCACAGGCGGCATAAACCAGCCGTGGCCAGGCCCAGCCACTTTGCTAGCAAGAATTATTTTGTCCCTTGACTTTCCTTTAAGCCACTTACCAATCCATTCTTCGGTGCGGTGCACATACGCTTCGCGCGGCGGGACAGGATAAATCTCTGCCGTATCAAAAAAGTCAATTCCGTGATCAAGAGCGTAATCCATGATGCGAAACGATTCCGCTTCCTCACAGCTTGAACCAAAGGTCATGGTCCCGAGTCCTATTTCTGACACGACAATTCCACTTTTTCCGATTCTTCGCTTTTTCATTTGCTTCATTTTTATTTATGGAGGCTGCGTGCAAACTAAAAAAGGGTGCCCATTGCACCACGCCGTCGGAATCTCTGCTGAATGACGAGATCCTCTATTTTTTCAAAATTTTGAAAAAATTTTAAATTTATTGCGCTTTCGCGAAGTGTGGGGAATGCGCTCCCGCGCGGGGCATTACGCTAAGTTCACATCGAGGGTCCGCGAAGCGGACGTATCGAGATGGAATATTTTTTTTGCCAGAGTGGCCACTGATCTATTAGTATTTTTGAATACGTATCCTTTGTCTCTAAAATAATAGCCGGCCTACCGTCCTAAGCTTCGTTTTCCCTCATTTCATGGCAAGCCCTGCACGAGACAAGTAATTATGTCTCATACCCATTCCGTTGGGTAGATAACAAAAATGCCGGATTATGTCTCATACCAACTCCGTTGGGTAGATAACAAAAATGCCGGATTATGTCTCATACCACATCGTTGGGTAGATAACAAACCGCCGGATTATGTCTCATACTCACAGGTTTTAGTATCTACCAAACACGCCGCACGCGCCCCTGCATTATGTCTCATACCACATCGTTGGGTAGATAACAAAAATGCCGGATTATGTCTC
>DYKF01000016.1:0-17434 GCA_020722745.1 Caldithrix sp.
TATGTGCAAAACAGCAGGAAGAATGTCGCTATGTTGCCTATTCCTTATCCCTTTCGCCTTTTATTTGGATTTTACACTTCAACATTGGGAAAGGGACTTTACTTCTCAAGCAAAATCCCCTAAAAATCTGTCAAAAATGTCTCTGGGTTGCATACCGCGCAGGGCTCTTTCGCTTTACACCGGATTTCCGGGTTTCATTATGTCTCATCCATGACCCACAATTCCCAGACTGCGTTTGCGTTTGAAAGCAATCCGTTCCCATCCTCTGAAAAAACTGTCTGGAAATTTACAGAAGGCACTCTCCTGCCGGGACAAAATCCAGATGCTGCCGGGTGGACGGTTTCGCTGCCGCTCCCCTTGCCCGGACAGTCTGCGGATGCAGAACGGTGGATTGGATTGCTCCACCAGGTGTGGCATCTGCTGCACCAGTACTATTCCAATCCGCTCACTGCGGTCACGGTTTCGCGCACCATGCTGCTGCCCCACCAGGTAGAAGCAGCCGTTCGCGTCGTGGAGTCCGTGCGCCCGCGCTTTTTGATTGCGGACGAGGTAGGACTTGGCAAAACGATTGAAGCAGGCCTCATTATAAAGGAGCTTATCTTAAAGCATTCGTTTGAATCGGTTCTGATTGCTGTTCCCTCCCCTTTATTATACCAGTGGCAGGCGGAGCTGCGGATTAAATTTAACGAACACTTTGAGGTGGTAACAGGCGATACGTTGCGCCGCTCACCCGATTTGTTCCGCAGGACGAAAAAAATTCTCATCTCTGTCGATCTCGCTAAAGACGAACGGTACGAGCATTTGTTTCGCGATCGCGAATGGGATGTCGTCGTATTTGACGAAGCCCACCGCCTGCGCCGAGAAGTTTCCCGCGTCACCAAAGCGTGGAAATTTGCCGAGTTACTCTCCCGCCGTTCGCGCGCTTTTCTTCTGCTTTCTGCCACTCCCTTTCGTGGAAAAATTGAGGAGCTGTACTATCTCATTTCTCTTCTCGATCCCGATATTCTTGGGCCCGTTCATACCTTTGTTTCGCGGTTTGGTGCGGGCGATATTGAAATCCAGAAGCAGATTGCACCCGTAGTGATACGCCGCCGCAAGGTGGACGTGGGTGGTTTTACGCGCCGATTTGCCAAAACGGTAAAGCTCACGCTCTCGCCTGCGGAACGCCATTTTTATGACCGTGTGACAGATTATGTTCGACAGGAATACAACCGCGCGATGGCAGAAGGACAAAAGCTGCGCGGATTTGTGATGATCACGTTCCAGAAGCTTCTCGACTCTTCTGCCGAGGCATTGCTGCGCGCATTGCGGAGAAGAAAAGAAAGGCTGGAAAAGTCTTATTTCTACCCTGTGTTAAACAGAGAAGTAACCACGGGCTGGCTGGAAGATCTCGACGAAGAAACCCGCCGCGAGCTGGAAGAAGCAGAAGAAGCGTTCTTAGATGCCAATGAGGACGGAGTGTTCGATCCCAAGGAAGTGCGCGCAGAGATATTATCTCTGACCCGACTGATCGAGGCCGGTTTACGAATTGAATCGGAACAGAAATTTCTTATGCTCAATAAAACCCTTTCTGATCTGGGTAAAAAAGGGCATAAAAAATTCCTGATATTTACCCAGTTCCGCTCCACGATGGAATTTCTGGAACGGGAATTGTCTTCCCGATATTCTGTTCGCGTGTTCCACGGAGCCATGGGGGCCCGCGAAAAAGAAAAAGCGATTGCAGAATTTTACGAAGATGTAGAAATTCTAATTCTCACAGAGGCTGGTGGGGAAGGGCGCAATCTCCAGATTGCAAGCGTTCTCATTAATTACGATCTTCCCTGGTCGCCACTCAAAATTGAACAGCGCATTGGTCGCGTGCACCGGTTTGGACAAAAGCGCGATGTCCACATTATCAATTTCGCTACAAAGGATACCGTGGCAGAGCGCGTGCTCGAAGTTCTCGAAACCAAAATAAAAATCTTTGAGGATGCCCTCGGAGAGTCAGACACGCTGCTTGGAATTCTCGAAGACGAATTTAATTTTGCGGACAACTTTGAATCGTTTATCAATAACACAAAATCTAAACAAGATTTAGAAAGAGAAATAGAAATGTCTCTGGATCTTGCGCGCAGAAATATTCGACAAATCGATAAACTGCTATCCCCCGAAGTCATGAATTTTGATCTCCAGATGTTTCGCTCTGCCGGAGGGAAGGGCGTGATTCGTGAAACAGAGCGGGGAGAAAAACTGTTGGCAAGTATTTTTAAGTCGTATTCGCGGACCGCCGGAAAAGAATGTCGCTTTGAGGGTCCCATCATGAAATATAAAAAGGGAAGCGAAGAAAAAATTGCAGTGTTTTCCCACGAAGAATTGTCGCGACATGAAAACGCCGAGTATCTTGCGTTAGGACATTCTCTGGTGGATTCCATGATTACTGCTGTAATGGAGACAGGGAAGGGGATGCCTGTCGTGCAGGCCGTTTGTCCAGAAGGTCTTACCGCCATTGCAACCGTCCAAACCCGCATTTTTCTCGATCGCGAGTACAGGAGATATTATCTGATTGGCAGGGATGTAAATGGAAGCTGGAATTTTCTGGAGCCGGCTTTGAGCCATAAAATTCGTAACGCTGTTGCGTCTTTATTTGGAGAAAAAGAAATTGCGACGATTGCCGAGTCTGCTCTTTCCTTTTTATCCCGCCGGGTGAACGATGAGCTTTTTCGTCTGAAGGCTCGCGTTCATAAAGGGGTAGAAATGCTGAAACAGGAAAAGGACTCCGCTCATCAGATTCGCGCCGAAGAACTCGACGAAAAGCTGATGCTCCAGAAAGGCAAGTCGCGGTGGTATGGGGAAGACAAAATGGCTTCTGCCATTACCCGCACCGTCCACCAGAAACAGGAAGAAGAAGTTGTTTATCAAAGGAAGATTCAGCTTCTCGAAACCGGTAAACGGGAGACTGTGAGCGTGGAATTTTTACAGATTTGTTTGGGGGCAGGATAATGACCCGCCGCATGGATGTCGAGTTCCATCTTCTTCATAAAAACCGTAAAAAAAACCTTGTCAACCTGCTGCCCTTTTCAGATTGTCTTGTGTGCTAAGCGCTCAGTAACAGGAGAACGAATGAAACGCATATTGATTCTCGCAGGAATAGTCTGGATGTCGGCAGCGTATGCCTATCAACCTGCTCCGGGCTCCACTGTTCCGTATCTTACCGCCGATTATCTTTTGCAGCAGCCTCTCGGTACGCGCACACTCGGAATGGCCGGTGCGACAGTGGGCAGATCGGACGATCTCTCTGCTTTGCGTTACAATCCCGCCGGTCTGGGCCGACAGGGATATTTTGAATACGGTCTCGATTTTCATACGAGCGAAGCAGATACTCTGAACGGTTCTTTTCTGTTTGGCGCACCTCTTCCTTACGGGAGTCTTGGCTTTCGCTATACCAATTATTATGTCCGCGACAACCACGTCACCGAGAGCGGAATTCCCAGCCACCCCGACAAAAATAATATGGCCCATTATGCAGGGCTTGGCTATGGGGCGCCTCTTTTCCGCCACTATCTGTATGGCGGTATGAACATTAATTATTTTGCTTCTCATTTTCAGGAAGATGGCGATTACGACATTTCCGGAGAGCGTGGCGTTTTTATCGATCTCGGTCTGATTGGGGATTACGACCTCTCTGACCTGCGCGGCATTTTTACCTTTTTCCCAAGAGTTTCGGGTGGCCTTGCGGTGCGCAACCTGCATCCCGTCTTCAAGTTTAATAAAGAACTTTACGACGCATACCAGAACGAGGTAGTGCTGGGTGCATCTATTTACTACAGCCACCGCGCCATGTTCAATCTGGACATTGCCATGCCCACCGGCTCGGCTACGGAATTTCGCTATGGAATGGAAGTATGGCCATTGTATTTTCTGGCCCTTCGCGGGGGCGTTGTCCTCACGGGAGAACCCCATACCTACCGCGCCACGACATTTGGATTTGGCGTGGGCGACTCCATTAACTGTTCCAAAATGTCTCTGGAATATGCCGGAGAAATCCGCATGCCGGATGGATTTGATATCAAGGGAGAGATATATCACTCCTTTGCCATACACCAGAGCTTTGAGAGACTGCGCCGGGGTTCGAGCTGCCTGGCCCACGACAGGGTAGTGATTGCCATGCCAGACCGTTACACTTCGCGGTACCGCTTTATGCGGGAATACCCGGTCGGAGAAATCATAACGGACGCCATTGAAACCATTGCCTCTGGCGACCTTCAGGTGGACTCGGATGAGTATACCGAAGAAGAAGAGACAGAAGTGGTTACCTTGACAGAGGAAGAAATTGCAGACCAGGAAGGCGAAACCGAAGAGCCGGTAGAACCCGTCTTTAAAAAGAAAGTGGTAGCCTATTTCCCTTTCGCGATTGAATTTGCATCGAGCGATGTCTATGACAACGATTACCGCCGCGAGCTGCGGGATCCCGTGGTAGAATACATAGAGAAATCTAAATTCATCAAAAATGTATCAGCCCTGCGCTATAAGCTTCCGCAACCCCAAAAAGAATCTTCCGAATCCGATGTGGCGTATCTCAATCGTTTGAATACATTTCACGGAACCAGCCTCATTGTTCTCGGTTCTGTCATTGTAAACCAGAGGACGAACGAAATCACTGTCAAGCTCGTCTATCACAAGGCGGGTGACCAGAGAATTTCTGCCATATCAGAACGGACGGATTATATAGATAACATTGATGAGCTTGCTGCGGAAATAAGAGCTGATTTTGCTCTACAGGCAGGGACGCTGCTCGACTTGGTACTGGAAGCTGACGGAGGAATTCTGTAATGAAAAATTTGCATAAATGGCTGTTTGTTCTGTTCCTTGCATTGGCTCCTTTGGTCCTGCATGCGCACGAATTTACCGGCGTAAAAATGGAATACATGAATACGGAATTGACCAACTTTTATGGATTCGGTTTTTTCACATCGAACCGCCGCTTTGATGCCGAGGTAGAGACCTTCTTTGCTACTAAAATGTTGAAGGGTACGGAAGAAACAGAGGAAGATCTCGGATATAAATGGATAGAGAGTGATTACAAACTCTGGTATCTTGCCTTCTCTGGCTATTTCCATTTTATCCGCTCCGATAAACTGAGTATGTACGTGGGCACGGGAATCATGCCCCTTTTTCCGGGAGCCTATGTATTTCATTATACGGCCGGTGTCGATTTTTTCTGGGATGAAGACTGGCGGATTTTTTACAACTTTCGGCGCCTGTACAACAACGCCGATGAATACAGTTATCCGGTTGGACCCTCCATGTCCGTGGGGATTAAATTTACCTTTGATGACTAAGGAGTTTGCATGAAACGCACTGCACTATTATCACTCGTTCTGCTCTCTTTTGGTTGTATGGGATCGAACGACGTCGTGAAAGATCCCAAAATTGGGCAGCCGACAGAATTCCACCGCAAGGCCGAAAAAATTCTCCCGTATTTTTATACCAGCGTAAATAGTCGTGGAGTAGACCGGCGGGACGATGTTTCCTATTTTGAAAGCCTGGGACTGGGCGCCGGGGTATATGTGAACCAGGACCTCAACTGGCAGTGGACGGGTCACAAATTCCTGTACTATTACGCCGACATAGAGGCCCAGCCAGAGAAAAACTGGCGCGATTCGGCGTATCCCGGAAAGACAAACTGGGTGTTCGGTACCAATCCGGGAATTCGCTTTCGCAGTTATCTGCCTTTCTGGATGAAAGTGTATTATGGTGGTGGCATGACGATGAAGCTCTCGCCCACGCAATACGATCCGTGGGGTCTGTATTTAACGAGTGGTCTTCAGTTTTACGGATTTACTGCTGGCGCAACGTTTATAGGCCATCCAGGCCAATCGAACTGGGAAAGGGAGTACCAGATCGGCTACATTATAGCTCCAACAGAATAAGGGGAATTCCATGAAAAAAAGTACAGCCCTCATTCTCATCCTTCTGTTTTTGCCGGCGGCCTTGTTTGCCGGCCAATATACGAACACATTTCGCGTCGTCGTAACCGGCCATGGCGAAAGCACGGAGAGAGATCCCGTGGAGTCTTTCAATGCGGCTGTAGAGGCCAGCATGAAAGAAGCCTCCCGGCTCGGAGAGAGAAAACTTTCGAGCTATTCGGAGAGCCAGGATTCCGTTCTCAGCGAAACGTGGATTAAATCCGAGGCCCATCTTCAGGTGATAGATCTCCAGGTATTGAATTACAAATTCTTTTATCCTTATGCCTATGATAATAATGATCTCGTCACAGAAGTGAAGGCAGACGTTCTCGTGGAGTATTTAGACATCCCTCGATTTATGGAAGACTATTCTAAAACCGGTGCCGGTGCCACGCTGCGCGCGATGGCGTTTCCCGGCTGGGGGCAGGTGTATAATAATCAGCATACGACGGGTATTTTGTATGGGGTTACATTCTGGACGTTTTACGGATTTTTTATCCAGGCTATAGAGACGTCGGCCAACAGAGAAGCCACCAGTGAGGATTTCTGGAATTTTCAGGTTCCGGCCATCATTTTCTGGAGCTTTAACGTTTCTGAGGCCAGCACGTCGCGGTATCTTGGCAAACAGGGTTTAAAAAATCTTGCCCAGGCTTACCAGTTTGAGCCCACGTTTCAGTACGTTCCACGCACCGAAAGGGGAATGAAAATAGACTTTGTTCTGTTTGAAATGCCCATTTACCGTTTATGGAGGGGAGAATGAACCGCATTGTATTTGTAATTCTTCTTGTTACAAGCTTCTCATTGTTTGCCCAGCAGGTGGTAACCGGAGTAGAGGAAGATTTCTATACCCGCAAAAAAGAAGTCCGCGTGACGGACGGAATTGGAAAGGGTAGATCTAAAGAAATAGCTGTGCAGAATGCTCTGCGCGATGCGCGCGAAAAAGCGTTAGTGCGGTCTACGACCAGTTTCCGCCATTACCTGTCTGAATCGAAAGATGGGGAGTTCGTGAGTGATTCTGTGGCAGACGAAGTTTATGCCAAGATTATCGATAAGGAAAAGATTATCTCTGTAAACTATCTGGGCGATGAGAAAGGCGAGGAAAGCTTTCACCCGTACCACGTTGCCGTCGTGGACTCCATTGTAACGGTAAGTTTTTTTGACCTAGACTTTTTTGCCCAGGAAATCATGAAAACGGCAGAGGCTGCCTGTATCCGCTCCATGGTAATTTCTGGCTGGGGGCAGGTTTTTAACAGAAACTACTTTGGCGGGATTACCATGTCTCTCGTCACGTATGGCTCTTTGGGTTACGGGCTTGCGCGGCAGAACCAGTTTGAGAAAGCAAAAACCGACTATGCCAACGCAACGAGCACGCAGGATGCTGAGCAAAAATACCGCATTATGCGGGAACACCAGGAAGTGGCCCGCACCATGTACGTGATTGGTGCCATGACCTGGGCATATTCCGTCTGGGATGCCTTTGAGGACAGGGAGCGCGCCGATGAACTGTTGGACAATGTTCACAAGGCATATTTCAGCAAATCGAAATTTAAGTATAACAGACAGCTTTCCTTTTTTCAGAAAATGATGATGGAAAATTTGAGGCCCACATGGTAACAATGCGTATGACAAAAATTCTGCCGCTTTTGCTGTTACCGCTTATAGTAACCGGTTGTTTCCAGGATGAGATTGAGTACGCCCATACGAATCCTGTCGACAGCATTTACGACGATGGTAAATTCCGCATCGTGCTTTCGCAGCCGAACATGGCGGGATCGAATTCCACGATAGCGTGGAGTGCTCTTACCTATGACGGCAAAGAGATCGAGGAAGATAAAGTGGCCTCCTTTAACGGGATAGAGCTTTTAACTAAAGCCGAGGCACCAAACTCTGCTGATATAGACAATGTAACCAGCCAGCAGGCTTTAACAGGCTGGGAAACGGCAAGCACCCTCTCTGAAAAAGCCCCCTACGATGGCGAGGTCTCTATTACAGAAGCAACGTCACAGACCTCGTATGTATTAGAAATGGAAATTACGTACCGCTATAACGAAAAGGATTATGTGAGCCAGAAGGTTCACTCCAATATAGTCACCTGGACACCAGAATGAGGAACGCCATGAAAAAATTATTCTTATTCACAGCCATTCTGATGCTGTCGCTGCCAACGGCCCACGCCGAAGACAATCGTATAGAAGAAGCAGAGCTCCGCGATATACAATCTGGCGAGAGCCCTTTGCGCGGAACCGTAACCCTGCGGGCGACGGGTGGTTTGTATGATTACAATAACTCGTATTATTACAGTGGAGACGAAAGCCGCACGCGCAGCTATTCTACCCCCATCCCCTGGCCCATATATGGAATCGATATTGCCGTGCGCATGGGAAGAGATGAAAACCTGTTCCATGCTCCGGGTCGCAGTTCCGGGGCATATAAGCCCGGCTTTACGTACTATCGCTCTAACCGTGGAATTTATATTGATATAGAAACCGGCTATAAGTGGTTTGGCAATCCTCCCGAAGTGTACAATGTGCGCGACAGCGACGGCACCAATAAAACGGTTCATCTCGAAAAATGGAAAAACGAATATCTGTTGCCCTCGGGCTATGTTCTCAATGGAGATGTGGACGGAATTGAATACGCCGATACGGAAATTTATGGAACCAATGCGTCTCTCGTGTTTATGTTCTACATGAATAATTACTTTCACGTAACGCCCGTCAATCTGCTCATGAACTTTGGCGAAAAGTTCCGCTGGTGGGATACTTCGCTTGGTTTCAGCATGCGGGCCGCAACGTACTCTGATTATGCCGATCCCAAAAGGCTCCTTTCCAATCACGACGATAACACGATAGGCTATTATGCCATTGTGTGGCGGCAATATGTCCAACTGCACGACTTGGTACGCCTGCGTCTCCACTACTACTGGAATTTTATTGGAACGGTAGCGCGCGTGACAAAAGAGGATGGCTATAACCAGGAAGAGCACGTGTACGATACGGGTCTGGACTTGTTCGTGCTGCCCTATACCTATGTAACGATCGGTTATGAAAACCACCACTGGATTGGGAATCCCGCTTCATCGGACAGGTTTAACCGTTCCGGCGGCTCCGAGTTTGACAACACGCGCAATAATCTTATTTTTGATAAACGGATTTCTAAGGAGGCGTATCTGGGTCTGGCGTTTGAGATCCCCTACCTGCCGTAAGAATATTGGAACCTCTAAAGATTACATCTTTAGGTTCAGCTTGCTGGATAAATAAAAATGTAATTGTAAATTTTTTCAAAATTTTAAATAAATAGAGGTACCCTTTTGATTATTCGCCTTGTCTCTTTTTTTCTGTTTTCTGGATTCCTGTTCGCCGAAGATCCCTGGAGCATTTCCCGGGATTATCCCGTAACGCAGGAAGTGCTGCAAATCCACAGCGAGCATGAGGACGTGAAAGAGAACTCGCTGCTGTCTTTCTGGTTTCGCTTTTACAAACAGTATATCAGTGAGATGGATGGCCAGAGCTGCCATTACTATCCGAGTTGCTCGGTCTATGCCATGGATGCCGTAAACGAATATGGTGTTATCCAGGGGGCGCTCATGGCTTCGGACCGCCTGATGCGCTGTCATCCGGGGCAAAAGGAGCACTTTTATGATCCTGTTCCAACTTGTGATTGCAATGCAAGTCGGAGGTCAACGCATAAGGAGTCCTTTTATGATCCGCTCCCTGCGCGTTAGTTTGTTGTTTTTTACGGTTAGCCTTTCTGCCATTGACTGGGACGATCCACGTACGCATCTGCATTTTGCGGATCATCTTGCAGACAGCGGAGACTTTTATCGCGCCATTACAGAATACCGTCGCGTGCTGTATTATTTTCCGGAGTACGAAAAAAACAACTGGGTGCATTTCCAGATTGGCCGGATGTATTATTATGGTGGGCGTTTTGCGAATGCAAAAGATTATTTGATCCCTTTAACGATTGATCCAGATCCCCGCCTGAGTTTTCTATCGCATAATTTTCTGGCTCTGACATATTTTGACAGCGGTGAATACGTGAATGCCAGTCGCTTATTTCGAGAGCTTTCGGAGGATCCATCCGCTGCAGCGAACCGCGAGGAGTATATCGTTTATGCAGCCATGAGCGATATACGCCACAAAAAGTTTTCGCAGGCTCTCGATATTCTGGTTCCTCTCGAAAAGAATTCATCTTCTAAAGAGTTCAAGGAATTTGCTAAACTGGCCATGGATAAGAGCCGCGCGGCTGATAAGAAAAAGCCGAAAAATAAATTTCTGGCAACCACGCTGGCTGTCTTGTTTCCCGGAGCCGGCCACATGTATTTAGGGGAGTGGGACAATGCCTTTGTTGCCCTGAGTATTGTGGGAGCAACTGGCTATCTGGCATACGAAGGCTTTGTGAATGCGAACACTACCCAGAGCATTTTATTTACCACGTTTTCTTCCGGGTTTTATGCGGGTTCCATTTATTCTGCGTATTCGCAGACACTAAAATATAATAACCGGATTGGCGACGAAGAGATTCAATCCGTTGCTCAGAAGTTTTCGCGCCTGCGCTTTTCCCTGTCTACTGCGTTTTAAGGATAAAAACGCTCTACCCGCGTTGATTTAGCTTTGAGAAAAAATGGATTTAGGTTTTCCTGATTCATCTATGGCTACATACGTTATTTCACAATCGATTACAACGCGAGATTTGTCTTCATTTGGCGAGCTGACCGTAGCGCGCGCCTCCACGGTTATTGTGCTGCGCCCTGTTTTTTTTACGCGGCAGTAGATTCGAACAATCTCCCCTGCATGCGCCGGCGATCTAAATTTTACCTTGTCCATTCCAACAGTCACCATGGAAGTATAGCTGGTAATACTGACGGAGTAGAGATAAGCGTCAACGTCTAACCACGCGAGCAGCACGCCGCCAAATATGGTGTGGTTTGGATTTAAGTCTCCCGGCATTACCAGGTGCTGGTTCGTGAGTTCAAATTCAGCGCGATTTGTAATCATATTTTCCTACTTTTTGAAGGTATTAATTTATGGATTGAAAAGTCTTATTTCTACCCGCCTGTTTTTTGCGCGGCTGGCGTCATCTTTTTCCTCTACTGCCGGTCTGCGGGCAGCAAACCATTCTGTCTTAATTTTGTCCGCAGAAAGCCCATTGGCAATCAGCAGTTTGCGGATATACTCAGCGCGGCTGCGAGACAATGTTTCGTTCCGTTTTTCGGATCCCGTAGAATCTGTGTGGCCCTGTACCAGTATGGATTCCTTTTTTTCTTTAAGCATGGCCACGAGAGTTTTTACTTTATCAGCACTTCCATTGGAAAGTCTGTTTCCTATGTTGTGCGGAAAATAGAATGAGGCGAGTATTTCTCCACCGGGAGTAATTTCCAGCTCTATTTCTTTCTGCTTGTTTTTTTGTTCTGTCGCGGAGACTGTGCTTTCCATCAGCAGATGAATTTCTGCTCGCGGCAATACACCCTGCGAGTTTTCAAAGATTTCAAACAGATCGTTGCTGTACTGTACATTTTCGTATCCTGGCAGTGAGGCATTCAGCGTTAACCTGCTCAGGCGCAGGAACTCGTGAATTTGCTCTTTATCGCGAGGAAGATTTTCCAGCCGGATAATTCCACGTTTAGATTGAAATGGTAGAATTTTTTCGCTCATGGAAGCGGGAAGGATCTGGTATACGGCGTTTGGTTGAAGCAGTTCTCCCTTTTCGTTTTCATAAAATACAACAATCTCCATGCTCGAAGCAACCACGCTGTCGCGCAGCAGTGAAAAATTGCGCGTAACAGTTCCAGGAACATTGTTTCGGCGCAGGTCGAGATAGGTCTCCTGGCTTTCAAATCCCGGTGAAGAAACGACAATTTTATAGAGAAGATTATTGTGGAGCTGTAAACTGTAATCTCCCGAAGCAGGCTTGCTGGCAATTCTGTACGCGTGGCCGGCACCAGTAATTTCAATAGTCGATTCGAGACCACGGTCGGAACCCGCTTCCCTCACAAATCCCTTCAGCGTTAATATAACAAATGGTTTGGCGTAATGTGGTACATTAGCGCGATATATATCTAAAGAACCTTTTCCGCCTTTTCTATTAGATGAAAAATAAAAAATATCTCCGCTTCGGCTGATAGACGGGTACTCATCGTCCTGGGGGCTGTTAAAGGGAACGCCAAGATTCGCTGCCGGTTTATATTCCGGAAAGTTGATAGTCGGGGATGTATTTTGCGTATAGTACATGTCGTAAGATCCAACCCCCCCCTTTCGGTTGGAAGAAAAATACAGAGTGATTCCGTCTGTATGCAGGGAAGGCGAAACTTCGGAAGCGACACTGTTAATGGAACTGCCCGCATTGACCGGTTCGCTCCACTGTTGTTTTACGGGATCAAAACGGGAATACCAGATATCGTCGCTGCCGTAGCTACCTGGCCGGTTGGAGGAAAAATAGAGCATGCTGCCATCGACGCTTATAGTGGGCATTCTGTCGTGAAACGGAGTATTGATTTCTGTCAATGGTTCGGGAGCAGACCATATCCCATTTCTGTATAAGGAACGATACAAATTTGTCTCTCCAGGTCCTGTGCGCTGTGTTTCATCGTCTGCCGTGGATGCAAAAATAATTTCCCAGCTTTCAAAGCCGATTTCACGGACGGCTGGCATTCCCTCGAATCCGGGCGTATTAATTGGTGGTCCCAAATTGATTGGACGGTCAAAGGCGGGAAGAGGAGTTTCGGGTGAGCGGTTCATACTCATCCATATATCAAAATTACCCGAAAATCCAATCGATCCAGCGCGATTGGATTGAAAGAAAATGCGGCTCTCATCTGGCATGATGAATGGCGTGTACTCTGTATCCGGAGAATTTAATTCGGAGACATTAACGATTCCTGCCTCTTCATCGGGCACGCTCTGCACAGCGAGAACACTGGCTGAAAAAAAAAGGCTGAGAAAAAGTTTTTGCATAGACTTTTGTGGTTTCCAGTCTCTATTATCGGCGCATTATACCCTTACAGTTAAACCCTTTCATTGTGCTTTGAGTGTACTATTCGGTGGATCAGATCACGTTTGGCGGTCGCAGGGTAAATGCGTAAGCCGCATGCAAAACGCTCAACGATGGAATTTTTTTAGAGAGAGCTTAAGTACGCAAGAGCATATCCTTCGTGATTTCGGAATAGTGAGTCAACCCATTCACCGCCATAATGTGCGTAAGCTCGCCATGGTATTGGCGAAGCAGTGAAATAACGCCGGCCTCTTCGGCGGCAACGGCAGCAATAGCAACAGGCCTTCCGACGAGAACATATTCAGCGCCGAGAGCCAGCATCCGAAATACATCAGCACCACTGCGAACTCCTCCGTCGGCAAGAATTCGCACCTGGGGATGGTGTTTGTTTAAATAGGTAGCAATCCCTTCGAGAACGCGAGCCGCTCCGGGAGCCCCGTCAAAAATGCGCCCGCCGTGGTTGCTCACGATGACAGCGCCCGCTCCTGAATCGGCGGCAAGCGCAGCATCCTCTATCGTTAATATTCCCTTGAGAAAAAAAGGCCTGCCAGAAAGATCTGCATAGCGGGAAAGCTGTGCAGCAGATTTGCGCTGCGTTGCCAGGTTGCGGCGGTTCATTGTGGCAATGCCAACCGCATCAATGTCCATACCCCACGCGGAAATATCCGATTGGCGAACTGCCTCCATTCTCTCTTCTAATGCCGCCTCGTCAGATCTGGGTTTAAAAACGGGAAATCCATTTGGCTTAAGTTTAAGAGCAGAAAGAGCCGTGTGAAATTTATCCGGCGCCGCGCCCTCGCCAAGCAGAGCCAAGCTGCCCGCTTTTTCGGCTGCCGATACAACGGCCATTGCATACTCCCATTCCGTAATAGAGCCCGCCATATTGGTCGCTCCACCGGTGATAGGAGCAATGAGTATGGGGAGGCTTGGCGAATGGCCAAAAAGATTTCTCAACGGAGCAGTGTTCCTAAAAGTTTTGTCTCCAATCAGGAATCGGGGTAATATTTTGAATTGTGACAGAGATTCCAGATTGTCGCGAAAAGAAGACATGCCGCCGGCGCCTCCCATTCCCGGAATTCCGGAGGCGCAATTTTTACCATCGCAGATTTTGCATACCCGACAGGCTTCTTTGTTAAAGCGATTCCGGGCAAGGGAAGTAATCTCTCTCTCCGAAATATGGGGAAGTGTCGTCTTATATTCTATACCAGAAAGAAAGTTCTTCCAGACTTTTTCAGCAGCGGCCAGTGTGTCAGCCGTAAAAACAAAGTGCGATAGTTTGCCTACATTGCTGCGGACCGGTTCTATGAGGTCACCGGCTTTACCAGAGATATGGCGGTAAACCTCCTCAGCGGGAGCGGGGGGAATGAGCAGAGATTCGAGGAGTCCAGGTTCCGGCGTGAACGATCTCTCAATAGAAACCTTGCTGTACTGTCTGGAAGATTCCGGGATGTCTGGCTCTTTGCCCTCGAGCAATTCAATAAAGAGCGTCATTAAATCAATCGCGGTTGCCTCCGGATAGGTGTGTGTGCTCATGAAGCCACCGGAAAGCCTGCCAGCGATTTCACCAATAATCAGCTCGCCTTTGTCTGTATAACGTATATCCCCCTTGAGGGCTCCCGTGTAAGGGTTAGTTCCGCTCAGGCTGTCTGCTGCTTTCTGCATGAGAGTAAGCAACTCTCTGTGAATATCCGCCGGAAGGGCAGTTGGTATGGAATGTCCGTTTTCAATAAAATAATGATTGTCTTTGATTTCTATGATTCTATCGGCAACGCCCGTTAAGAAAACGCGACCATTGAATACCAGAGCATCCACAGAAATTTCGTGCGCTGGAATAAAGTGCTCCAGAATGGTTCTTCCTGCCTTGTCGTAGCGTGCTGCATATTCGCGAGCATAGGAAAGCTGCTGCCGGTGTTCGATTCGCAGCACGCCGCGCGCTCCCATATTGCGGACCGGCTTGATGACATAACCATGGATAGATGGATAGTCCCTGAAAAAAGATTCGAGATCACCCTCTCCAGAAATAAAGGCTGGCTGCAGAAGAGAGTGTTCCTGAAAATGTTTTCTCATTGCAAGCTTGTCCGTCAGCACCCTGGCCTGCGGCGGCAGAATTCCAGGAAGAGAAAAGCGTTCATTCACCGCTGCAACCGTGTCCGAAAAATCCGTTCCGGTTGTTGCGCACAGCGAGGGCGTTTCCCCGTGTTCTTCGAGAACGGCGACCACTGCTGCAGGATCTGAAATGTCGCAATGATAAAATGTATCCGCTGCATCCGCGCCAGGACAATTCGGATTGCCATCGACCACGATAATTCGGTAGCCTTTTTTTTGGGCGGCTGTTGCCAGCGGAATTTGAAGAAATCCACCACCTGCTAAAACAAAGGTTTTATGGATCATCGTGTTTACCTTCCAGAGTAATGTAAAGTCCCGGCACGATTCCTTCCTTCACAAGGCGTATAAGCACATGCTCGATAGAACGATGCAGAGATTCAGGTCTTTTGATGTATAAAGATATGTCTTTTAATTTCGGATGCGCTTTCTGCAACAGCGAAAGGGCACCTTTAACGTTTGGCCTCTCGTATATTTTGTGAAACGCAGAGGCGAGCTGTGTGAATCCCTGTAGAATAATTTTGGTCTCCGCATTGGATTCTTCGCGCCAGGTGAGCTCCAACATTTCGATTGCCATAATGTAATGTCCTTCGTTAAAATACTGAAAAGCTGTGGGGACTCGAAAAGCGGGAGGAATTTCTCTAAAACGCTGCGCAGAAATATCCTTTAAACTGTCTAAAGAATGTCCGAAAAAACGAGTCAACAAATGTTTTTCTAAAACGGAAATAATTTGTTCCAGAGAAACTCGCTCTGTTAAAAAATCCTGCATGCGAGCTGCGGGCAGGGTTAGACCGCAGGATTGAATTTTATTGTAAAGGCCCAGGTCGTTGTGTACATTGAGGGCTGCTCCATGGGTAATCACTCTGGCAGAGGCTTCTATTCCAACGAACGCAATTTTTCCGCGCGGAGTAAACACTCCACTGTCGGGATCGTTTGCGCGCCCTGGGATGCCAAAGTCAAATAAGGTGTCCAGAAGGGCTCCTTCTAATCTGCGGATAAAAATATCAAGTCCTGCGGATTCGCGAAACGGAAAAACTGTGTACAGAATCAGTTGGCCCGGAGAGTGGACGGTGACAGAACCCCCACGCCGAATGGGAAATGTGTCGATAGAACGATCGAGAATATGCTCCGACTTTGTTTTTATTCCCGTCGTATAAATGGTCGGGTGTTCCGTAAAAATGAACCAGGCTTTTTTTTGCTGTACAGAGTGTTGCTTTCTTTCTTCCATCAATAGGCGTGCCTGCGGATAGGGAAGCAGCCCGGCGCGCAAAAATTCAATCTGCATTGGTGAACATTTCATGGCGACACACTCAGGCGATCAAAAACTTTTTACGGCAGATGCAATCTACCAAAGCTCTCCACGCCTTCGTGCGGCCATTCTGTTTTTTCTACACGATCTTCCCGGTAAGCTGGTTCGCAATACACTTGGCAAGCATTTGTACTATGCGGACGGCCATTTTTTTCAAAAGACCGGGCAGCAGATTACGGAATATCCGTATCTTCACGTAGAAGGCTCTCCGCTGCCGCTTCATTTCAACGAGCTCATCCATGCCATGGTGCTGCACGGAGATATCGAAGTTATTCCCAGAATGCAGGAGCAGATTCTCGATGGCAAAAAAGTGATGGTACTTGCGGGAATGAGTTTTCAAACACTGAAACCCTATGCGTCCGTTTTTACGCGCGAAGAAGAAAAAGTCCTTAAACAAACTGCGAACCTGCTTGGTGGCGACATTTCAATAGAAACCCGCTATTTCCCCAATTTATACCAGGTTTACACCGGCACTGGTCTCTACGAAACCATTCCCTTTATGCAGTTTCCAGAAGGCAAGCGTCCCCATTTGAGCTGGAAAGCCTGGGCTCAAAAAATGTTTCAGTTGCGATGGCAGTAAGCCCTACGCGGGCAGCGCTTTGCAGCCAGAAAAAATTATTTCGTTGCCAAAAGCCCTGCTACGCTAACAGGTCGCCTGTCAGGCCTCCGGTATTATGTCTCCTATTTTTGTTATCTAGGGAGAATTCCTGTATTATGTCTCCTATTTTTGTTATTTAGGGAGAATTCCGGTATTATGTCTCCTATTTTTGTTATTTAGGGAGAATTCCTGTATTATGTCTCCTATTTTTGTTATTTAGGGAGAATTCCGGTATTATGTCTCCTATTTTTGTTATTTAGGGAGAATTCCGGTATTATGTCTCCTATTTTTGTTATTTAGGGAGAATTCCGGTATTATGTCTCCTATTTTTGTTATTTAGGGAGAATTCCTGTATTATGTCTCCTATTTTTGTTATTTAGGGAGAATTCCGGTATTATGTCTCCTATTTTTGTTATTTAGGGAGAATTCCTGTATTATGTCTCCTATTTTTGTTATTTAGGGAGAATTCCGGTATTATGTCTCCTA
>DYKF01000016.1:17534-24552 GCA_020722745.1 Caldithrix sp.
ATTTTTGTTATTTAGGGAGAATTCCGGTATTATGTCTCCTATTTTTGTTATTTACCAAGTTTTCTGGTATTATGTCTCCTCCTCGGCCGCAGAAATTCCACGCAGGGACTTTTTCAACAATCTGTTAAATTCTCAAAAAAGTTCTTTCCTTCTCACTTGTACCAAATAAAAAGAGGCATGAACCGCCGTGGATATATAGTTTGCGTGGATGATGAGCCAGCCGTTCTTGAGGCGCTTAGACAACAACTTGAAGAGACGTTTTCAGAAACACACGATGTGGCAACAGCGTCTTCTGCCGAAGAAGGTCTTGGTATTATACGCAATATCCAGGAGAGCGGAGAACTCGTTGAACTTGTCATCACAGACTATCTCATGCCCGGAATAAAGGGCGACGAATTTATTATTGAAGTCAACAAACATTATCCAGACATCATGAAAATTCTCCTTACGGGCCAGGCCGGTCTCGATGCAACGATCAATGCTCTCAATCACGGCGGCCTCAATCGTTATATTGAAAAACCGTGGAATAAAGATTCTTTGCGAAGGGACATTGAAACACTTATTGGGCTGTTTCGTGAAAACCTGCATAACCAGTATTTACTCAACAATCTCGATAAGCGCATTTCTGAATTTTCCGGCTGACAGGCCGTTCGGAACTTGAATACCGGCTTATGCATGCCGATTTTCTCTTTGAACTGTATACCGAAGAAATCCCTGCCTCATACCAGGAATCCCTCATATCCCAGTGGGATTCATCTATCCGGAATGTTTTGAAGAGCGAGGGCTTACAGTTTGAATCTTTAGAGACTGGCGGGACACCGCGCCGCCTATTTGTTTTTATTTCCGGCCTGCAGGATTCCCAGCCGGTTCGAGAAGCGGAACTGAAGGGACCACCTAAGTCTGCGTGTTTTACGCCAGACGGAAATGCAACTCCAGCTCTCGAAGGTTTTGCTGCGAGAGCCGGAATCGACTGGCAGAAGGTAGAATTCCGGGAATTTGGGAAGGCAGAGTATGCGTATGCTCTCTCAAAAACGGGCGGAAAGAAATCGACAGAAATTCTTGCCAGGGAAATAGCAAGACTCATGGAATCCGCTAAAACCCCCAGAAAAATGCGCTGGGGAAGCAATCCTTTTGAATACGCCAGACCAGTTCTTTCTTATACTGCCATGTACGGAAAGCACACAATCTGCTTTCCGGAATTAAACTCTTTCGGCGCTTTTTCCTGTTCCAGTACCATTCGCGGCCATCTCATATATGGTCCCCATTCCATATCTTTGTCATCCCCGCTGGAATATTTTACGGCATTGCGCGATCTGGGAATTTTTGTTCGCCATAAAGACAGAAAAGAGAAAATTCGCAGTGCTCTTCTATCAAAGGCCGATTCACTGGGTCTCGTTGCGGAAATCGAAGAATCCCTTTTATCGGAAGTGACATTTCTTGTCGAAAGGCCTTCCGTTGTAGATGCATCGTTTGACTCATCGTTTCTGGAAATGCCCGAGGCAGTTGCCATTTCTGAAATGCAGCAGCACCAGCGCTATTTTCCCATGCGTGAAAAAAGTGGAAAGCTTAGTAATCTCTTTCTAATTGTTTCCAATTCAGATACTCAAAATGGCGACACGGAAAACAATGTGCGCCAGGGCAACCAGAGAGTGTTGCGCGCCCGTCTCGAAGATGGATCCTTCTTTTTCCGTGAAGACAGAAAGCGCTCTCTATTCAGCCGCGTAGAGGATCTGCGAAGCATTGTATACATGGACGGCTATGGCACCATGTACGACAAAGCAGAGCGCCTCGGCACGCTTGCTCAGTATTTGCGCGAATTGGCCAAACTCACAGTGGATTCGCAAAAACTGGAGCGCGCGTCCTGGCTCTGCAAGGCGGATCTCACGACGGCCCTCGTTTACGAGTTTGATCACCTGCAGGGAGAGATTGGTTCCGAGTATGCCCGTTTAGATAAAGAAGACGATTCGATTGCAGCCGCCATTGCGGGGCATTATCTTCCGCGCTTTCAGGGTGATTCTCTTCCCGCCGATTCCATTTCCCGCCTTATATCTATTGCCGACAAAATTGATAACATTGTCGCTGGATTTCTCTCTGGTAAACAACCAACCAGCAGCCAGGATCCTCTTGCTCTTCGCAGACAGGCTCTGTATACAATTGAAATGATTGTCGACTCGGAATGGAGGCTTTCTTTCCGGCAGGCCTTAGCAAAAGCTCTCTCTCTGTTTCCAGGAGGGAATGATCCAAAATGGATTGACGAAATTTACGATTTCACGCTTGGCAGAATGGCAACCATTTTTGAGAAAAGTGGAATCTCCAAAAAAATGATTCGTGCGGGAATGGCCAATGCATCTGACGACATAACTTTATTATATAAAAAGCTTACGTCTCTTTCTGGACTCTCATCGCGCGATCCTGCAATGTTCGAGGAGCTTATAGGCGGCTTTACCAGAATGGCCAATATTATTGCAGAAACTTCCGGAGAAACGGCTGTAGAACCTGAGGCATTTTTGCATCCGTCCGAAAACCGCCTCTATGATTTTTCTGCCCGCCTGCAGTCACTCGTAGAATCTTCTCGCGCGTCGGCAGAGTACGATGAAGTCTTTTCTGAACTTGCTTCGGCCAAAAGCGATGTAGATGCTTTTTTTGACAATGTAATGGTAATGCACGAGGATTTTTCTATACGGCAAAACCGTCTGGCTCTTTTAAAAGCAGTCGTAGAGCCTGTACGCAGCATCATAAAATTATCGGAGTTAAAATGAAGCATTCAGAAATTTATCGCCAGCGCAGAGCTCCCTACGGTTTTCCTTTTCTCGACACAGAGGCTACAAAATTGCTCCAGGACAAAACGCGGGAATCCCAATCTGTCTTGCAGTCCCTCGGGTACGAGCGCGTTATGCCGCCATCTCTCGATTATCCCGATACATTTTCGGATAATGAGCGCTTTGATTCCTTTAGAACCAGAGATCATCTTGGAGACGATTTATCGCTTCGCTCCGATGTCACGGTTCAGGTGATCAAGGGCTATGCCAATCTCATGGAACGATCCGAGTCTCCCGTGCGAAGATTCTTTTACACTGTACCCGTGTTCCGCGATATTTCCAGATCTTACCCCGCACTCCGGGAAGTGTACCAGATTGGTGCAGAGGCGATAGGTCTAACTGCTGCTTCTGCAGCTGGGGAACTTCTTGATGCAGCCCGAAAAATTATGCAGGAAATTTTTCAGGAAAGTCCCGTGTTTTTGACAGGCGATGTGAATGCCTATTACGAGGTAGAAAAATTTCTGGGCAGGGATGATTTGCGCGACATTGTTCGCTATAAAAATGCTCCTCTGCTTGCGCAGGCTTTTTTGAGCGCTGGTCTCGATTACAGCGATGCGGAAAATCTTTCGCGCCTTTTTCTGTTTGCACCTGTTACCAACGAGGAATACAATAGTCGTTGGGAAAATTTGAGGCCAGGTCTTCCGCTGGAACTCGCGCGCACTCTGGAGAATATTCGCAGCGATCTGCTTTCCCTGCTGCAAAATCTGCCCGAAGCCGTTCGCTCTATCAGTCGCATTGAACCTCTCCTGATCCGAAAAACGACGTACTATACTGGTTTTATTTTTGAAGGATATATCCAGGGAATTAAATCTCCGGCTCTGCGAGGGGGATCCTACGATCATCTCGTCGAGGAGTATTCAGGACAATCCATGCCTGCCAGCGGGTTTGCTCTTGACCTTTCGGCTTTAAGCAGAATCTAGTTTTCTTTTTCTCCTTCTTTCTCGAAAAAAACGACTGAGTAAGAGAGAAGCGCGGCAGGGTCCTGCCTGTTGTTCGATGGCCGGATAATGGTTGTGTCCAGGCAGCATCAGCAGGTTTCGCATGGCTGGCAATTTTTCGTCCCGCGCAATATACACCACGCGTTTCAGCCTTGCAAAAATGATTGCTCCTGAGCACATCATGCAGGGTTCAAGTGTTGTAAACAGTTCGCAGTCTGTAAGGCGTTCGTTTCCGATGATTCCTGCTGCTTCGCGAATCGCTAACAGCTCGGCATGGGCCGTTGGATCTTTCTGTTCCGATATTCTGTTTCGTGCCACAGCGACAAGATTGTCGCCGCAAAAAACGGCAGCGCCAATGGGAATCTCTCCGGCTTTGTATGCTTTTGCCGCCTGTCGGCATGCGACCATCAGCTTTTCGGAGTCTGTCATGAAGGTATTTTGAATACTCCCGTGTGTAAAGCAAGGTAGGCAAGGAGTGCCTGTGATTGTTCTTCCGTAAAGTTATGCCATTCAGCCCCGATGGCAAGGGTATCTCCTTCTGAATGCTTCCATCGAATGCTGTTCGGAAAAGAGGCTGTGAGATCTTTCTCGCGAATTTGCAGAGTAGTTGTATCAGGGAGATTCTTTTCCATTGGTTGATTAAATATAGCGCGGAAACCATTTTTACCGATATCAATAATCGTGACAGGATACTCAATTTTACCAGAGACTATTGCGGCAGGAATTTCTACAGCATATCGTTGTTCGCGTCTGCGCGAATTAGGGTTTTCAAAGAAGTATAATAAGTCTTTAATAAATGATACGATCGTTTCGATTTTGAATGGAAGATGCAGAAACCCCTGGATTCGCCATTCTTCAAAATGGGTCCACTCCAGCGGCTCCCGCGAAAACAGGATCACGATAGAACCTTCCCGGAGCTGGCTGCGCAGCAGAGGGCTCCATTTATCTTTATCTATCACGAGGAGGTCAGCCGTTCGCATAATCTCTGCATATTCCAGATCTTCGAGGAGAGTTACTTCAATTCCACTGCGCGCAGACAATACGGCCTTCATGAGGTGTGCATCGGGTGTAGAAGAAACGATTAGAGCCTTCATGCGCTAAGCTTTGCTTTTTTGTGCGCGCTGCAATCCTTTTTTGGTGTCGATTACGTTAGCGATTCCATAAGAGCGTTTTGATGATTCTGACGGGAAAGAAAAATATAGCCAGTTTTTGTCCGGGTGTAAAACTTTTCTTCCTGGCGGCAAATCAGGGTCTCCCTGTGTTGCGCAAATTTCCTTTCCGATTAAAAAACTTTACAGCGGGTATCCGTCACAAACGGAGAAGTATGATCAAAATTGGCATCTATGGTTTGGGAACGGTCGGGAAAGGCCTTGTCCAGATATTGAAAGAAGGGAACTATCCAGTAGAAATTGCTGCCATCGCCGACCGCAGTTATCAAAATAAAAAAGAGTGGATCGGAAATATTCCTGCTTCTGATAATCCTGCCATCATCTTAGATAATCCAGAGATTGATATCGCCGTGGAGCTCATCGGTGGCGTAGACTCCTCGCTGTTCTTTGTTCGCGAAGCTCTCATGAAGGGCAAGCGCGTCGTGACCGCCAATAAAGCACTGCTTGCAGAGCACGGCTTTGCTCTGTTCTCTGTCGCTAAAACGCACGGAACCCAGATCGCTTTTGAAGCAGCGGTCGCCGGGGTCGTTCCCATTATTCGCAATCTCCTGTCCACGTGGACTTCTGAAAATATCTCCGGTGTGTATGGAATTTTGAACGGAACGTCTAACTATATTTTAACCCGCATGCGGCGCGAAAAAAAGAGCTATCAGGAAATTCTTACGGAGGCGCAAAAGCTTGGCCTGGCAGAAGCGGATCCGGCTTTTGATGTGCGCGGAACAGACGCCATGCATAAGATTGCTCTCATCAGCTCTATTGTAACTGGGAAATGGAGCGAACCGTCGCGCATTGAAACGCGCGGTATCGATAACCTGAAACTGACCGATGTCATCTGGGCAGAAAAAATGGGGTATCGTATTCGCCTTATTGCGCGTCTGCAAAAAGACAAAGACCAGGTTTTCCAGAGTGTAGAGCCCACGCTGATCGATCCGTCTCATCCGCTCTTTGATATTGATTTTGAGAATAATGGCATTCTCGTCGAGGGATTGTATTCCGGCTCTAACCTGCTTGCGGGCAAGGGAGCAGGTTCCCTGCCTACTGGTTTTTCTGTGCTGGGCGACATTCTTTTGTTTGAAAAAAATCATACTCTATATAAAAGTCTTTACGAAAAAGAATGGGAGTATCTCCACACGGCTCCCGTATCAGATCTCTCTTCTGAATTCTATCTGCGGTTGCATGTGGAAGATAAACCTATGGTTCTCGCTAAAATAGCAGGGGAGCTTGGCGAAAACGGAATTTCCATTGCGTCGGCCCACCAAGAAATCTCAGAGGGGGATGTAATTCTCGTGATCATAACGCATACGGCAAAGAACTCAGCCATGCGAAACGCCTTCACCGGCTTAACGGGAAAAGAATTCGTTTCCGGAGAATCTGTGTTTCTGCCGATTGTTCCGCACACCTTTCACTCGTGAACTTTTTTTGGGAAGCTCTGTTCGCGAAGCGGTGCAGCGAAAAATTAGCGCGTGGATGGGCAGGCACAGCTTAGTCTGCCCATCTACAGTTTACATCGAGTAGCACACGCAGTGGGCGTATCGGCACAAAGTGGACAAAGTAGATGAGGGGAAGTGGACGAAGTAGTAGCTTGCCTTTGGCAACCGATTCGAGGTGAATGCCATCGCGAAGCAATGCTGGACGGAGGGGGTGAGGAGAAGTAGCCCTACCCGAGTTTATACCGAGTAGCCGCAGGCATACCGAGGTAGGCAGAGCTTGTTTGCCGGCAGAAATTAATTTGTCGCCAGTAGGGAAGCCGCTCTATGGAACATTGTTCCAGGATTGGCAGAATTGCCTCGATTAGGATCGCAAAGTAAAAGCCCCTGTTCTAAATAGACTCTCGCAGAGCAGTTGCAATTTTGGGCACGGCTCATGCGGAAAACGAGGAAACGCCAATGTTTAGCGCTTTGTCAGGCCGCGATAGAGCAAGTGATCAAGGCGAAAGAAATGGCATTTTCGCAAAAGCTACATTGTTAAACCCAGGCGGGCGCGGCTGTTATAAATAGCTTGCCGTCGCGTCACCGCGATTTAGTGTTGCTGTATGGATTTGCGGGGCTTACCAGTGCACAAAGGCGTAGCCGGGCGGGAGTGGCCCCTGCCA
>DYKF01000223.1 GCA_020722745.1 Caldithrix sp.
CGTAGTTTTCGCCCCAGGGTTTTGCGGTCTGAAAAAGTCCACGGAGGGACTTTTTTAGAGGATACATAAGTTTACAGATTTTGAAGGCCAGCGCGCAACTCCTGTGGAACATGGCGGTTGAATAGATTGCGCATTCCATTCAGGAATTGTTGATCGGAAAAGTTCTCTTCAAAGTATTTTCGGATGCCATGCGCAGAAAACGGCTGTTTTCTCGCTGCATACACAGCTGTTAAAAGTGCGTCTGGAGTCTCTTCCGAGAGAATGTATCCCGTGTCTTTGCGAATGTATTCTGCGGCAGCTGAATTTTTCCAGGCAATAACGGGAACACCCATGGCGAAGGATTCCAGAGCCGGTAAAACGGATTCCTCGCCCGGCAAAAGAATTGTGGCAAAAGATCCATAAAGAATATCTCTCTTTTGAGGAGGGGTGAGTACCGGCAGCATTACCATGTTGGGTTCTGTTTTTACAACAGAGACAGATGAAACTTGTACTGGCACGGCAAGGTGTGGAAACAGTATATTGAGGAGCCGTATTTTCTGCTCAGTTTTTGCAGAGAGTTCTGCATAAAACCATTCCCGCTTTTCTGGTTTGGGAACAAATGCCGGATGAACGGGCGGGGGCAGAACATGGGCTTCTATCCCATAGCTGACCTGCAGTTTCATGGCGGTCCATTTTGAAGGTGTAGCCGACAAATCTATTCCGGCGGAAAAAGAAAAATCGAGATTTCTAAGGCGGGGCAGATCGTCTCGCTTTAGAAAATCCTGGATAAAAAATTCTGCATTACTGCCGTCTGTTTTCCAGAGTCCCGGGTGGGGTTGCTCCACATACGCAAACTGCCAGGGTGATCTGCCTGCTTTGTATTTGTCTTTTTTTATCCAGCGAAGGGGTCCCGGTGAATTGCTGAAAACTATATCGTAGCCGCTCAAAGAAAACTTTTTGCGGTCGCTGGAAAACAGGCGGATCTTTTTCCAAAGAGAGAGCTCTCCAGATTCATGGTAGCGAGCTGTTTTAATGTTCAGTTTTTTTTGTGCTTCCGGGCAGTCGCGCGCATTATACTGCAAAGTGAAGAGAGAGGGATCTTCCAGAAAAGACGTTAGCAGTAACAGCCGGTGCAGTTCCGAAGAATCGCGCAACAGCCAGTCCTGTGTAATGGCCGTTTTCATAATTTGCGCACTGTATTTTGGAAATCCCGGCCTCTCTCTTCAAAATTGGCATACTGATCCCAGGAGGTAGAAGCCGGTGCAAGTAGAAAGCGGGCTTCTTTATCGCCCGTTTGTTTATAATCTGCATACGCGGTCTCCACGGCTTCGCCGAGAGTCTTAAAAACGCGGGGAATTAGATTTTCGTGTTTGCTGATCACAGCGGACAGCTCACCTGCGTTTTCTCCGAACAGGTATACGCGTGCGTTCTTTTGGGCGAGAGCCTCTGCCAGTAAATTATAATCTTCCCCTTTGGACCGGCCGCCACCAAAATAATACAGCGGATTTTCGTCTGCGAGGATGGCCGTAATGGCAGCCTGTGTCGTCGTCGCTTTTGAATCGTCAATAAATGTGATTCCGTTTTTTACGGAAAATTTCTGGTAACGGTGTGGGAGTGGCTCAAACGAATAGAGCGCTTCGCGGATTTCATCGATCGGAAGGTTTCCCGCTATGGCATAGACTGCTTCGAGTGCAAACAGGACATTAAAATAATTGTGTTCTCCCGACAGTTTTAATTGAGAGAGGTCGGCTATCTGCTGCATGTTATCCGGGAAATAGATCTCGTTCCCGGTGATTAAAAAGGACTGTGACCTTCTGGCTGATTTGTCAATGGCGATAATTTCTGGAATGCTGAAATGCCGTCTGGCGTTTCGTCCAGTGTTCCCCCCCACGCTTTCTTCGTCTAACAGAGACTTGTCCACAATCAGTGGGCCGCGCAACCCCGTCGCTATATTCCATTTTGTACGAGCGTAATCCGACAAAGATTTGTAACGGTCCAAATGATCCCCGGCAAGATTGAGATACAAGGCGGCATGGCTGTACAGGTTGCGAAAGAGTTCTAACTGGTAACTGGAAAGTTCGAGCGCAATGGCCTGCGGAACCTTGTTTTCAAAAAGGAGTTCGCTCAGAGGGGTTCCAATGTTCCCGGCTGCTACAGCCTGGATTCCAGCAGCCTTGAGCAGATGCGCGATGAGTGCGGTCACGGTGCTCTTTCCGTCTGTTCCTGTGATTGCTGCTATGCGTGGTTGGATATTCTTCTTGTGCATCGTGTGGAAAGCAAACTCGGCCTCGGAAAAAACCAACAGGTCGCGGCGCTTTGCACGGGAAATTAGACGCGAAGAAAGAGGATAACCTGGGGTCAGTGTAACGGCGATTGCATCGTCTGGAATTTCTCCCGGAGCTGCCATGCTGAAGGACGGAGAATTTTTTATATCGTCCGGAATTTCTGGATCTGCTTTGTCGTCAGAACCGGCAACGCGATAACCTTCGCGCAGCAGCAGTCTCGCGTACCAGCGGCCGGTTTTTCCGCCGATGCCGGCAAGCAGCACGAGGCCTTCGTTCGGTATCTTGAGAGATTGGGGCATTGACTTTTTTGATCTGAGCGGCTAAGCGGTAAATCAAAATCCTGTTTACAAGCGCGCTCATGCGGCGACATGTACCCATGCAGGACCAATCCGTAGACAAAAAAACCGTATTTACGTCGCTGTACCGCGTAGGATTATTCTACTTTGCCGGTTTGTCGATTTTCTTTATCGTAGCGTTTGTCATTATATCGCTGCGCATTTCCGTAAAAGAAAAAGTGGAAACGCCGCTGCTGCAGGGGAACCTCTATATCGATGAACACAACCGCCTGAACGATCTCGGGTTTCGCGTGTCCATTGAAAAAATGGCTACCAATGAATACCTTCCCGGAACTATCGTGGCGCAGAACATTGCTCCCGGAAAAATCGTAAAGCAGGGCGCATCGCTCACACTGCTCGTGTCGCAGGGAGATCCAGTCATAGAAGTACCGCGCCTTACCGGGCTTGCCATAGAACTGGCCAAACAGCAGCTGCAATCCATTCCGCGCGGCTCGCGCATATACACCCTTAAAGAGGGCACTATCAGCATTATCCCGTCGGATAAACCAGCCGGAGAAGTGCTGGCACAGGATCCACCTGCGGGTGCGCGCATAGCCCCCGGATCGCCCGTTTCGCTGCTCGTTTCGGGTGGGCCCAAAAATCTGCAAACGCTCATCCAGTTGGACATGCTCAAGGGAGCGCCGGCAGGTCTTGCCTCCAAATTCGCCTTTGAAACAAAAATAATCGTGGAATATGTAGTCCAGACAACGGATGATTATGCCAGCCATGGAATTATTCAACAGATAGAAATGGCAGACAAAAACAAAAAATGGTCAGAGGCACAGGGCGCTACCGCGCAGGTCACAGTTGCCAGATACAACCCGAGGGAGCCTTTGTTCCACCAGAAAAAACGAGCTTTGTCATCCGATCTCTTCCCCAATAGAACGGTGTTCCAGGACGCCCGCAAAGCAGGATTGCCAAAGGGGAAAGTCGTTACCATGGCCCGGCGCCATATCACAAAAAACGGGTCTGTGGAATACAGCGACTTTGCCTATTTTCGCCCGGATGTTTTTCCCGTATTCCTTCTCTCCAACGATTCGTTCTCTGTCTGGGAAGGCTACCATAATCCGATGGAAGTAAAACAGGAGGAGACGACAGCTCCCGAAGGCGCCACGGCTGTCTTTGCGTCGTCCTCATCGTCTTCTTCCGAGGCTTCGGTTCTTCCGGAAAAAATCATTCGGTTTAAGACTATTTCTTTGTGACGGATTGCTGGGGAACCCGTACCGCTATCTGACAAATGCAAAACCCAGAGACATAGCTGACAAGCGAGAGGGGGGAAGCCTTTTTAGAGAATACTTTGCGTACAGAATGCAATAAATTCTTCGACGCGATCAGGCGATCCTGCCTACATAGCGGGGAGGGTGCACTTCGTGCAGATTTT
>DYKF01000224.1 GCA_020722745.1 Caldithrix sp.
AGGGGTCCATGGACCGGCAGTAAGCTCTGAACCTTTTTCAGAGCTTACCTAAAATATCGTGGTTGACGCAAACAACCGTGCCTGCGTTTTGTATATCATGATATTCAAAGAACCTGCTGAAATTGAGTGTTTCGGAGAGTGCACGGTGCCCTCCCCTGCCGGGTACGAATTTTATACAATGGAAGGCAGCCGCGTCGCCTACGATGCCATTTTTGATCCCGGTGAAGAAATCAATCCGGCAGAAATCAGGTTCTTTGAACAGGCGGGCCCTCGTGAAAAAATATTCTTTGAACCATCTAAAGTAAAAGCGGGAATTGTAACCTGCGGGGGGCTTTGCCCCGGAATCAACGATGTCATCCGAGGCATCGTGATGGAACTGCACTACCGCTACGGCGTCAAAGATATTCTGGGATTCCGCTACGGCTACCAGGGTCTTGTTAAATCCTGCGGCCATGAACCGGTAAAGCTCACTCCTCATTCGGTCAGGGATAGTATGTACTACGGAGGCTCCATCCTTTCGTCTTCTCGTGGCAACCAGGATCCCGTAAAAATGGTCGATTATCTCGTTGAGCTGGGGATCGATATGCTGTTCACGATTGGAGGAGACGGCACTCTGAGAGGAGCCTCTGCCATTGCCGAAGAAATCAAAAAGCGGAATCTGAAGATTTCCGTGATCGGAGTACCCAAAACAATTGACAACGATATTCATTTGATAGAAAAAACATTCGGGTTTTCGACAGCCTTTGCGGAAGCAGTGAAAGCCGTGAACTCTGCCTATGTGGAATCTGTGGGAGCCCCCAATGGAATTGGCCTCGTAAAGCTGATGGGCCGCCATTCCGGTTTTATAGCCGCGAATGCCGCCCTTGCATCGCGCCATGTCAATTTTGTCCTGGTTCCTGAAAACGACTTTGACCTGTATAGCGAAGGTGGATTTCTCGAAGCTCTTAAACAACGCATTCTTTCGCGACACCATGCCGTCGTTCTGGTTGCCGAAGGCGCAGGCCAAAAATTCTTTGGTGACGACGGCCAGCGTGACGCCAGCGGCAACAAAAAACTCGTTGATATTGGGCCCTTTCTGAAAGACGCCATCATTGAGTTTTTTAAGTCCCAGAATATTGAAATCAACCTGAAATACATTGACCCAAGCTACCAGATTCGCAGCGTTCCCGCCAATGCCGATGACGCCGTTTTTGCAAACTTTCTGGCGCAGAATGCCGTCCACGCAGCCATGGCAGGCAAAACCAACATGGTGGTGGGCCTCTGGCATAACGTTTTCACGCATGTGCCCATCTCGATGGCCGTGGCGGAACGTAAAATCATCAAGACAGATAAAGACCCACTCTGGAGATCTGTCCTTGCCACGACTGGTCAACCGGCGCACATGCTCTGCCAGAAAGGGTGTACAGAACCATGAGAATATCGGTATATCAGTCGGCGAACAGCCCCAACTGGGAGCGCAATCTGGAGAAAGCTGTGGCCACCTGTCGCAGTGCTCAGGGCCTGATTGTAGCCCCAGAACTTTTTTTAACCGGATACGATTTTTCTAAAACAGAAGAAGCTGTTTCTTTTACCAAGACTGCGATCCCGGAACTCTCTTCTGTTTGTCGGGAAAGAAAAAACAGCTGGGTAGGTTCCTTTCTGGTTCAGGAAGGTCGGCAACTGTTTAACCGACAACTTCTCCTCAATTCAAAATTTGAGTACGACAAGGTAAACCTGTTTCCTCTGTTGGAGGAAGATAAACACCTTGCGCCAGGCAAAACAATCTCTGTTTTTCCGATCGACAAAACGGGTTTCACGGCTGGCCTTGGAATCTGTTACGATCTTCGTTTCCCCGAACTATTCCGCAGGCTGACCTATAACGGGGCCAACCTGTTCCTGCTTTCGGCCCAGTGGTCTGCTTCCCGAATGGAACACTTTCGCTCTCTCGTGGTGGCCAGAGCCCTGGAGAACCAGGCCTTTATGGTGGCGGCCAATGCCTCCGGAGAAACAGCCAAAACAATCATGGGTGGACATTCCCTCGTGGTTTCTCCAACCGGAGAAATTCTGTTTGAAGGCGATGCCGACGAGATGCTGAAAGCTGTCGAAATCAGCCCGGAAGAAGCCCAAAAATACCGAAACGATTTTCCCGCAGTCTCTACCTTTATAGAGAGGGAAAAGAACGGGAATAGCTTTCTGCCTCTGCGACGCTTTTGAGAACGTCTTCCCGAAGCGAATCGCGATAAGCCTGTAGACGTTTGCTCAAGCCAGAGTCTGACAGGCTTAAAATCTGGGCAGCGAGAAGACCTGCATTTTTGGCATTATTGAGGGCAACTGTTGCAACGGGAATACCGCCCGGCATCTGCAAAATGGAAAGAACAGAATCCCAGCCATCGATGGAATTGGATGATTTCACGGGAACGCCAATAACTGGCAATGTCGTCAAAGATGCTATCATTCCGGGCAAATGGGCAGCTCCCCCGGCACCGGCAACAATAACCTGAAAACCGTTATCGCGGGCCGATTTGGCAAATTCCACCATTCGCTCTGGAGTGCGGTGGGCCGAAACCACGGAGACAAAAAAGCTTACCTCCAGTGTTGTGAGTATCTCCGATGCCCCCCCCATAACGGGCAAGTCCGAGTTGCTCCCCATGACGATGGCCACCCTGGCGTTATTGCTCATACATTCTCCTTTGCTATTATGCGGATCATCTCCGTCACCCTTCCCGCCGTTTCTTTTACGCTCTCGCGCGTGGCACCGCGCACGACGACATGGCCCATTTTTCGAAATGGCCGCGTTTCTTTTTTTCCGTACAAATGAATACTTGCTCCGGGTATGGCCAGAATTTTTTCGAGTCCGGAGTAGACGGGTGTTCCCGTGTGCCCCTCTGCTCCAAGCAGATTGACCATGGCCGTAGGTGTAAGTAGAGAAGTGTCCCCAAGGGGCAGATCCAGAATGGCGCGCAAATGCTGTTCGTACTGGGAAACCTGGCTGCCCTCCATGGTCTGGTGCCCGCTGTTGTGAGGGCGCGGCGCAGACTCGTTCACGAACAGCTTACCATCGCGGGAAATAAAAAATTCCATGGCCAGCAATCCAACAAAATCGAGATTTGTGAGCATGGCACTTAGAATTTGTTGTGCCTGGCGCTCTGTCTCTACTGAAATATCCGCCGGCGAAACGAGCATGTCGAGAATATGCTTTTGCCCATGAAAGACCATTTCGACAGCCGGAAAAAAGCGGATCTCGCCAAAGGCATTGCGGGCAGCCACAATGGATATTTCTTTTTCAATTTTAATTTTTTGTTCGAGTATGGAAGGTGAAGCCAGTTTCGCTGAAAGCTCCTCAAAGGTTTCTACGCTCATGACACCCTGGCCGTCGTAACCAGCGAGCCGGATTTTAAGTATGCCGGGCAAAAAGCCGGTAACATCTGGAATGGAGCCCGGCTCCAGATGAATGTGTGGAGCCGTCGGAAAATTCATTCTGCGGTAGTAGTCTTTCTGCAGACCCTTATCCTGAATGAGCGCAATGGCATCCGCAGACGGGCAAACGCGAACTCCACTTTTGCTTAAAAAGCGGAGGGCATCCGCGTTCACGTTCTCTATTTCAATAGTTATGATGTCTTTGTTTTTTCCGAATGCAACTACGTCGTCGTAATTATGAAAAGAACCCTGCACCGGAGAAGAAGTGTAAGGACACGCCGGACATTCTGGATCGGGATCGAGCGTGCTTACTTTTACGCCAAAATCAATTGCGTATCTAATGAGCATTTGCCCTAACTGCCCGCCTCCGAGCACGCCAATCTGTATTCCTTCTCCCGGTGTTTTCATGCGAAGGCGCAACTGTTCTTATGGGCATGTGTTGAAAAGCTTTTTTCGCGTCGGCTCTGTCCACGGCCGACACCCGCCGTTTGTCTATGGCAGATATATAATCGTTTGTCAAGCACTTTTTCAGAATTATGTC
>DYKF01000225.1 GCA_020722745.1 Caldithrix sp.
TGCAAGGCAATGGCGTACTTGTGCTGAGCCTGTCGAAGCATCGAGGGGAAGGCAAACTTTTTCAGAGCTTACTTAAATTTTATACGAGACATTGCAGAAGACAACGAGCTTGGGCGAAGATATATTCCCCTTGAACAGACAACACTCAAAGATTTGAGCCAGGGGGAAGCGCAGAGGAATCTTCTCGAGTTCCAGAAGATCATTCGGCGAGAAATTGAGCGATACAAAGAATGGCAGCAGGAGGCGGCAAGCGGATATAAGTTTATACCTGGAAGAATACTCCTGCCTATTCGCACTGCGTCTGACATGTATAACTGGACGGCGCGCCGTATTTATGCCAATCCCTTTGTTGTTTTTCGGAAAAAAGTCAAGCCGGCAAAGGGGAGAATTATTCTCCAGATTCTGCTTAATTTTTTGCGGGGGCATGAATGAAAATTGCCGTCATTGGAGCGGGCCTCGGTGGTCTCTCTGCTGCCATCCATGCGGCGGCGCAGGGCATTCTGTAACTCTGTTCGAGAAAAATTCGGCGGCGGGAGGTAAAGCGTCACTGCTGAAAAAAGACGGTTTCACTTTTGATACGGGCCCGTCTGTTCTAACCATGCCCTTTGTCATCGATGAAATGTTTGAAAGAGCAGGAAAAAATCGAAAAGATTATTTCGACATTGATCCCGTGGTGAGTGGCACTACGTACCACTTTGCCGATGGCAAAAGAATACATGTGCCCGGTAACCTGGATTCGTTTATTGACAGGCTTCTGCGTATGAGAACAGAGATTCTGTCCGTGCCTTTATGGAGTATTCTGCAAAAATTTTTAATCTCAGTTATGAACCATTTTTGACGCGGGACATCCATGAATGGAATGATCTCAAAGCCATTGCTCAGAAAATGAAACCACGGGATGCTCTGTCGCTGGATTTCTTTTCTACAATGCAAAAGTCTATTTTCAAGAGAATTCAATCGCCCTTCCTCAGGCAGATATTTTTACGCTTTGGCACGTATTCCGGTTCGGATCCCTGGCTCGCTCCTGCCACGCTCAATAATATTGCCCATGTAGAGCTTGGTCTTGGAGTTTTTGCTGCCAGGGGAGGCATGCACGCTCTTACCAGTGCATATCAAAAACTGGCTATCGATCTCGGTGTGGATATACGCTTACAAAACGGAGTAAGGAGCATTCTGTGCACGGATGGAAAAGCGGAGGATTATCGGGCAGAATTGCCGCAGAACTTGCAGGGCGCTACCATGATACAGGCAAAGCATAACAGGTACATACGTTCCTTTTTCAACTGGTATCTCGATGGATTGTTGCGGAAAGATTTTTCGTCGTTTTACGCAGTGGGAGAAATGCCCGCTATCCCCGATACACCGTTGATCGTTTTGCCAAACCATATATCGTGGCACGATGGCTTTTTAATTGATTTTATCAATCGAACAAAATGGAATCGAACTCTGTATCTCATGATGCTGGAAAAGGAATTAAATAAATATCGATTTTTTTCGGTTCTTGGAGCTTTTTCCATTTCTTACCGCAGTCCACAAACCATTGCAGAAAGTCTTGCCTATTCTGCTGCCGTTTTACGGGAACCTGGGTCGCTGTTAGTTTTATATCCGGAGGGAAGGCTTTATCTCCAGGAACAGCCGGGCCGCTGGCAAACGGGAGCTTTAGAGTATCTGGCCAGCTAGGTGGGGGAGAAGTGACAGTGCTGTTACCTGCATTTAGAATTTCAACGTGGAACAAGCGCCGTCCCGAAGTGTGCGTTTCCATTGCTGCGGCAAAACTTTCTGACGGAATGCAACAGCTTGAAAACAAATTTCGCGCAAACGTAAACGCTCTGGGCAGGGCCTGTGCCGCCCGAAAATTTTCGGAGGTTCTTTTTGAACATGGTTAAATTGATAGATCTCCAGATTATTTTTGCGGGTGTCGCATTGTTGAATTTTCTAACGGCACCCCGACTCAGGAATGCTAAAAATCAGAAGCATAATATATTTGTCTCTGTTCTTGTGCCGGCTCGAAACGAAGAAACGAGAATTCCTGCATTGCTGCAGAGTCTGGAAAAAAATTCTCACGGGAATACGGAATATCTTTTCTACGATGATCATTCCACGGATGGCACGCGAGCCATTCTGGAAGAATGGTGCCATGGAAAAAATGCTCGCGTGATCAAAGGCAGCGCTTTACCGAGTGGCTGGCTTGGAAAAAATTATGCCTGTTTTGAACTATCTAAAGAGGCTCAGGGAAATATCCTGATTTTTATTGATGCCGATGTGGTCCTGTCTGCAAATGCAATTGCCAAAACGGTATCGCGAATAGAACAGAAAAATTTGCAATTTCTCTCCGTGTTTCCAGGACAAATCACAAAGTCTTTTGGAGAGCTTCTTCTGGTTCCCCTTATGGATTTACTCCTTTTATCCTTTCTACCCTTATTGTTTGTGCGGATTACCCGCGTGCGTTCCTTTCTGGCTGCGAATGGCCAGTTCATGGCTTTTCGCAGCGATGCTTACGAACAGATTGGTACCCATTCTGCAGTTCGGCATGCGGTGGTAGAAGATATGGCGCTGGCTTCCATCGTTCGGCAAAAAAGAATGCGCATGGAAACCATGCTCGGAGCCGGAGAAGTTTCTTGCCGAATGTACAACAACCTGAGCGATGCGTGGAAAGGTTTTCAGAAAAATCTTTTCCCCGGATTTAAGAGCCTTTTTCGCTTTCTTCCTCTTGTGTCAGTAATGCTTATTATTTTTTTATTTCCTCTGGTTGCATGTCTTATCACGGGCAACTGGCTTTACGTTGGTATAATCGCGTTGCATCGATTGCTCGTGAGTGCAAGCAATGGAGGTGATTTGCGCAGTTTATGGTTGCATCCAATCGCCTTGGCAGCATTTGCAGTGGCGTCCTTTCAATCGTGGCAGAATAGCCGCAAGGGAAATATTCAATGGAAAGACAGAAACGTATTCTGATAATTCTTTATGGCACAGGCCTGTTGGGATATGCCTGGTATCCGCTGCATCCCGTGATGCACATGCTGACTCCGTTTGTCCTTTTTTTATCGGCCGGTTTAGCCTTGCGAGAAACGATTCAAAATCATGAGAGCGAGGTTTCGCGCTCATGGAATTACAAGGGAATATTTTTGTTTATTGCGGTCTATGTTCTTTCTATGTTGTTGGAGGGAATTGGAGTAGCAACGGGGTATCCATTTGGGGTATATTCCTACGGCCCAAATATGGGCGTGAAGATTGCAGGCGTTCCGGCCGTGATAGGCGTAAACTGGATAGTGCTCGTATATGGCTGGTTATTGTGGGGAAGCAGGTTGTTCCCGAACGCGTTCTGGGTGGCAGCACTGTTTTCTGCGACAATGGCTACGCTAACAGATATTTTTATGGAGCCCGTTGCGGTGGCACTAAACTATTGGAGATGGCAAAGCGAATTCGTCCCCCTCCAGAATTACGCAGCCTGGTTCGCTGCCTCTTTCCTGTTCGCCTTTTTGTTTCGGGGTATGCACCGGGTTTCGGGCGAACTGCTGCGCCTGTACGCCATTCTACTGCTCGTATATTTTGTACTGTTTCGATTCCTTGTGCTGCCGGTTTTATCCATGCAGCACGAAGTACTAACGGTTGCGGATTCTATGGAGGTTTTCCGCTCTTTCCTTAATTTGATCAATCGTTAGCATAAAACTGGAAATATTGATTCCCAGAGAAACTGTGCCGTCGGAATCTTCAAACTGCTCCAGCATTCCCGAAAAGTTGAGAAGCCTGCCGTAGTACACTACAAGAGTAGAACTACCCTGCTTGTAAAGTTCCCAGTGCCAGTGGGAATTGCGAAGGTTGCCAGCCACCTGGTACACGTCTATTTTATTCTCTGATTTTCTCAGATTGTGTTTGAGAGGTAAGCTCTGAAAAAGTTTGCCTTCCCCTCGATGCTTCGACAGGCTCAGCACA
>DYKF01000226.1 GCA_020722745.1 Caldithrix sp.
TGAGCCTGTCGAAGCATCGAGGGGAAGGCAAAACTTTTTCAGAGCTTACTTAGTTGTTTCCTCTGCTGCAAGCTGCAAATCCTGAAGAGCTCTTTTCGCTGCCTTTTTAACGTTTTCTGGATATCCGGACTGCAACACCTTAATAAGCGGTGTATAGGCATTCTGCTGGCCCAGGCGGCCTAACGAAGTAACGAGAAGATTCATGCGGCGAATATCCTCAATGGTGAGATTCTCCTTCTCTAGGCCGGCATTGACCAAGTTGACGAGCAACTCTGCAATGCTCTGTTTTTCCGAAGAATAGTTGGCGAGAACATTGATACAGGCCAGCAGCACTTCGTCTTTTTTTTCCTTTTTGATGATTTCCTGCAGAGAAGAAACAGCCTGTCCTTTCCATTTTGTGTTTTCAAAGGCTCCAAGAGCACCGCAGGCTGTCTGGCGAAGCATTTCGTCATCGGCGGTTTCCTTATCTTTTTCTTTTGTAACGGTGGCAATGGCAGAAAGAATTTTATCGCCATTCTCTGCTTTATCGCCTTCTGTGGAATAGAGCTCCGTGATTCGCTCCAGCGTACATTTTTTGAGATACGGAGATACTTTGGGATCTTCCAGAATTTCTGCAAGATAATGGGACTTTTCCATGGGAATCTGCCGTGGATACTGGCAGGGATCCTGAAGAACCTTTCCCTGGCCAAAAAGAGGCGCAGCAAACAGGGTTACGGTCAGAAATAAAGAAAAGCGAAGTTTCATAACCTGTTAAAGAATGACCCGATGAAATGAAAAGCTAAAAAAAATCATGGCGGATGCTCCCGGAGCTCTACGTCCGGGTTATTGGCCATAAACGAATTCAGTCTGTACTGGGTCTCAAATAGAATAACCGGGTTGCCTGCATCGTCGTGCACAATTTTATCAAAGCGGCCTACTTTTTCAACATCTTCCTTTTTTATCCAGCGGGATGCTTCAAAGCCGAGGGGTTCTAACCTCACGGGAACACCGTATTCATCTTCAAGGCGAAACTGAAACACCTCGAACTGTAACTGGCCAACGGCCCCCACAATGGGATTCTGATCCGAAACGTTGAACACCTGAACCACTCCCTCTTCTGCGAGTTCTTGTATTCCCTTGCGATAGTGCTTTTGCCGTGACGTATCTGTAAGTACAATTCGGGAGAAAATATCGGGAGCAAAACGTGGCAGCGGTCTAAAATCCGGGATTTCGCCCGTCGTGAGAATATCTCCTATTCTGTAAATACCGGGGTTGATGAGACCAATTATATCTCCCGCAACGGCAATATCTATGGTGGAACGCTCCTGTCCAAAAAAAGACACGGGACTGGTCAGCTTAACCTCCTTGTTGAGGCGCGGCACCTTTACTGTCATTCCCCTCTCAAAGGTTCCACTCGTGATTCTCACGAAGGCGACGCGGTCCCTGTGCTGTTTATTCATGTTGGCCTGGAGCTTAAACACAAAAGCAGAAAAATCGGATGATTCAGGATGAATAGACTTGCCGTTATTGAGAAGAATTTCTCCCGGTGGCGGAGCAAGTTCAATGAATCGGTGCAGCATGTGGGCCACGCCAAAGTTGGTTATGGCACTTCCAAAGAGAACGGGCGTCTGCTCGCCATTCAGAAATTTTTCCCGATCAAAGGGTGGCAAAACCTCTTTGGCAATTTCTACCCCTTCCATAAAAAAATTGTACGTGTACTCGTCCATGATCTCGGAAAGACGGGGATCATGGAGGCCAGATACAGATTCCGGAGCTGCATAGGCACCGCCCTTTTCGGATTTTTCAAACAAATGAACTTCGTCTTTTTCAAGATCATAAAATCCGCGAAAATCTTTACCCGATCCCATGGGCCAGGTGAGCGGAACGGCAGAAATGCCTAAGACTTTTTCGACCTCGTCTATGAGTTCAAAGGGATTTTTGGCCGGCATATCCATTTTATTAATAAACGTGAAAATGGGAATACCTCTTTCCCGGCAAATGTGAAACAACTTGATGGTCTGCGGCTCTACCCCCCGGCTGCCATCGAGAAGCATCACGGCAGAATCGACAGCCATGAGAGTGCGGTATGTATCTTCCGAAAAATCCTGGTGGCCGGGCGTATCGAGAAGATTCATGACAAACCCATTGTATTCAAACTGCATGGCTGCCGTAGAGATGGAAATACCGCGCTCCTGCTCCATGGACATCCAGTCCGACCTGGTAGATTTGCGGTCTTTTTTGGCCCGCACATGTCCGGCCAGGTGAATAGCTCCCCCGTACAAAAGGAGCTTTTCGGTCATGGTTGTTTTACCGGCATCGGGATGGGCAATAATGGCAAAGGCGCGCCGCTGCGCAATTTTTTCTGGAAGACTCACGCGTCAGGTCAACAGGCAGAAACAGCGTGGCAATTGAAAATCAGAAATACATTTTGGCACCCACCAGATACGACTCTCCCACCGTGGGATAATGCAGCTGCATATTGGCATACACGGCAACAGAATACACGTTTATGCCAAAGCCGGTAAAGATGCGAAAGTTGTGGGCAAAATGGTACCGCTCCTTGGAATCGTCCACGGAGACATCGTATTCGTCAATTTTAATCACGGAAACATTACTCGTATCCGAAGAATCAGTAGTATTGTTATCATAAGAGAAGGTGATTTTGTTCTCCTCATCCATTTCCACGAACACTTTGGAGCGCGTTACGGCAAGGTCTACCCCCGCTCCCGCAAAAAAGTTTAGAAAAGTGAGAACGCGCATGTCAATGGAATAATCGAGGGGCAGCACGATGGCATCGGAGATGGTGCCTATATCGAGGACAATTTTAGAGTTCTCGTAATTGTAATGAAAAGCTGGGGAATTTTCCTGCGGCAGGCCAGACAGTGTATTCGTGCTAGTAAGGAATGAATACTCCCCTAGACTCTCCTGCATTTTTACCCTCTGGTAGGAGAGCCCCGTGCCGAAAGACGATCCGCTGTGCGAAAATACCCACGCGGGCAGGCGAATCAGTTCGTTGATAGAAGTGCTGCGAAGCCGGTAATTGAGGCGGCCATACACGGCGTTAGAAGAAGACTCCACTCTGTTGGCCAAAAAATCGGGAATTTCCATGGAGGCAAAGCCGGCGGTTATATGCACTTTGGAGGCAGCGAGCCCTAAAAATTTTTTCATGCCCAGCAAAGATGGATTGAATCCCACAGAGCCCGTGACAGAAGATGCAAAACCGGGCGCTTTGTCGTATTTGTTGGAAGAAAAGCCCAGAGCCATGTCAAAACCCGCCGAAAAAGCGGATGGATACACAAAATAATCGCGGCCCAGAGCACCCTGCGAGTTCAGGTTGGCGGCATCCGCTGCCTGGGTTTTGTCTAACAGGGGCGTGTTGATGAGCTCGCCATTGATGCCGCTCGTATACATACCAATGGGATTATTGAGATTATAGTCGAAGTCTGCCTGCATATAGCTCTGGAATTTTCCCAGGGCCACTTCTCGCTCGGATTCGCTCAGCATCTGGTAATACGGATGGCTCGTGTTCCATTCTACCTGCGGGCGAATGGAAATGCGAAGAGCCTGCAACCCGGGGGTAAGACCCGCCAGGAGAATGGCCGATAGCAGCGTTGCAGAATACTTCTTCATGGTGACTTATCGGAGGAGCTTTCATTGGTGACAAGCTTTTTTCCAACCGGTCTTATGCAACCCAGAGAGATATCTGACAGATTTTTAGGGGATTTTGCTTGAGAAGTAAAGTCCCTTTCCCAATGTTGAAGTGTAAAATCCAAATAAAAGGCGAAAGGGACGAGGAATAGGCAACATAGCGACATTCTTCCTGCTGTTTTGCACATAGCTGTATGCAGGGATTTTGCTACCATTTTTATGCTTTGCTGCACATAGCCCCCATTGCTGCACCAAGCGGCAAAGCTGTTATAAATAGCTTGACGGCGCGCCACCG
>DYKF01000017.1:0-3274 GCA_020722745.1 Caldithrix sp.
GTCGGAGGCATCCTGATTTTGCACTCGCTGTCAGGTATCTCTTTGGGTTTTACATATTTTGGCTAATCAAAAAACCGCACGAAAAACGAACAATAGATCTGCTTCCCCCTATCGACAAATCTACTTTACAGTCAATTGCTGCCCGCATAGGGCTTTTGCACTTTAAGGTTCTCTGCTATCCCTCTGCTACACAGCCCTGGTGGAATAAATCGGCAGGGTGAACTTTCATTACTCTATGCAAAATATTTTCTTGTAGGTATGTCGCCAAATTACATACTGAACTACTATGCTGAAAAAAATCATTCAACTATTCAGCAGATCCCGCAAGCAAACGGCAGATGACATATTAAAGTATCCTAAAAGCCGTCGCATTTACAGCGATTCTCACTCTATCCGGAAAACGAATATAGATCCCGATGCACTCAAAGTAGTGCAAAGGCTCCAGCAAACCGGATACAAGGCTTACATTGTAGGGGGCAGCGTGCGCGACCTTCTACTGGGTCGGTCCCCCAAGGATTTTGATGTAGTAACCAATGCTTCTCCCAATGCAGTCAAGCGGGTATTTGCCAACAGTCGCGTTATCGGAAGACGCTTTAAAATTGTCCACGTAGTATTTAGAGGAAACAAGATTATAGAGGTCTCTACAGCCCGCTCTATTCCAGAATCACGTTCTGGCGCAAAAGAAGCTGATGACCTCTATCTCGAAAAAGACAATCAGTTTGGCTCTTTTAAGGACGATGCCGCCCGTCGCGATTTCACTATCAACGCCCTTTTTTACGATACCCGTAACGAAACCATTATTGACTATACGGGTGGCTTTGAGGATCTGCAGGATAAGATTATCCGAATCATTGGAGATGAAGACATTTCTTTGCCCGAAGATCCCGTTCGCATGCTCAGAGCTGTAAAGTTTGCAAGCATACTCGACTTTGAACTGACTCCCAGACTGCTAAAGGGTATCAAAAAACATCGCAAGTTGATTCTCAAGGCTTCGCGGCCACGCATGCACGAGGAGTACAATAAAATCTTCCGCACAGGCCAGACAGACAAGGTATTTGCTCTCATGCACACAACAGGGCTTCTCGAAGCCATGTTTCCTACAATTGCAGCAGCCTCTTTTCAGGGGGAAGCAGCTTATGAAAGCTCAGCGTTTTCCAAAAGACTCCAGATTGCAGACAGGATGATCTCCGAACACGAAGATATAAACACCACTCTGTACTATCTACTCGTACTTGCAGATCTCGTTCGTCCCTACCTCGGAGAAACCCAGAATCGGCACGAAAACTCCAAGAACCTGCGCGAGTCCCTCACAAAAGCGGAAGAAGAACTTGGGCTAACCAAACGAGAAACAGAACGAATAATACAGATTCTCGAATCACAGTTTCGTTTTAGCCGCGACGTGAAAGACCGTAAAGGCTGGGTCAAAGAATTCATGAGAAAAGAGCACTTTCTTGAATCGTTCATCTTTTTTAAGATTCTTGCCCGATCCGAAAACAACGAAGAAGCAATCCAGAAAGCATTTTTCTGGGAAATTGGGTTGCGCAAAAAACTTCCTCAAGCCATTCGAAAATCAAGTGCCCACAGAAGTCCCTCGCCGCGCCCCATAAAAACAGAAGAAGCTTGACGCCACATGTAGCAGGCAAAAGAAGTCCATGTCCTTCTGGGCGGAGGTAACATCCGCCCTTGACATCCATAGGAGGAATTATGTCAGAACGCAGGAAATACGAAATGGTATCCATTCTTGCTCCCGAAAGTGGAGGAAGCATAGAAGCCGTAAAAAACAACATTGAATCGACCCTCACTAAAAGAGAAGCAGTAATCACAGGCTTCGAAGACCTTGGCCAGCAGAAGCTGTTCCACCTCACCAGAAAGCATGAGCGCGGACATTTTCTTTTTCACACCTTTGAAGCTGTACCGGAAGCCATCGCCCAGATTACATCCGATATGAAGATCCACCAGACTGTAATCAAAAACATGGTCTCTCGGGCTTAATATGGCTGGCGATCTTAACCGGGTTATTATGATCGGGCGCCTCACGAGAGACCCCGAACTGAAAGCAACCAATTCTGGCACTACTATCACCCGTTTTTCACTTGCCTCTAACCGCCTCGTAAAAGCTAAAGACGGCAACTGGACGGACCAGGCAGGCTTTTTTGATTGCGTTGCTTTTGGGAAAACCGGCGAGACGATCGGAAAATTTTTCCAGAAAGGCAGAAAAATAGCCATTGAAGGCTCTCTTTCATGGTCATCCTGGGAAAACAGCGAAGGGAAAAAGCAAAGCAAAGTTGAAATTATTGTAGATAGTTTTAACTTTATGGACTCAAAAAACCCGTCTGGTTCCGGGGACTCTTACGACGCTCGAGACAGTTTTTCTCCTGCGCCAACCAATGATAATACATATTCAGACATTGGTAGTTCCTTTCCGGAAGACGACGTACCATTTTAAGGATTATATATGAACTCAACAAACCCCAGAAATAAAATGCAGGACGATGATTCTAAAAAAGGAATGAAAAAAGACTTTAAATTCCGCCGCAAGAGCTGCCGTTTTTGCGAAGAGGAAAACACAGAAATCCATTATCGGCAGGTAGAAGTACTGATCCACCTTGTTTCCAACAAAGGAAAAATTCTGCCCCGCAGACTTACGGGCACATGCGCCCGCCACCAGAGAGAAGTAGCAAAAGCAATTAAAAAATCCCGCATGGCGGGGCTCATGCCTTTCTCTGTTCGTTAATGCTGTTGCTCCTCACATTCCCCCTCAATTTAATCTGGGGGGGAATTATTGCCTGGTTCTATAAACCAGAATCCTTCCGCCAATATATCTGGGCTCCCCCTGTTATTCTTGCAGCCGTATCTTATTTTCTTCCGCCCGATATTTCTCTAACTCTCTGGACACCAAACGGACTTATAACTCTGCTCGTAATCGTAGCATATTCCCTTCCTAAAATTTTTCCTGTCAAAGAAGACGAAAAAATCTTTGCCCTGGAACCGCCACCTCTAAAGCTCCTGCGGGATAAATTAAAATCCGTCGACCAGGAAAAGCGCCAGGATCTTTACCGGCAGATGGTACAGGAATATGCTCGTTTTCTGTTCAGCAAAAGCGATGCGTTTTCACAGCGCAATACTGAGTTCTTTCTAAAAGGTCTTGCCGTATCGTTCGCTGTCTCTTTTGCGGGATTGTATTACTGGATGTCTGCCCCCGGTGCTCTCGAAACAGTTATTCAGAAAACCATGGAAGAGCTCAATAACAGCATGCAAATGAAGCTGACGCAAG
>DYKF01000017.1:3374-24180 GCA_020722745.1 Caldithrix sp.
TAATTTATATGTCTCCAGTACTTGTATTCATCTCTACATCCGTCTTTTTCTATTTAATCATGAATTTACTTCGTCTCGTTTCAGTCATACGTTACGGGAGATCCATCCCCTATGGCACTCTCGTATTTTTTAATCTGCCCCAGTATTTCGTTTGGCTTTTTGTAGGCGCCGGGGGAATCTATTTTCTCTCCAAATTTTTTCCATCGTTAGAAACATTTTTTATCTTTGCCTCATTGAATTTTATCGTAGCTCTTTCCATTTTGTTCATATTCCACGGGAACGGAATAGTCATGGCATTTTTACAAGCCCGTCTAATAGCGTCTTCGTGGGTTTTTACCGGAGTCCTGCTAACACTGCTCTTCTTTCCCGCCGGATTTTTCTTTTTGCAGATACTTTTTCTTTTAATAGGTTTGTTTGACTTCTTTTTCAGTTTCCGAAATAAGGCTTTACAGCCTGCCTCAGGAATTTGAATTGACCATGGTCTTATATTACAGGGAGTAAATATGAAAGTATTATTAAAACAAGATGTAACAAACCTCGGCAGAGCTGGCGATATCAAAGAAGTAAAAACAGGCTATGCCAGAAATTATCTCATTCCCAATGGGTTTGTTATTGGAGCCGATGCTCGTTCCGAAAAAGAACAACTATTTCTGGACAACATGCGCAAGCGCAAACTGGAAAAGCGCAAAAAAACAGCAGAAGAATCTGCTTCTTCCTTAAATGGTAAAGAAATTCGAATTACCGTAAAAACCGGAGCAGAAGGAAGACTTTTCGGCAGCGTAACAAACCAAACCATCCAGAAAGCGCTGGAAGAAATGGGTCACCATGTAGACCGCAAATCTATTGATCTCGCTGAACACATTCGCCAGCTTGGCAAGTATACTGTTCAGCTTAAACTGCATGAAGGCGTCGCTGCAACCATTACGGTGCTGGTGCAAGACGAAGAAGGAAATAATTCCGTGGCCTCTGCTCCAGAAGCCGAAGAAGAATCGCAGCCTGCGGAAGAATCCGTAGAAACATCTTCTGTTAGTTCAGACGACTAACCATGGAGCTTTTTGATGAAGAAGCCGAGCAAATTGTCATCGGCTCGCTTCTTTCATCACCCCATCTCTTCTCAGAAATAACGGAAGTCGTTCGGCCCGAAGATTTTTTTTCGGAAGGCAATCGAATCATATTTGAAACTCTTTCTGAACTTGTCGATGAAAATCAGGTTCCAGACACTTTACTCCTCTTAGATGCACTAAAAGCCAAGAACAGCCTGGAGAAAGCAGGCAACTACGCTAAGATAACGTCTATTGCATCCATGGGTTCTGCGGTCTCTGCTCCAATCTACGCGACCAGAGTGCGGGACTTCGCGCTGCGCCGCGCTCTCATTGAGAACATGCGGGAAATACAGCGTGGGACAATTGATATTGCCCAACCTCTGGAAGAAATTCTTTCTGAAACAGAAAAGAAAATCTATTCAATTACGAATAGATACAGCCAGACGAATGTTCAACATATACGTGAGACTAAGGCTGAATTTGCAGAATTCTTGAAAAAGGTCGTAGAAAATAGAGGCACCATACCGGGAACGGCAACCGGTTTTCAAAGATTCGATTCTGTTACAGGTGGTCTTAAAGGCGGCCAGATGATTGTATTAGCTGCACGACCAGCCGCCGGTAAAACGACACTAGCTATGAATATAGCGCAAAATATTGCGCTTAAGCTAAAAAAACCTGTCTTGATTTACTCTCTTGAAATGTCCAGACTTGAGCTTTTTCTTCGTTTTGTTGCAGCATGGGGCTACTATGATTCCAGAAAACTTTCGCGGGGCGACATCGGTGCTGCGGATATTGAGCGACTTAAACGAACCGCAACCGAAATAATTTCTTCCGACATTTATATTGATGACAGCGCGGATCTCAATACCTGGCAATTCAAGCAACGCTCTCGAAGACTCAACAATCAGCTCCGCACCGAGGGCAAAGAGCTCGGCCTTATTGTCGTCGATTATCTGCAATTAATGACAGACTCTCAGAAAAGGGATCAAAGACATCTAGAAGTTGCCAGCGTTTCTCGTGCCCTTAAATTGATCGCGAAAGATCTCAATGTCCCTGTCATTGCTGTATCCCAGATGAACCGGTCCATTGAACAGCGAGGAAAAGATCCCAAACCACAATTATCTGACCTGAGGGAATCCGGTGCTATTGAACAGGATGCAGACATGGTTATATTTATTCACCGGGAAGAATTATTCAATAAAGATCTTCCCGATACGGAAAAAAATAAGGCCGAGATTATTATTGCAAAACACAGAGCAGGTCCGACGGACGCGTTCAAAGTGAATTTCTTAAAAGACAAAAATCTTTTCCGCGATATTGACGAGCATGCTCCTGATTCAATATAAATTCATCTTTTTTGATACCGAGGCGTCCTTTATGGCGGGAATATATTTTTCCAGCGTGTACTGATAGAGTTTTTCCCTGATTCTCTCTACACCGTCTTTGGAAAGCGCACTTCCCCAAACAGCATCAGGAAATTCAGAAGCTAAACGTTCTCTGGTTTCTGGAAAAACAAGATCCTCCTTGTTAAAATAAAGAATCCGTGGCTTGTCTGAAATATGTAATCGCTCTATCTCTGACTCAACAACTTTAATCTCATCATAAATCTGGAAGGAAGATGCATCGACAACAATGATGAGAACATCCGTAAAACGAATTTCATCGAGAGTAGATTCAAACGCTGCAATCAGAGAAGCCGGCAGGTTGCGAATAAATCCAACGGTATCCGACAGAATCCCATACAACGGCCTGTAATCCATGTCTCCCAGATACACTTTACGCGACGATGAATCCAGGGTCGCAAATAATCGGTCTTCCGCCAATACTTTTCGCGGCGATGAGGCAAGCTGGTTCATCAACGTACTCTTTCCCGCGTTCGTGTAACCAACCAGAGCAAACGCGGGCAGGTGCCTGTTTTTGCGCGTATTGGCCTGGTGTGTTTTTACATTCTCCAGCTCGTCTTTAATCTTTTGTATTCGCTTGCGAACGTGGCGTCTGTCTGTCTCGAGCATGGTCTCCCCAGGCCCTCTCGTCCCGATTCCACCACCAAGCCTGGAGAGAACCCCGCCCAGTCCCTTTAACCGTGGGAGAATATACGTGAGCTGCGCAAGTTCCACCTGCAGCGAGGAAGCCTTTGTCTGTGCTCTCATGGCAAAAATATCAAGAATAATTTCGATTCTTCCAAGCACTCTAACTTTCAGAGTATCTTCAAGATAACTCAGCTGATTAGCCCTCAGATTCGCATCAATAACGACAAGGTTGACCCCGTCTTCTCGTATAGTATTTCGCACGCGCTCAATCAGGGTTTCGTTTATGAAGGATGCTGGATTTGGATTGAATACTTTCACAAAAATGGACTGCATATTTCGAACACCAGCGGTATCGCATAGCTGGTGCAGTTCTTCGAGCGATTCTTCCTGTGTTCGCTGATCCGGATACGCGTCGGAACCATATTGACCAATTAACAGTGCAATGTACTCCCCTGCAATATTTTTTAGACTGTGCTGGTATAATGCGGATGCATCCATTCTCTACTCTTCCTGAATTTTAATAATGGATCCGCTTTTGATTTTATTTTTTTTGAACCAGTCGCGATTCATTTCTATGGCGTACATGGCTTTTTTGCCAGAGCTCGTTATCCTCAAATCATAGGGAAACATTTCTGTGATTTTAACAATTCGGTAATGCTTGTCGACAAATGCAATCGAAAGGGGAATGCGTGTATTCTTCATCCAGAAGTTCAGAACGATTTCTTCATCATATGGAAAAATCATTCCCTCATTCTCGGGCATATATTCCCGAAACATCAGCCCGGTTCTCTTTTTGTCTTCGGAGTCTGCGACTTCTACGCGAGCAGAAACAGGTGTTCCCTTTGTGTCCAAAAACTCAATAATCCAGTATTTAGACTCCGATGAAAAGAAAGTGTTCAGAGCCCCCCAAAAAAGCAGGGTCAGTATAAAGCGGGCTATTCCCATTCGATCGTGGCCGGTGGTTTTGAAGAAATATCGTAAACTACCCGGTTTATTCCTTTTACTTCGTTGATAATGCGCGTCGAAATGTTTCCCAGTATCTCAAATGGAACATGCGCAAAATCTGCCGTCATTCCATCGAGGCTTTCTACCATTCGGAGAGCAATTACATTCTCGTATGTACGCTTGTCTCCCATTACACCAACAGACTGAACGGGTAAGAAGACAGCAAAGGCCTGCCATACTTTCGCATACGTTCCGCTCTTTTTGAGTTCGTCGAGAAGAATGGCATCGGCATCGCGAAGAATGGCAAGGTATTCTTTTTTTACCTCTCCAATAATTCGGATGGCAAGGCCTGGTCCAGGAAACGGGTGGCGATAGAGCAACTCGCGAGAGAGCCCAAGCGATTCACCGAGATCTCGAACCTCATCCTTGAAGAGCTCCCTGAGAGGTTCAATCACCCTCCCTGCCTGAATTAAATCGAGCACTTCCCGAACTCTATTATGATGAGATTTTATTGTCTCGGATGGACCCTTTACGGATACAGATTCAATGACATCGGTGTATAAGGTTCCCTGGGCCAAAAACTCGTGGTGCCCAAGCTCTTCGGCTTTTCGCTTAAATTCTTCGAGAAACAATCTACCGATGATTTTTCTTTTTTCTTCTGGATTTGTAACGCCTGCAAGAGCTTCCAGGAACCTGTCCTGCGAATAAACAACGTAGAGATTTATGTGAAATTGATTTTGGAAACGATCTATAACGGCCTCGGTTTCTCCCTTGCGCATTAATCCTGTATCTACGTATACGCAACTGAGCTGTTCCCCGATTGCATCGTGAAGAAGCTTCGCAGTAACCGTAGAATCAACGCCCCCAGAAAGCCCCAGGAGCACGCGCTGCGAACCAACCTGTTTCCGGATTTCAGCGATCTTTTCTTCTGCAAAATTGCTCATTGTCCATCGGGGTTGCATTGCGCAAACTTCTGAGCAGAAGTTTCCGAGAATTGTATTTCCTTCTTCCGAATGCTTTACCTCCGGATGAAATTGAACCCCATAGATTTTTTTCTCTTCATTGGCTATAGCTGCGTACAGAGAGTTTTCCGTTTTTCCCGCAGGAAAAAAACCATCAGGCAATTTAGTAACTTTATCCCCATGGCTCATCCAGGCTACGGACATATTTTTTACGCCCTTAAATAAGGGAGAATCTGACAACAAAATCTCAAGATGCGATTTTCCGTACTCTCTGTGATCAGAAGGGTCTACCTTGCCACCACTATAATGAGCAACCAGCTGAAGGCCATAACAGATTCCAAGCAACGGAAGCCCCGAATGAAATATTTCGGGGTCCGGTTTAGGTGATCCATCTGCATAGACCGATTCCGGCCCGCCCGAAAGAATTATTCCGGCAGGATTCATTTTCTGAATTTCTGAAAAGGGAGTAAAATATGGATATATTTCTGCATAGTAATGCATTTCGCGAATGCGACGGGCAATCAGCTGGGTGTATTGAGACCCAAAATCGAGGATTACAATTTTTTCGTTCACTCAACCCAATGGTACCATAGAAGGCGCGTTGTCGAGTTTTTTTCAATGAACACTATTTTTTTAGTTTACTATTTGGGACAAGCATACATGTTCAACGATGCCGGTCGTAATTGGAATATTATTACTCACCATCGCTTTTGCGCCTGCCGGCCAACCGGCAAACAGATCAGCAGCTCCTCTTCCATGCGAACGCTATACCCTGGAAATATGTAAATTGTGCGGTGAAAACAGCAATGCCTGCTCTCAAGCAAAAGTCAAATACAAAGAGAATGAATCACAGGAAACTGAAAAAGGCTGCCAGTCCGCTCTGAATTTAATGAATATGCTGGAAACGTCTATACAGAAAGATATGTTCTGCACCAGCAATAATTAAATTCATCCAGCAAAAATAATTCTGTCTGCCCATTCTTTGGGAACCTTTTCGGCAAGTATTTTTCTTACATAACTAGAAGCGTATCTCCGGGACAAATGAGTCAAGATAATTCTATCATTCTCAAAGAGATGCAATGCACGAATAATCTCATCGAGATGAATGTGTCCCCATTTTCGCGCCCGCTCAATAGGACGCTTATCGTCAATGTACGTACATTCCAGTATCAGGATCTCTGCTTTTCTGGCTTCTTCATGATTTTCCACAAATTCAAACGTTGTATCTCCAGAATATACCACCAGTGGCGTTTCTTTCTCCTCGCTTATTTCCACGGAATCTTTCCGAAGTTTTTGCAGCTCGGACCCACTCAGGCCTTCAAACTCTGGCTTCAGTTTTTTTACGTTGCGAATGAGTGCGTATCCGAGGGCTTCTACGCGATGTTCTGCCTTCAATGCTCTCACGAATGTGTTGCCGGTCAGCTTAACTTCACTTCCTGGATTCAAACCTTCTACCTGAATAGGATACTCAAATCCTTCAATTTTATTCCAGAGTTTCAGGATTTCGCGCAAAGGCTCAACAATTGGTTGCGGAACATAGGCGGTGCCCAGTGGCATATGTTTCAGAGATCTCTGCGAAAAGTAATATGGCAAACCAAACGCATGATCGAGATGACCATGCGACAAAAAAATTCGGGGAATATCAATGAGGGCCTGCGGAGCGCGCCCAATATCAAAAGCCAGATGGAAACCCGGTAAAATGTAATACGACTCAATTCCTCCAAGGCCCAGACCCTGGATTCTGATTCCTTTATGTGTTATATCAAATTCCCGCATTCAGTCTCATTCAATCATGGATTTTAATTGACTCTCAAATACTCTTTATCGTGAAGCAGATTCTCTTTCTTAAAATGAATAGCAGAATGGCATTCCAGCTTATCATAGTCTACAACGGTTTCCTCAATAAATTCTACGCGTACCCCCGTATCCTGGATCTGCTTTTTTAGAAATTGAATTTGCTCATCCATGCTTTTTACATAGTACGGAGCTTTCTCCATGGAAAAACGCACATTCGATTTTACCATTTTCCCCGTATCGCGCGCATGTGTCCAGACTTCCAGGGCATTGTATATCGCAGCCTTGCAGGCAATCTGGCCGGACTTTTCTCGCATGGCTAAAGCAGATAGAACTTCGGGCGTGAGCTGTTCAGGTGCTATTCCTGTCGCGAGAAGATTCAGCTGGGGATCTGCCATTCTTTTCCAGTCTATGGTTCCCTTCTGGTTTTTGAGCTCAAGATTATAATTTACGAGAGCATTCGTATCAAAGTCTTCCGGAAGAGTTTCTGGAAAATAAACAGTTTTAAACTGCTCTAATTCGGACGGATTAAAAGCGAGTCCAAAGCCGAGGACCTGGTAGGTCGACTTATCCAGAAATCCTTCACGCGTTCTGTCCAGGGGAGACAAATAATCCGTGTACATGATTTTTTTGCCACAGGAAAGAATACTCAGAGAAAATAATACAATCAACAGAATAGGCCGCATGATCAGTAAATCCTCGTTCTATTCCTGTACTGGCAACCGTTTATTCATGGAGAAGCAAAGGTCTAAGCAAGGTCAGAGAAAGTCCACTGTGGAACTTTTTCAGAATTTACCTAAGTAAGCTCTGAAAAAGTTTCAGAGCTTACTTCCGGTACATGGATGTACCGGCAAAACGCGGAGAAAACACCGGTTTTCGCAGCGTTTTGGAGCAAAACAGCGGGCTTTGCCCGTGTTTTGCGATCTGAAAAAGTCCACGGAGGGACTTTTTCAGAGGTTACCTAAGAAGAATTTCATTTTCCCATTTCCAGCAACATGGAATCCGAAAACTTAATCCCGCTATCCGTCAACTGATACAGGCCGGATTTTGATTTCTGAAGAAATCCTGCTTCTTCGAGATTTTGCAGCTTTCGAATATAGAGTTCTCTCTGGCCTCCATCAAGAAGGCGTAATGACCGCATAAAATTCTGCGGACCGCGCAGGCGAAAATGGCCTATCCATGGATCCACTTCAGCATCCCCCTTTTCAAGCTGGATGCCCCAGTCTGGCAGCGTTTCCATGCGATAGTTTTTTTCAAATCCGGTAAAAGAATGGGCAGAAACGCCAACTCCAAGATACGGTCTATACTTCCAGTAGATTAAATTATGGATGGATTCTTTTCCGGGTAATGCAAAATTGGAAACTTCGTATTGGGAATATCCCTGGGCTTCCAAAAACTGTCTCACCAGATCAAAGTGTAGCTGCTGTCTGCGCGTAGATGCTTTTTTCTTTCTGTGATTGTCTACCAATCGCTTTAAGGCTGTTCCCTCTTCGTACATAAGCGAATAGGAGGAAATATGCGATACGCCCTCGCTTATCCCCCATTGAAGATCTTCCTGAATGGAAGAAAATTTTTGCCCTGGAATTCCTGTAATAATATCCATTCCATAATTTTTAATCCCGGCTTTTTGAATTTTTTGAAACAGGGTCAAAACAGAAGCTTCGGTATTCAATCTTCCCAAATACCTCAGACTCTCCCAGTGTCTCGACTGGACGCCAGCATGAATTCTGTTAACGCCGGCTGTCGCGTATTCTTTGATATGGCTTTCAAAGGCGGATTCGGGATTTACTTCCAGGGTAATTTCAAGATTTGCAGCAGTAGAAAGATTTTTTTGAACCAGAGACAACAACGACTCTATAACAAATGGTGGCGCTTTAGAAGGAGTGCCGCCGCCAAAGTAAACACTTACAACTCTTCTGTTTTTCTGAAAATAATCTTTCTTAGATTCAAAGTCTTTCTGAACTTTTTGCAAATAATCCTGCCATTCTTCTAATGTAACATTTTTTTTGGGGATGGAATAAAAGTCGCAATAAGCACATTTAATGTCACACCAAGGAATGTGAAAATAAACACCCATTACCTGATGTACATTGTTCATGTTGCGGATTTTCGCACATTAATCAGAGACGGTTTAAAAATGAAGCAGCGAATAAATATGGTGATCTGCAACCAGATTGAGCTTTTCACGACCCTTCAAAAAATCCAGCTCTATCAAAAACGCTGCGGCTGCGAGAACACCGCCAGCCTCATGGATCAGAGTTGCGGCTGCGTTTGCCGTTCCACCCGTTGCGAGCACATCGTCAATGAGCGCTACTTTCATTCCCGGCTCAACCGCATCGGCATGCATTTCGAGAGCATCCTTTCCATACTCAAGTTCATACTCAGCTCGCAGTGTTTCAAAGGGAAGCTTGCCCGGTTTGCGTATGGGAATAAATCCAAGTCCCATTTTAGAAGCCAGTGCTGCTCCTATAATAAAACCACGAGATTCCACTCCAGCGATAATGTCTACCTTCTCGGCAGAAGCAAGCGTAAGGGCAAACCATTCGATCATTTTTGCAAAGCCTTGGGGGCTCTGCAGTACTGGAGTAATGTCCTTAAATTGGATTCCTGGTTTTGGGAAATCGGGTATAGTACGAATTAAATCGCGCACAGTCTGTTCCATGAGATCGGTTTGCAGACCCGAAAGAACGGGTCAATGCAAAAACGCTAATTTAGTTAACTAAAGAACAGCAATATCTTTCCAGATAGTCGATAGATCATCGACCGGCACTTTCCATGTCGTAAAGCGGACGTTATAATTCAGAATAAGGCTTTTGATCTGAAAAATCCTCCTGTGAAATCTGGACTTCATGATTTCTGCCTCACAGTTTAAAGAAACAATCAGATACTCTCTTGGATTAATAATGTAGATCATATCTTCAGATTTCAGATGGGCCTTGATTTCTTCTGCAAGACTGTTTACAAGCTCTGTAGCAAAACTTTCGCCGGTTAGCTTAGTATATTTTCTGAACTCTTCAAACTTGAAATAGGTAAATGTTACCGGGCGCTTCTCTCGTAATACTGGATTAACGAGCTCCATGACAAAATCGTTGAGCGAAGAGTAGTAATCGAGAAAGCGGGTATCCGGGCGCAATGCTTCTGGAAGATAATAGCGTATGAAAACTTTTTCTAAGCGATGCAGCTTTTTCTCTGCGTTTAATCGCGGCGGATATACCATTCCAAGAATATACTCTTTTTTCTCGTACTCAATATCTATGCGCCCAAACAGGTACTTTCCTTCTTTGAAGTCAAAAGTTTTTTCGAGCAGTTTTCCATATCCCGGCGAACTGGTTTCAATCTCTTGAATCAAATCTGGAATCGTAGATGAAAGTACGCCATACTGGTGCAAAACGCGGGCGTTAAACTTGTCATAAATGAATAGTGATAAAATTCCAGCATTCATCGATTCAAAGAACAAATAGTACTCAAAGTACTCGTGGTACAGAGAATCGCGGGAATCCGAAAGCCGCATCTCCCAGTAATCGAGCAGATTCTCTGCCATGGACAGAGGAATTTTACCCTCCGATACCAGGGCATACAGATAATCCAGATTCGGTTTATGAAAATCTCTGTACTTAATGCTCACAACGCCCCCCCTGTTCATAGACAGTTTCGGCAAAATAGCTGCTTCGCACAAAGGGCCCTGTCTTCCAACCTTTGTAGCCCGTCTGCCTGATCATTTTTTCAATTTCACTGAATTCATCGGCAGAATATACTTTTTGCACGCTAAGTTTTTCACTGTCTGGCTGAAGATACTGCCCCACTGTAACGAGGCGAACGCCAGTCTGGAATAAATGCTCTAATGCTTCTCGTATTTCGGGCATTGTTTCACCCAACCCCACCATCAGGCCAGACTTTAACAAGAGAGAGGAATCGATCTCTCGCAAGGTTTTGAATACGTGTAGACTCGTTTCGTAAGACGCTACAGACCGAACCTGAGTGGTTAACCTTTCTACCGTTTCAAGATTATGAGAAATTACACTGGGCCTTGCCCGTGCAATTACTTCCAGAAATTCTGGTCTGGCATGAAAATCGGGTATTAGAGTCTCTACTCTAACTTTTTGACTTCGCAGCGTCCTGATCAAAGAAGCAAAATGGTCTGCCAGGCCCTGCTCATCGTCATCTCGCGTAACAGAGGTTAAAACTACGTATTCCAGTCCATGTTTTTGTACATGTTCCACAATGTCTGATGCTTCTTTTCCCGCTATCTCCCTCAACGACCTGCCCTTACCTGTCTTGACACTGCAGAAACCGCAGTTTCTGGTACAGAGCTCCCCTCCAATCAAGAACGTAGCAGTGCCTCTCGAAAAACATTCCGAGCGGTTAGGGCAGCGACTTTCTTCGCAAACCGTGTGAACCGTACTCCACTGGAGCAGGGCTCCTTTGCTCGGCTTTGTATCAAATCGAATTTGGCGGGAAGGCAGTTTAAGCATGCTCCCCCAGTATAGCCTCAGATAGTTTATATCCACCCTCAAGAGCATCTGGAATACCCATACCATGGTAATCCCATCCCGTTACATGCATCCCAGAATGTTGATCCATTAAACCCATAAGCTCGCGCTTCCATTCGGAATACCCGGAAAAATAGAGTGGAATTCCCGGTTCATGGCGCAAAACCTTACTGAACGAAGGCTTTCCATGAATCGAGAACAGGCGCTTGAGTGATTCTTCGGCCATTTCCGATAGATCAGAATCCGAGAAAACAGAGGCATCCCCTTTCACCATTGTCTTTGTAAGCGATTGCCCTTCAGGAGCTCTTCCCGGGAACAGCGACGATGAAAACAAAGTCCCCATAATAGAAAATTTTTCTTTGCGAGGGACCAGAAACCCAAAACCATTAGGCTTAAAGATTTTTGAATCCCAGCCATGAAAGACTACATTGACAGGAGAATAGCGCATTCCGGAAAGATGGACGGAAAGCTGCTCATCCATTTTCTGAACAATAGGAGAGAGATGTTTCGCCTGAATAGCCCAGACTACCCTGTCATACATCCTGCTGCCACCATTCCATTTCAGGGAATACTTTCCATTGCTCTTTTCTACAGATGCTATTCTTTGCGAAATAAAATTTGTAGAGTATTTTTCACGCAATGCCTTTGCAAGTGCTTTGGGCAACGTGGCAAGACCCTCCGCGAAAGAATACATTCCCCGCTCCCGAGAAGTAAACTCATAGCTCGGAAACTTACCGGACCAGTATTCTTTTCTGTCGGCAGCCATTTTTTTCACGCTTGCTGCAAGGGATAATCCGCTCCGCAAATTTGCATACAACTGAGGAAAGGCTGCCGAAAACTCCAGATCTTCTGCCTCGCATCCATATACCCCGCGCGAAAAAGGCGAAGCGAGATATTCTGCATTGGTCTCTCCCGCAAAATGCTTCACAAAGTCGAAGAAACTCATTTTTTCCCAGGGGGCCGCTTTCTTTCCCATAGCAGATGCCAGCGCTATTTTCTGGGGAAGATATATTAATGAAGATGAGATAAAAGAAAGAGGACCCGATGGCACCTGCTGCGGACTGCCTTCGCGCACGATAAATCTTTTTTTGCCGACTTGGTTTGCCTTCAGAATCTGGCTTTCGTATTGCTCCTGTTTAGCGGTGTGAAATAGTAAAGGGTTGCGAACGAGATATGTCTCTGGTCCTGTTTCCAGAACGAAACCATTTTCTCGAAGCGTTTGAACTTTTCCGCCCGGTTCGGCGGGATCATAAATATCAATCTGTCTCTGGTATCCGTTTTCTTTCAAAAAATAGGCTGTACTCAACCCAGATATTCCTGCACCGACAATCGCTATATTGCTCATGTCTCGTTATTTTCTGCAAGTTGGCCGTGTAAATTACAAAAGAGTTGACTCTGCCAATTTGTATCTTAGACTATCGAAAGTGGACCACCTGAACAAGCCTCTAAGAGCTTAATTCTATGAACAAAATGCGAAATTATTTATACCAGATAATCTTTGAAGCCGATACCCGGGCAGGAAGAGCTTTTGATATTTCCCTGTTGTGGGTCATTGTTCTATCCATTCTCGTAACTATACTCGAAACAATTCCTTCACTGAGCCTGCTCCAAAAAAAGACTTTAATTTGCTTAGAATGGACCTTTACAGTTCTATTCTCCGTAGAATACCTGCTCCGCTTGTACTCCTCTCCAAAGCCGGTACTGTATATGCGCAGTGCTATGGGTATTGTTGATCTTCTCGCCCTGTTGCCTACCTATCTGTCTCTTTTTATTGCTGGCTCTTCTTTTTTTGTCGTTTTGCGCGCAATCCGCCTGCTCAGGGTATTTAGAGTGCTTAAACTGATTCGCTATATTTCTGAAGCGCGCGTCCTTATGCAGGCTCTAAAAATGAGCATCCCAAAAATTCTCGTCTTTTTAGGTTCCGTTGTTACTCTTGTCATTATTCTGGGCACCATTATGTACATGGTAGAAGGTCCTGAACACGGGTTTACGAGCATTCCCTTATCTATTTACTGGGCCATTGTTACGTTGACCACAGTAGGTTTTGGAGACATTGTCCCTAAAACGCCTTTGGGACAGATGATTGCTTCTTTTGTCATGATATTAGGTTACGGTATTCTGGCCGTGCCTACCGGTATCGTTACCGTAGAACTCGCAGAAGCACAAAAAACTAAGGTTACCACACAGGTTTGTCCATCCTGTTTTCGAGAAGGCCACGACACAGATGCAAAATTCTGTAAATACTGTGGTGCAGAATTAAATCCAGATTCAGGTGAAAGCTAACATGAGTGCTGTGGAATCTGCAAAACGGCGGATATTGATTGTAGATGATTCGCGCATGTCCCAGGAATTTCTGCGCAAGACTCTCGCCAGCGCAGGATACACTTGGATTGATCTGCAAAGTAGTGGAGCAAATGCTCTAAAATATCTTGGAATAGGCGAAAAAGGCGAACCACGGATTTCCATTGATCTCATTTTGCTCGACATTGTAATGCCAGATTTAACGGGCCTCCAGGTTCTGCGACTTATTAAGAATATCCCGGAATATGAAGACGTACCCGTAATCATGGTGAGCGCAGACGAAAGCGTAAACCAGTTGTTCGTAGCTTTTGAAGCAGGTGCAACCGATTACATACAAAAACCCCCCAAAAAAGTAGAACTGCTCGCCCGCGTACACTCGGCACTCAAACTGAAAGACGCATTAGACCAGAGAAGGGCGCGCGAAAAAGAGTTAGAAGAGGCAAACCATCTTCTGGAGCTCGCCAACCTCTCCTATATTAAAACAAACAGAACCGATGGACTCACGGGCATTTTCAACAAAAGAGCCTTTGATGAATTGTACGAATCCGAATGGGATACAGCCGTTCAGGAAAAAACCCTCATAGCCCTGTTCATGATCGACATTGACGATTTCAAAAAATATAATGATACCTATGGCCACCAGGCGGGAGACAAAGCACTGAAAAGCGTCGCCGAAGCATTGCAGCACGGCCTCGGCAAAAAAACTGATATTCTAGCCAGATTCGGTGGAGAAGAATTTATTGTTCTTTTACCTGCCACAAGCAGACAGGAAGCCATGGCTACCAGCCAAAGATTCAAGAAATCTGTTTTCGATCTGCGAATTCCACACAAACTGTCCGAACACAAAACATTGACGATCTCTCAAGGAGTTATGACGACTCGTCCAGTTGCCAGTGCAGACAAAGAGAGAGTCATTAAAATTGCGGACAAAGCCCTGTACAAGGCAAAACATAGCGGAAAAAATGCAATACGGTATTATGAAGATGGGAACGTGTAAGCGGACCAAACAAGGAATTAAAAAATCCCATTTCCTTTTTCTTGATTTCGCGCTCCAATTTTTTGTAAGGATCTTCATCCTGCTGCTGGGCAGGCAAACTCGTTTGTTTTGGCGGCTGGTTAATGAACGAGCGAACCAGATACACTCTCTTATAGATGAGTTTTTTTAGAATTTCTATCAATTGAAATTCGGAGAAAGAGAGTAGTGAATCGGGCAGGCGGTTTAGAGAAAAAAGAGAGCCGCTTTTTGCGTTAGCGTTTTTAGAGAAGAGGGCTATTTGTTCAAAGATGAGATGGCGGTTTTTATCGTCGAGTGCTATAGCATGCTCTGGATTTTTCTGAATATTATATATATCAAGAAAAGTGTGCCGCACAGTGGTTACTGAAAAATATCTTTTTTTCTTTGACAACTATAATTATTACGATTCGCAAATTTCAAAAGGCTACTGAATTTTTACGATCTATAGCGGGCCGGAATTTCACTGAGTCGCTTATACTTGCGAACTTTACCGTCGGGCGTCCTGACATAATAGGTATTATTTCTAAAATCTATCGCCACCGCATTTTTTTTATTCTCGGTGCCAATATTCTGCATGGTCGAGAGCATTTTCTTGTAAGCAAGCGGCAACTCTTCATAAGAATAGAAAATCTGGCTACCTGTTTTATCTCTGACTGTATAAATTCCATTCTCGTTTATTATTTTAGTGCCATAGTAATCGTAGGTTTCAAAGAGTTTCACGTTATTAGATGGAACATTCTCCGAGTTCTTTTTCTGGCCCGTCGCTTTGGGAATGCTGACACTGCGGTGAGCCCTCGCGTTGTCGCTAAGCCTTCCCGCCATCGAAAGATACACAATTAAAAAAAGTGCCGCGACGGATAGAATAAGGAATAGAATCATATCAACGAATAGATGGCAGGCGCCAGCCCCTGTAGTGTGCGAGCAGGCGCAGCGCAAGCCCTGTAATGAATATACCGAGCAGCCTGTATTCCGGGAAATAGTTTTGTGACTCCATAAAATAGACCCCCACAGAAATCAGAATGGCAACGCTTCCATAAAAATCAGTCGTAAGTACGGCTGGCACCTCGTTGAGAAGAGAGTCGCGCAACATGCCTCCTCCCACAGCAGTCAAAAATCCCAGTAAAATAACGCCCGCCATATTGAACTGTGCGGACATACCAACAAGCGCACCCGTAATTGAAAACGAAACGAGACCAACTGCATCCGACAAAATGAATATCGGGCCCCTTTCAAATTCGTGGCGCCTGTCAAGCCTAAGAGCCACGGTAAACAAAATGGAACCCAGAACTATGAAAATGGGCTCGTGGTGGGTTATTGAGTATGGAGGGCGATCTGCCAGAATGTCGCGGATTGTGCCCCCGCCAAGAGCCGTTAGAAAAGCAACTACGCCAACGCCCAATAGATCCAGATTTTTGCGGACGCCAAAAATGGTTCCACTGATAGCGAAGGCAGCCGTTCCTATAAAGTCGGCAATGTCAAAAAGACTCACACTGGAACTCATCTGGTTTGGGTGCTAGCTGTCAATATCAGCGCAACACTGAATTTATGAGAGTCCCCAACATGGAATCGTGTGTTCCCACGGCTTTCTGGTTGGCTTCATACATTCTTTGCACTTCTATCATGTTCACCATTTCTGTGACAATATTTACGTTGGATGCTTCGAGATACCCTTGCAGAATTTGAGGCGGATTTTCGAAAGCGGCAGGGCGCATATCTCCGGATTCGGGAGTTGTACCATAAAAAGAATCACCCTCTTTGATCAAATGCCTCGGATAGTCTACGTAGCGAACCTGAAGTTTATCGAGCAGGACAGGATTTTCCCACTGGTTAACATCGCGGCCATACACTCGATCCGGATTGGTACCTATGGCACCATTGATCCAGACTTCTCCATTTTCCCGCACAATAAAATTATTTTGATTTACCTGAATGGGCCCTTTTTCTCCCAGTAGAGGAAATCCCTGGTGGTTGACGAGATAGCCGTTTTTATCGAGTATAAATGCGCCAGAGCGAGACAATTTAGCTCCTCGGTCCGTTTGCACCACAAAGAATCCTTCCCCATCCAGCGCGAGGTCGGCGGGATTATCTGTTTTTTTGAGGGCGCCCTGGTCAAACCTGGTGAAGACTTCGTTGACTTCTGCCCCGGTCCCAAGTTTCCCAACGAGTGGCGAAATATCAAAACTGCCCATTGGAGTCCAGCCAACGCCGTCATCATTAGTTCTATGAAGAAGCAATTCTGGAAAATTCTGAAATATAACAGTGTCTTCCTTGAAAGCAGTCTTATCGACATTAGCCAGGTTATTGGCCACAATGTCCATTTTGTGCTGCATTACCGTCATTCCGGAAGCACCCGTGTAGATTCCTCTTAGCATACTTCAGTATCGGTTATTTCTAAAAAGTTGTTACAATGTTTTCTGTTAATGAGCTGAATAAAATTTTGTGTAAAAGCGATTTTTTTTTTGAGAATATATGAAAAAAGTGAAAATTGAATCACATTATACAAGTATATGAACAAGCAAAAGTTTATCTGGAGAATATTAACCATAGAAGTCAAAAAAGAATGCATGAACGAGGATTTAGTCAAATCCTTGTTGTCCAGGGAGGATATGTCACGCGAGCTTTCGCTATGTCTATCTGAAGTGTCTCCGCATCTATTGAGACAAAACCGAAAGAAATATTCGGCATTCCGCTTTACCGTTGCATTACAATTGCCTGCAGTTTTGGCAACCCTTGGAAATATTGGGCTGCCGGAAGAGTCCGTCTGCCATTGTTTATCTAAGGTAAAAGAAAGCGGACAAAAAACTCTTGCGTAAAGCCCCGCACTCCGATAATTGGAAAATGCAGGCAGAAGGACATTATTTTGTATCGCTTGGTGCTGGTATAAACCAGGTACCATTGATTCTTTCTGCCCAGGAGCTTGGATTTAGAACGATAGCAGTAGATCAAAATCTTCAGGCACCGGGATTTGAATTCGCAACCGTTCAAATTCATGAATCCATTTTTAATTATCGAAAAGTACTCTATAAACTTTCCATGGCTGTAGACACGCAAGACATAGCGGGAATCTATTCTGCCTCGTATGCCCATGCGCTGTTAAGTGCCTCCTATATTGCAGAGCATTTGAAACTGCGCGGAATCCCCCGCACGACCATGGAATCCATTTTAGATAAAAGCCAAGTTCGCGAGTTTTTGTCAGTGGCTCCGATACCAGAAATATCTCAACCTCGCTATCTAAAAGCTTTATCGGGAATGTTAAAAACCGACATTGAGTCTCTCGGTTTTCCATTAATTGTAAAAGCGAGAAGCGGGGCGGGTAAACATGCTGTGTTCGAGGCAGACAAATTTTCTTCGCTCAAGGAAATTCTATCGCGCAAAAATTTATCTGAACAACAACTCGAAGCAAACTCTTTTATGCTCGAGGAAAAAATTCAAGGCGACGAGATCATTGTTACAGGGCTGGTAGAAAATTTTGAATTCTATCTGATAACAATCACGGATAAAATTCATTCTCCCATTCCACCATTCATAGACATCGAGCACAGATATCCATCGGCTTACGAATCTCTTGCGCAAAAAATTTTGACCGGAATGCAGAGCCTTGTGAAGATCATGCAGATTCCTGCTGGACCCATTGTTGCTGAATTTATCATTAAGGACCAGAATCTGTTTCTTATCGAAATAAGCCCGCAGGTGCCTGGTGAGCTGATTGGCGAATATGTTATCCCTGCCGCTGCTGGTATTAATCTTTATACAGAAATTGTCCGCGTTTTTACAGGTCTGCCAACTACCCTGCCTAAAAAACGAAAACTAAAACCTATGAAACAAATTCGCGTCGAGTATATTATCGAAAACCCAGGCATTGTCGCCTGGGAGAATATGCTTGGCAATGCTTTTGCTGGCAGGGTGTTTAACCCAAGCCCGGTAAATCCTCCGCGTTCTAACGCGGATCGTTTCGGTGCTCTGGTTTTTGTAGAAAATATCTGAAGCGCTTGTAGCTGATTGCTTTCTCTCCGGGAGCCAAAATCTGCCCGAAGGGCTTTCCCGTATGTGGCTGAGTGAAATCTGACAAACGACGTTCGCCGTCAGACGGTGGGTCTGGGGGTAGAGCCCCTTCGCCCTTCCGCTGGCGGTCAGACACGGTAGCAAGGGGCAAAGCCCCATCATCCACAACGCTTGCGATCCGACACGGGGGTCTGGGGGCAGAGCCCCTTTTGATTATCCCCTCCGCTTGCGGTCCGACGGATTCAAATACTTCTTGCGCAGGCGCAATGACGAAGGAGCTACTTCAAGAATTTCATCGTCTTCGAGAAAGTCCATAGCCTGTTCCAACGTCAGCTTTCTTGGAGGTGTGAGGCGAATAGCATCGTCCGATCCAGACGCGCGAACGTTAGAAAGTTTTTTCTCTTTGATAGGATTCACATCGAGATCGGTTTCTTTGGCGTGAATACCAATGATCATACCAACATAAACCTCTGTCTGAGGCTCAATAAACAGGTCACCCCGTTCCTGGATGGTGTCGAGAGCATAGGCATTGGCCTTGCCTGTTTCCATGCTAATAATGGCTCCGCGCGTTCTTCCGGAAATAGTACCGGAGAAAGGGCGATACTCCAGAAAGATACTGGAAAGAGATCCTTCGCCACGCGTTTCCGTAAGGAAGAAACTGCGGAAGCCAATGATACCGCGCGTAGGCATTTCAAATTTCACGCGAACAACGCCATCAGCAATCGTTTCCATAAGCGTCATAATTCCACGACGGCGATTGAGCTCCTGGATAACACCGCCCGAATACGATTCTGGCATATCCATCACGATTTCTTCGTAGGGTTCCATTTTCTGGCCGTCGATTTCACGCATAATTACTTCTGGCTTGGATACACCAAGCTCAAATCCTTCGCGGCGCATATTTTCAATCAGAATGGCAAGCTGAAGCTCACCGCGCCCGGACACCTTAAATTTATCTCCGAGATCATCTACGCGCAGAGAAAGATTTGTCTTCAGCTCTTTTTCGAGTCTTTCGCGAATATTTCTCGATGTAACCCATTTCCCTTCTTTACCGGCAAAGGGAGAATCGTTCACCATGAACTGCATGGACACCGTAGGCGGTTCTATCACAATGCGCGGGAGAGCAACCGGCGGCTCTGCACTCGTGAGAGTATCTCCAATTGTCATTTCTGCAATCCCGGCAATAGCAACGATATCGCCAGAAATAACTTCTGCCACTTCTGTGCGCTTAAGCCCCATAAAGGAGAACAGCTTGGTAATGCGTTGTTTAGACTGGGTTGGTTCTCCTTTTTCGTTTTCTCCGAGAAGATATACTTCCTGGTTCACCTGTCCTTTTCCGCCGAATACGCGGCCAATACAGATTCTTCCAAGATATTCGTTATAGTCAAGATTTGTCACTTGGAACTTAAACGGGCCATCTTCATCGCGGGCTGAATCCTGGCAATAGTCCAATACAGTTTCTAAAAGAGGCTCAATGTCCTTGCGCTCATCTGTAAGCTTTTTAATGGCAAAACCATTTTTGGCAGATGCATAGACGACGGGGAACTCAATTTGCTCATTGGTTGCACCAAGCTCCATAAACAGTTCAAACGTTTCATCGACCACTTTATCCGGATCGCAGTTTGGCTTATCAATTTTGTTGATTACGAGAATAATCTTGTGCCCAAGTTCCAGAGCTTTTTTGAGTACAAAGCGGGTTTGCGGCATGGGGCCCTCCATGGCATCGACAAGCAGAAGACAGGAATCTACCATTTTTAACACGCGCTCAACCTCACCACCAAAGTCAGAGTGGCCGGGGGTATCGACAATATTGATTTTGTAGTCTTTATACTGTACGGCTGTGTTTTTGGCTAAAATGGTAATACCGCGCTCTCTTTCGAGATCGTTAGAATCCATCACGCGCTCACTCGATTCTTTGGCATCGAGCGAGGTTGTAAATTTTAAGATTTCGTCTACCATGGTGGTTTTACCGTGGTCAACGTGTGCAATAATTGCTATGTTCTTGATTTTTGCTGACATGCCGGACTTTATTTCGCTGCGTGACAAAGTGTAAAGCAGGAATAGGCCTCCTTTCGGCACAAAGAGCTCTCAGCAAAGGCCAGTGCCACAAGCAAATATCTAAAAAGACATAGCTGACAATGAAAGGGGGTGCACTTCGTGCGGATTTTGCTTGCAGACCCTGCGGGTCGCGTATCGTTACAAGTGCCTGCCGTTCTATTGCTCT
>DYKF01000227.1 GCA_020722745.1 Caldithrix sp.
ATTTTACACGCAGAAACGCCCTGTCTACATCAATTCACATGCGGCTACAGCTGCTTCCTCTTTGTACGATGTATAAACTGGGCAGGTCTACGCAATTAAACTGGTTAAAAGAACCAGTTTAATTGCGGCTGAACGCAGCTATGGAATTTAGTGACTCGTCGCTCTAATAAAACTTCTTTAAGCCTTGTACAGAATTACCCAGCCGTCTTCGGCTTCTTCTTTAAGGGGATCTGCCGTTATGTCCCGTAAAAATGCACGGAATTCGTCCAAAGTCTCCATGGTAATTCCAGACAAAGCCCAGCGATCCGCTTTTTCCAGAAATCTGGTTAAATTTGCCCGGTTTGCCATGAAAACCTTTGGAAGTATGTTAGACACAAACACGGTATAAGGAACAATTGACTCAGAATCGACAAAGGAGAAATCCCCGAACTGAAAATCAGCGGCGGGCAGATTATCATTGAGACTGTAATTGTCGCGCGCAGATTCCACCGCAAGCTTTTCTGCATCTACCCCCTGGATCTGCGAAGCTCCGTACAGGGCTGCAGCGATGGCGAGTATTCCTGTGCCCGTTCCCAGGTCAAAGACAATGTCTCCCGGCTGAATGGCCTTTTCCAAATACCGAATCATGAGGCGAGACGTGGCGTGTTGTCCCGTGCCAAAGGCGAGGCCCGGTTTTAGAATAATTTTTTTTACGCCATCGGCAAGGGGGGGATTGTCCCAGGGTGGAACGAGCCAGGTCTGCTCGGAAAGCGGAAACGCCCGGAAAGTCTCCTCAAAGATTTTTACATAATCGCGGTAATTGACCGGCGCAATAGAATAGGAAACCTCGGATAGGCCAAGTAGAGCGAGAGCCATAGGCGCAAAGGCCTCCAGCGGAAACTGTATATCGTAAAAAAAGTACAGAGTTGTTAAATCTTCATTCAGATTATCAGTTTCTCCTTCTTTGTATAACAACTCATAGTAGCCGGCAGCCCCGCTTTGCATAAAAAACTGCTCCACACCAAGGGCGTCATCCTTGGGCAGCTGCAGTACAATCTCCTGAAATTTATCTTTTTCGAGTTCTTCTAAATTTTCTTGTCCGTTCATGGAAATCTCTGAGTCTGGCATATATGGGCGATTCCGTAAAGCTTTCAGAGAGCATAGAACTTTTTCGCGAAAGCGCAGATCAATACACCTATTTTCGCCTTTGGGGGAACGTGAATTCTACGGCTGCGGCTCTCGAAATTAAACCCATATTGCTCTCTGCAAACTCCAATCTTCTGTTAGACCTGTCAGGCGTCAGCTCACTCACTTCTACAGGAGTTGGACTCCTCTTTGAACTATACGACAAATTATCTGCCAGTGGCCATAAACTCATTCTCGTTTCTCCGTCTTACAGAGTGGATGAAATCCTGGAACTCACGGGGTTTGGCAATTTATTTCCCCGGGCAGAGAGCCGGGAAAGCGCAGCAGGTATGCTTTCCTGATGGCCAGCCATTTTAATTCAAAGCGAAAAATTGTACATGCTTCCGGTGTATTCATACCGGCTGTCCTGTATTTCGATATGTTCGCCATGTTGCCGGAAATCTTTATCGACAATACTCGTTCTATCGCATTTTATCTGCTGCTGGCCTTTACGTCTTGGCTCGTTGTTCTAGAGATCATCCGGTTTCGCTACAAATGGTGGTCGCGCGCCTACATGAAATTTCTTGGCAGCATTTTAAAGAAGGAAGAAAAAAACAGCATACCTGCATCCCTACCCTACTTTTTCTCGCTCACTCTACTGACGGCATTGCTCCCGCGCGACATTGCTGCCATCTCCATGATCTTTTTGATCATTGGTGATCCCGCAGCAGCTTTTGTGGGAACGCGCTACGGAACTCTTCGCCTGTTCGGAAAAAAATCACTGGAGGGTACTATCGCCGGCATTACCTCCTCTACACTCCTAGCCATTTTATTTCTTTTTCTGCAACCCCCTGTATCAACTGACCCCTTTCGCGAAACCGCTCTTCCTCCATCGCTCACCATTTCCATATTTATGGTCACGGTAGCTGGCATTGCTTCTTTGTTGGCAGAGCTCATTTCCTGCGCAAAGTGTCTCGACGACAATTTTCTGATACCACTCACGGGAGCCACGGTACTATTATTGCTCACACTGTTTCTGACTCCCGCTACCCCTTCTGATATTTTTTCGCCCATAGAAAATTTGTTGTTACCCCTGCCCCGCTAAAAAAATAGCGCATGCTCAATGTGCTTTCGGATCTGTACGAAGAAACCCTCCTCCCCGTTTTGCGACTTAAGCCACTCTTTGCCCTCGCAGATGGCATTTTTTCACCGCTGCAAAGAGCAAACGGTGAATGCCGCATAGTGGGGCATCGCTCGGCGCTCTTCTATAAAGATGTAACTGGTTGCGAAAGAATCGTTGAAGCAGAAGGAGAGATGACAACTCCCGGTAAGCTGATCGGTTTGCTGGGAGAAAAAATAGAGCAGGATATTTCTCTGTTAGACAAAAATCTTTTTACCCACAAGCCTTCCTGTTCTATTGTTGGAAACACCGAAAATATTTGGGTTCATAAAAGCGCAAAGGTTTCTTCCTTGTGTGAATTGGATGCAACCGGAGGGCCCGTGATTATAGACGAGGGCGCAAAAATATCTGCCTTTTCTCTTTTGCGCGGACCGGTTTACATTGGAAAGCATTCTGTTATAGACAAGGCTTTTATTTCTTCTTCCCGGGCTGGAACCATGGCAAGGCTCGGTGGAGAAATCTCTGACTCACTCATTGGCAGTTTTACGAACAAGCACCACGAGGGTTTTTTGGGGCATTCCATTGTAGGCGACTGGGTGAACCTGGGAGCTCTCACGACCACATCGGATCTAAAAAACAATTACGGAGAAATCCGCCTTACGTTTGAAAACAGAATCTATTCTTCCGGGCGCATCAAACTGGGAAGTATTATTGGCGACTATGTAAAAACCGGCATAGGAACCATGCTCGGCACGGGCACGATTATCGATTTTGGTTCTCAGCTTTTTACAGGCAGGAAGGAACATAAATATTATCCACCTTTTTTCTGGGGGGGGGAGAATGCCACTCGGTACCAGTTAGAACGATTTCTTTCGGACGCTTCTAAAATTATGGCGCGGCGCAAACAGGAAATGCCTTCTCATGCTACTTCGCTCATTCGGCAGTTCTATTCCAGCGACTGGACTTGATGCTGCATAAGGGAGCCTTGCAGCATCTCGATAAAGTGCAATAGAACGGTAGCCCCTCTGGCGAACAAATAATTCCTCCCGGCAGAAAGTACCCCGCGCGCAGCGTCATCCGCCTCTGGGTCCCCCCACTTATTAAAGGATTGCCCGGAGACATAACTAACAAATGAGGAGGGGGGTGCACTTCGTGCAGATTTTGCTTGCAGACCCTGCGGGTCGCGTATTGTTACAAGGGCCCGTCGTTCTATTTCTCTTTGTCCCTTCCCTGTAAATTATTGCTACAATAGAATGAAAAGTTCCGCAAAAGTAAACTTATTGCGACATTTAATTTTCTACGTTCATCTGTTTTGATTTGCCCTTTATACCGTAATCGCCCTAAAGCCAATGCTTCAGTGACAAAACTTTTCCATTTTAATTTTGATGTCTTCTGAAAAAGTCTCTCCGTGGACTTTTACCTACAGCTTGGGTCGCCGTACAGAGGTTATCTAAGTATCCTCTGCAAAAGTCCCTCTGTGGACTTTTGCCTACAGCTTGGGTCGCCGTACAGAGGTTATCTAAGTATCCTCTGAAAAAGTCCCTCTGTGGACTTTTGCCTACAGCTTGGGTCGCCGTACAGAGGTTATCTAATTACTACTCTTAAATCCTTCCGTTTGCATTGCTGTATAAATTTTGCCATCGGGCTAAACTCTTGCTTGAAAAGTGAACAGTGACAAAACTTTTTT
>DYKF01000228.1:0-1228 GCA_020722745.1 Caldithrix sp.
CATGGCACGCAGCAAACAAAAAGACGATGAGCTCTTAAAGGTCACTCTGGAGATGAAAAGAGCGACCTACAACAAACTGAGAAAAATTCTCCAAGAAGAAGAAGATCAAGAGGAAACTCTTGAAAAGATGGTGAGGCTTTACGAAGCAGGCTCAAAAATCCGTAAAAGGCTCGATCCCCATCGTATAGATTTTCCAGAAAGAATCAAAACAAGGTAAGCATGCTTCGCGTTTACTTCGACACTTCTGTCATTCTGTACGCCCACAGCATGCAATCACAAATGAAAGAAGAGCGGGCAATCTACCTTCTTGAATCCGAAGAGCACCATCGTATTCTTGGAACGCAATCTCTCAATGAAACTTCTGTTCAATTGCTTAAAAAGTTTAAGCGCAAACCAACAGAGGTGAATCAGGTGGTGACCAGTCTTGTTTCTCTTGTGGACGAAATTGCTATCTTGCAACCGATTACAATCCTAAAGGCTATTTCCATTCATGCCAAGTATAAATATCACTTTTTTGACAGTCTGCAAATTGCGGCAGCACTTGAATATAATGCAAAAGTTCTCTTTTCTGAAGACATGCAGGACGGCCATCTGATCGAGAAGAAGTTGGAAATTGTAAACCCATTTTCCCGCTGATTATAACTTTACAAACTCCTCCCGCAACTTATAAGCGGGTATGGAAAGAGCATGGTTTTTGGGAAGAGTCTCCACAGAACGCCAGGCATAGGAAGGTGCTTCCATAGAGACGCAACTTGCAGCTGCACGCAAATACTGCGAAGAAAAAAACTCATATTGGAAAAAATATTTATCGATGCGGGTATTTCTGGCCTTACTGATAAGCGCCCTCAATTTCGCGAAATGATCCGCGAAGCCGAAGGCGATCATCCACCAGCCTTCATCATCTACTATGATACTTCCCGCTTTTCTCGCTCCCGGTATGATTCCATTGTTTACAAAAGGCAAGGAACTCGAGGTCATCCTCCAGATTTCTCCGGAGGACGCCAACGAGGACAAAACCGTAGTTCTGCCTATGGAACTGCTTGCTCCCCGAGCAGGACAACTCGCTGCGCTCGTCCACTTCGTGACGAACCTTGCGACCAAGGTCGCAGGAAAAACATAAAAAAGCCAAACCTTGCGGTATGGCCTGCTCCTCGAGCAGGACAACTCGCTGCGCTCGTCCACTTCGTGACGAACCTTGCGACCAAGGTCGCAGGAAAAACATAAAAAA
>DYKF01000228.1:1328-3892 GCA_020722745.1 Caldithrix sp.
AGGAAAAACATAAAAAAGCCAAACCTTGCGGTATGGCCTGCTCCTCGAGCAGGACTCGAACCTGCGACCAATTGATTAACAGTCAACTGCTCTACCGACTGAGCTATCGAGGAAGGTAAGGAAAAGAAAAATTGACGAGTCAGGCAGTCAAGTATTTTTTACGCAATTTTCGCTTTTGGAGGAAAAATTCGCCTCCATATCCACCCCAAAAAAGAGCGAATCAAAATCGTATACAACAGGAAACCAGCCAGAACACCAGAACCGGCATAAGCAAGAGACTCCAAAGTGAAAGAAAATCCTGGCTTATAATGCATTTTACGGGTAAGCTCCATATCTACAATCTGAATAAATACAAAGGGCTTTTGCCACGTCTTTGCAAGCTCCCAGCGATGCAGGGCGTCGCGAACTCGGTCGCGCTTTTCCATATGGCTGCGGATTGTCTGCCCGGTAGCGCGAATCATTTGATCGGCTGCCTTCTCGTGGCGAACTATATACTCCTCCAGAGTGACGCCAAACTTGTCTGCATTTTCTTTGAAATCAGAAATTTCTTCTTCCATGGCCAATAGATAACCAGACAAAAAAAGTGCATAGGATTCCATGTAATGAGGCAATTGAATCAGAGCAATCGCCAGCAGAGCAGCGACGAGTTTGTCCACCAGAGAATCGATGCCCCGCCCTATTGCCTTGATCACAGATTTTTCTCCCATTCTTCGATTTCGTACAACAGGCGTGGAATAATTTCGTCTTCTCTGATTTTACCCCTGCTCTCTCCTTTAACATACAAAACAGCCTCGCCATTGCCGGAAGAAATACCAATATCCGCATCCTTTGCCTCGCCGGGGCCATTGACCAGACAACCCATCACGGCTACCTTGAGCGGCGTTTTCACATGGGCGACGGCTTTTTCGACCTCGCCTGCAATGCGGAATAAATCCACTTCTAAACGCCCACAGGTAGGGCACGAAACAAGTGTCACTCCAAAACTGACCAACCCCAAAGAACGAAGAATTTCTCGGCCCACTTTGATTTCTTCTATGCCCGGCTCTGTCAGGGAAACCCGAATGGTATCGCCGATTCCCTCTGCGAGAAGACCACCAATTCCGATGGAGGATTTAATGGTTCCCTGGAAGGCCGTCCCTGCCTCGGTAACGCCAAGGTGAAACGGATAATCAACCTGTTTTGCCAGCTTGCGATAGGCCTCCATCATCATGGGCACATCCGAACTCTTTAACGAAACAATGAGATCCTTAAAATTATGGCGTTCCGCAATTTCAATATGGCGCAGCGCGCTCTCTACCATGCCATCGGAATTAGGGAAACCATGCTTTCGCAAAATATCTTTTTCCAGAGAGCCTGCATTCACTCCAATGCGAATAGGGACCCCGCCATCTTTAGCAGCCCTGAGCACTTCGGCAATTTTTTCTTCGGAGCCTATGTTTCCCGGATTGATACGAATTTTATCAACTCCCGATTCAATCGCCTTAAGCGCAAATCGATGCTGAAAATGAATATCGGCAACGAGCGGTATGTGTATGTTTTCTTTAATTTTTTTGAGAGCTTCGGCGGCCTCATCAGAATTGGCCGTTACGCGTACAATCTGGCAGCCTGCTTCTTCGTACTGTTGAATCTGCTCTACCGTTGCCTTCCAGTCTGCCGTCTTTGTTTTTGTCATGGACTGCACGGGAATGGGATGGCCCGATCCAATGGGCAGGCTGCCCACCATTACGGTTCTTGTCTTTCGACGCACGATGGAGTCTTTGGATTCGTTATCACTCATTGTAATCACCTCAGGCAAACACTGAATCGCTTTGCCTTGACAGGCAGTCAATAAAACAGACGCTTCCCTTATGGGCAAACTTTTTTCATGGAAGACGCTTGCAATTCTTTCTGCTTTTCCTCTGCTGTTCTGTTTTCTGGAAGGAAAGACCTGTCTCGATATGCTGCGCATTAACGGGCTCTATATCGTCATGTTTATTGCCCTTCTCGTTTTTTTTCGCTCTATAACGTACTCGCTAACGGCAGCCACCAAAAATATGCAGCGCACATCGGACGCGGTTCTCGGAATTTTTTCCGCATATTATCTTTTTATGCGACAGCCAGATCTGCTTGGCTTTCTATTCCGCAACATGCCATCTTCCATCAGGATTGACTTTTATTTTTCTCTTTTGACATTTTGGGGGATCCATGCTCTCGGTTTTACCCTGTTTACATGGAAAGAAGAAAACCTGAACTGGAGAAAAATTATACCCTCCTATGCACGCATTTGGGGAGTAAGTTTTGCCCTTCTGCTCTACCTCAACATGGTCATTCCGTTTCTCGAAGTTCTGTTTCAAAAAAATGTTTAAGGGTGCCCTTCGGGCGGATATCGGCTGCCAAATGATAAAAGAAAATAGCCAGAGGAAAATCGTCGTTTCATTGACCGTTTTCCATCCGCAAACTTTTATCTCTTATTCAAACCCTGAATATAAGATCACTACCAACTAAGTAAGCTCTGAAAAAGTTTGCCTGAGGCTCGCTTCGCGTTCAGAGCTTACTTCCGGTACATGGACCCCTCGGCTGCGCTC
>DYKF01000229.1 GCA_020722745.1 Caldithrix sp.
GGTCGCGGGCATTCTTTTCTAACGTTCTGGTGCTCAGCGCCTCTGGGTTGCATACGCATAAAAAAAGTTGCTCTTGACAGACAGCACGCGCGTCTAATATGGAGCGGTCTGGGCCAAAGTCCAGGGTCACGACATAAAGGAGAAAAGCATGGTAAAAAAAATAGTACTGGTTTCCCTGCTGTTAGCGGCGGGAACTCTATCCGCAGAAAAATATGCCCTTGTTTACGGCAGCAACTATCAAGGCGATTCACCGATCAGCGATCTCGAGCTTTGTGAGCGCGATGCCGAGCGGATGAAGTCCCAGATTGTCGCTACGGGTTCGTTCAAAAATGAAAACGTGCGTGTGTTTTTGGGAGCGCAGGTAACGCGCAAATCGGTAGAGGAGAACCTGGTCGGCTGGCTTGGCAAACAGGTAAAAGAAGGCGACCAGGTTTTCTTTTACTTTGCGGGACATGGCCAGTTCTTTCGCGATGAATCTGCCAAAAATGGCATGCGCAATTACATTATCATGTTTAACCGCCCCCACGTGAGCGACGATGAACTCAACGATTGGTTTAAAAAGGTCAAAACTCAAAAAACCGTGATTATACTCGATGCATGCTTTTCTGGCGGAATCGCTAAAAAGGGAGCGTCTGTTCGGGGAGCGGGCAATATTCCCATCGAAGAGGGCAAAAACAGTGCTGTGTTGCAGGGCGACGACGATGTATTTTTTCAGAATAAAGTGGTCGTATCTTCTGCCGATGACAACGAGACAGCCATTGAGCTTTCTGCACCAATCAACCACGGTTTGTTTACCTACTATTTTTCCGACGCATTGCTCAAGGCGGATCTCAATAACGATGGCAAGGTAACCGCTTACGAGGCCTTCTTTCGCGCACGGAAGCAGACAACCGATACGGCAGCCAAGGTAAACCACAAGCAGGTTCCCCAGATTTCTGGCGATGCTTCCGGATTTTTGTTTGTGGGCGTTCCGACTCCTCCTGTTAAACCACCGACCGAGGACAAGGATAAAGACAAAAACAAGCCTAAAAAAGAGGATAAACTTCCCGATATCAACATTACTCTGACCGAAGAGGATAAGGAAAAAGATCCTCCCGTGACAGACGAAGAGCCCGTAAACGACAAAAACAAGGATATTGGAACTCTCGTCATTAAAACAACCTATCGCAAAGATGTTATTGGTGCTGGGAAACCTGCTGTGTATCTCAACGAAACCCAGGCAAATTATACTCTCCAATGGGAAAAAAATCCTCACTGGGGCGATGTAGCCACGATGACGATTGAGAAAGTTCCTACAGGGGTAACCAACGTGGCTGTGAAAGCCAATAAATATCCTGATCAGGTCATTAAAACAGCTATCGAGAAAAACCAGACGACGACGGAAGTGATTGCTGCTTCTGTAAAGGGCAGGGGAAGCATTGAGGGAAATGTATGGCTGGAGACCTTTGATCGCCCGGTTCCAGGTATTAAGATATTCTTAAAGCCCATTCGCATTCCCAAGCAGCCACATGTGGTTTCTGATGCCAGTGGACGTTTTGTGTTTAACGAACTTAAACCAGGAAACTACACGATATTTATCGTGGCTGGTACAGGTGGTTCCGGAGCGAACAAGGTATACACAAAACCCTACGAGCATTCTATTACCGTAGAAGAAAACGGTGTGACAAAATTGGACGTAGTGCTTAGAGATATTTTCAAAAAGTAAATTGAACTGGCTGTTGCAAAAGTCCACGGATGGACTTTGCGAGAGCCAGCTGACCGCTCTCAGTGTACTGCAAACATGGAGAGCAACCCGCCGAAGGCGGGTAGAGCTAAAAAACTTTGCCTTTGCTCTGCGAGCATCGAGAGGGCTTTTTGCGCTGTAATCAGATTTTTGTATTTTCTTCTTCGAACACGAGGGATAGATCGAGTGACTGTTCCGCAAAAAACAGAGCAATAGAGTCTTGCGCTCCATACACGCCTTCGCGGTTATACTCTCCCTTAGAATCTAAAACATATCGGATGATATATCCGGCTTCCGGTTCGGCAATCCAGTATTCTCTTACGCCGCTGCCCTGGTAGAGCTCAAATTTCTGTTTTTGATCTTTTATGGCTGTCGAGGGAGACAAAACTTCTACAATGAGATCTGGCGCGCCTGTGCAGTTGCGGCCCGTGAGTTTTTTGGCATCGCAAACGACGAGAACGTCTGGCTGGACTACGTTGGTGGAATTGTTTTCTTTTTGACCGGGCAGAGGCAACACGACATCAAAGGGAGCAATGAATGCGCGGCAGGGCGATTTTGATTTCCGCAGAACTTCGCGGAGTTCTGAAAATAGATTTCCTGCAAGAATCTGGTGCCGCTGGTTTGGAGCCGGAGCCATCAGTACGGGCTCACCGTTTATAAGTTCGTAGCGTTCCTCTGTTTCCCAAATCACGTAATCCGAGTAGGTGAAGGGTTGTTCCAGTTTGAGTGCAGCCTGTCCCATGAGAATCCCCTGCCATGCTTTGCCGCCATGTCAAGTGAATTCTACCCTGGCAGCCAGGGCCCCCCGGGCACCATTTACAGACTTTTGGCACAGCGAATGCCCGCTCTAAAATCATCTTTCAGCGTCGGGATTCCTCCGGCAGAGCGATGGTATGTTTTTGCCCGTTCTTTTCCATCGAGGTAGCTGCCGCCCCGGATTACTTTGTATCTGTGGCCAAAGACTTCGTGATTGGTTGTATTTCCCCTGTAAGGGAGTAGAAAAGAATCCGTCCATTCTGGAACATTGCCGCACATTCCCTGCACGCCCATGGGAGACATATCCCCCGTTTCACGGACCTGCAGGGTGCGTCCGGTTCCCGTCTCGCGCGTATTACATTTTTGGGGAGAGAACTCATTTCCATGGGGGTATTCGAGTGGTTCTTCCATATAGGCAAAAGTTTCGTTCTCTGTTATGGAGCCGCTAAGCCCGGGCCCTCTAGCGGCTTTTTCCCATTCGAGTTCACCGGGCAGTCTTTTTCCGGCATAGCGACAGTACGCCTGTGCGGAATAATAATCCGCGTTCTCCACAGGATAATCGTTGTCGGGCAGATTGCGCAGCGGAGCAGGTGCCTGGTATGCGCTTTGCCGCAGAAATTCGTTAAATTCTCTGTTGGATACTTCAAACTCATCGATATAAAAGGCTGGCATATCCATGTAGTGAATCGTCTTTTTATGGTTTGTTGAGTCCAGTCTGCTTTGCTGCCTCTCTGCTGCAGCTGTATAATGTAGACTGCCCCTTATTCCAGATCCAAAAATAAATTTTCCAGCCGGAATCAGAATCATGGAGCGTTTATCCATTCCGGTAACAATGCGCTCTTCCAAAGCTGTTTCTGCGGGAACGGCTGTATCTGGCAGGCGCGAAACTTTTAACTCTTTGGGATCCACGGGGCGCAATTCTACTTTCATCCCTGCATAAATATTGTGTTTGCTCTTTTGCTTCTGGATGGTACCGCTCAGCAGCATACTTTTTTGCTCGCGTCTTGAAGTTTCTGCTAAAAAAATTGCAATTCGCTTTCCTTTGGAATCGAGTATTTCCCACTGCTCTGCCGTAAAACCAGATAACTCGCTTGAAGCGGTTTTATAGATGCGCACGTCTATGGTGTCCGAAACGGGATCTGTCCGCACGATGAATCCGGAATACGGTAAAGCGGATACAATGAATAAAAAGAATACTGCGGCAAAACGCATGCTTTAGAATCGGCCTGATTTCAGCTTTGCCTGAGAAATCTTTTTTAGTAAGCTCTGAATGCGAAGCGAGCCAACTCTTTATAAGAGCTTGCCTAAAATCTTTCAGAGGCTCTCTGCGGCAGAACAACCAAAATTGGCCGGATTTTAAGGATTTTTGTATCATGTTAACCATGAGTCGCTATAAAATTAGTC
>DYKF01000230.1 GCA_020722745.1 Caldithrix sp.
CACGCGTTGAAAAACAAACAAGGATGATGGCCAAAAAGACCATCACGGAATCAGGCAAAACCAAAAAAGGAGAATGAAAAATGGCTGAGCAAGAAACGAAAGAATGTCCGTTTTGCGCGGAGATCGTCAATGTCAATGCAAAAAAATGCAAACACTGTGGAGAGTTCTTAGATGAATCTATTCGACCAGTCTCAAACACATCTTCCCCGCAAAAATCTGCTCCTGAAAGAATTATTTGGGAGGGGACTCCTTCCCATCTTCACTTTTTAGGAGATCATATTGTATGGGGGATAATAGGTTGTGTAACGATCATTGGTTTTTTAGGCAATCTTTACATCTTCTTAAAGACAAAATCAACAAAGTATAAATTCACAAACAAGAGACTATCAACGGAAATGGGAGTTCTTTCTAAACAAACTGCAGAAGTTGCAATCAAAGACATAAGAAGTGTTAATAGCAAACAAGGTCTTTTTGAAAGGCTGTTCGGACTTGGTACTGTTGAAATTGGCACAGCAGGAACTGCTGGAATAGAAGTTTCATTTGTTGGTATACCAGACGCACCCAAAATTAAAGATCAAATTACACAGTTGAAAAACGACCTATGAAACGGATAACAAGACAAATTCTGCTGACGCCGGGGACGGCGCAGCAGATTTGTGGCGTTAGCCCCGCCGATGAACAGGAGAACATCAGGTGGAAACTGACGACCAAAACCAACAACACCCCGAAAAGGAGCGCTTCGTAATGAAAACTGTTAGAGCTATTGCGATTTTGTCATTGATGATTCTTCTGACAAATGGATGCGGTAATTCCGTCAACTCCGTCAAGGGGGCGACATTGTCAGGAAGAGAACAGACGACCGTAGGGAATGCGTTCGATGCATTCTTTAATGAGCCAAATTGGGAACTTAAAGAATCAGAAAACAAAACTCAATTCGTCGAGTTTACTGGCAAAGCTAAGAAGCATGTCCCATTTGATGGCGAGGGAATGCTGGTCATCCCCGAGGGTGGAAAAGTTATGGTTCAATTCATATTGAAAAAAGATGGAACCTTTGAGATCGGTTATGCTGAAGCTCCGTTCAAGGTTAACCCAAATCTCCCGAAGGAAGCAATTGGCATGGCAGAGTTAGCCCTGACATTCAAAGGAATCAAGACTGATGGTTCTGCCTCATCGATTCAAGCAGAAGGGATAAATACTTTGCTTGACAGAATATACAACAATTAATCGTAATTCATCCAGGGCGGAGGAATCCGCCCTGGATGAACAAATATAAAAAAAGGTGTTAAAAATGCAGGATTTTATTGTTTGGTTGGGTAAATTTTCAGAATCTCAAACATTTGCCGCAATAATTGGAGCCTTGATAGGGATTCTTCCTGCATTTATGCTCTCATATTGGTATGACAGACGAAAAAAGGAACTTGAAGATTATGAATCACACAAAGCTTGGCTCAATGGCTTAGCGGCTGAATTGAATCATATCACTAAAGTTATTGGAGAAATAACTACAATAATCCAAGGTGGGGATGTATCTACAAAAAGGCTAAATAGCGATTTTATTGAAAAAGCAAGACTCAAAATATTTACACTCGACATGGATGCAGATTTCTTGGAAGCTCTTACAAATGCTTACCGAGATATTGTCCATACCAATGATATGCTTGAGAGGCTGGAAAAAATGGCACCCAATCATTCTCAATTCGTCCAAAATGTCATTTCGTCAATGACTGGCGTCAGCAATTCCGTAAATTGTCTGAAATGTAAAAACGAAAGTAAAATCAAAACCATAAAGAAACCAGAACTTATCAAATGGAATGGCTAACAAATCATTTCACCTGACGGCTAACCGCCGCAGGTGAATTCAGACGTTAGGGAGAAAAAAATAATATGAATGAGAACAATATTGAGCCACACAAAATAACGAAACCTATTCAGCTAATGGCTGTTTGGTTTTTGACGCTACTTTTAATTGATTCTCAATTATTAGCAGCAACAACATTTATAAAAGAACCGACTTGGATAACGCCTTTGCTTGTCATATCCGCTATTATCCTAATTCCCATATTCTTGGTAGGAATATTTATTATCCAGACAGTCTTTAGAAAAGAGCTTCAAGACGATTATTATTATTCGCAATGGTTGCAAGGAAATAAAGGTCAGCAATCGGGGGCTTCTAATTTATCCGCAACTGTTTCTGTTGTGTTATCATCAAAACAACGCTCTCTGATGGAATATATGATTCTAAATACATTATGGACAAAACAAGTAAACAAATGGCCAGATTTGTCTCGATTCTTTACATTCAGAATGAATTTTGTCGCCCCTTCTGAAACGAAAGCATTTATTGATGCAGGGGATATATTGATTAAAGAAGGTTTGGTCGCTCTTTCCGAAAAAGATCAATATATGCTTACGATTTCGGGATTTGACTATTGCAAGAAGCATCATAAAGAATTTCCTAAAGAACAATGGTGGCCAGAGGAACAGATAAATAAAGATAATCTTAAAAAAGTTTTAGAACAAAGTCCCTAACAAATTGCTTCTGCCAACCTCGCATCCGCTCGGTGGCAGAGCACAACGTTGGCTGTAAAGAAAACGAGAGGAGAACAGCGAAATGAAAAAGCAATCGATAGCACTAATCATCCTTGCAGGTCTTTCCGGGGTGGCCACGGTATTAGCCGCAGACATTATTGTTGCATTGAAGATCACGACGATCTCCGAGTTTGGCAAGGATGTGGACTGGCACTCAGAACTCAACCTAATTGCATCGGCAAAACTGGGCAGAGATGGTTACTATGATGTCTTTACGATGAAGCCGGATGGGAGTGATGTGCAGGTGCTCACACATGGTCTTAAAGGATGCCCGCAGAAGAACAATGGAAACGTTGCATTTCATCCGTCGGGCAGGTTCCTGGTATTCACTGCTCAAGACGAACGTCTGCCCGATGATAATTCTGTCGTCAGACGCGCCGCCATTCCGGGTTCGGGTCTTGGCTCGAATCTCGGGATTATGGATATCAGCCGCAAGACCTTTCAGCAACTGACGGATTACCCTCTTGTCAAGCCAATCCGAGCTGTCATTCATCCACAGTTTTCCAAAGATGGCAAGAGACTGGCGTGGGCGGAACGTATTCGTCGAGGGAGCAGTTTTGGGGGCGGATGGGTGATGAAGCTTGGAGATTTCATAGTCGATGGCGACAAATTGCTGTTAGAAAACGTTCAAACCATTGAGCCTGCTGAGCAAAACTGTTTCTATGAGGTGCATGACTTTTCGGCCGACGGCTCCAAACTGCTTTTCTCAGGAAATCTCATAAAAGGACAAAAGCAGACGGGACTCGACATCTACGAACTAGATATTGCGGACGGGAAATTGCTCCGGTTGACCGCCACGGATGATGACTGGGATGAGCATGCCCACTATTCTCCAGATGGTCGGCAAATTGCATGGATGTCAAGCAATGGGTTTACAATCGAGTACGGAGGGAACAAAGGAGATCGCACAGCGTGGGATGTGAGTATGTCTGACGCGGAGTCAAAGCTGAGAACGGAACTATGGGTGATGAATACTGATGGGACAAACCAAAGGCAGTTGACGCATTTCAATACTCGTGGATTTTCCGAACATGTTGAAGGAGCAAATTGCATAGTCGCCGATAGCGCTTGGTCTCCTGACGGGAAAAGTATAGTCGCGTGCGTTTTTGTAATGAAGGGACAGAGACGTAGTGCGCGGTTGGTTCGGATTGACCTGCCTTGAGAGATAGGATGGATCGCAGCCAACCAAGCCATGCAGGCGACGGCCTACAGCCGCGCCTGATGGCCATCGTTAAAATCAAAAATATATCTCGCACGAAGGCACAGAGGCTCGAAGGAGAACA
>DYKF01000231.1 GCA_020722745.1 Caldithrix sp.
TAACGATACGCGACCCGCAGGGTCAGCAAGCAAAATCTGCACGAAGTGCACTCCCTTCATTGTCAGCTATGTCTCTTGGTTTTACATTATTGTTGAGAACAATTCTTCAGCTCTGAAAAAGTCTCTCCGTGGACTTTTTGCCATCGGCTCGATTCCAGAGCTTATGGTATCTTCTATTTTTTCAAACTTTGAAAAAAATTTATATCCCTATGTATTGCTCAAAGAAAAATTAATTTTTAGAGGTTTCCATTACTTAAAATGGTATTTATAGGGACGGGTGGGTTCGCAGCAAGGCGGTAGCGCACCCAATTTTTTTCTTGCCAGCTCTCGACAAATCCTGCCTCTTTGAGAATTTTCATGTGGTGGGAAATCGATGGTTGTCGCAGGGAAAATTGAGCTTCTATATCACAGGCGCACATGGAGGTTTCAGACTCTCCCAGCATGCGAAGAATACGCAGGCGAATCGGGTGAGCGAGTGCTTTAAGCGTGGAAGCAAGATTATGATCTTCTACTGTGCAGCCGTCATTGGCAAATTTGTCCTGCCCGCTTTTTAGGTTCCGCGATTTGCAGGCCTTATTCGTTTTTATAGTCTCCATATTTTTGACCATTGCGTCAATGCTGGAACTTTGGGCGCAATTGTCGATTCAAATTCTGCCACAGATTTTGTGTTGCCATGCTTTGCGGAAAGAGGTGAGGGCGCTGCGCGCGGCTGGTTTTATTGCCGGAAGACGCTATTTTGTTTCTGGAGTGGCAGCCGATCTATTGTTTTTATTTGTCTAATTTAGCGATTTGTTCTATTGGGATCGCGATATATTCGGGGCAGGGAAATAATCAAATATTCTTCGTAAATCTACATCAGCGATTGCAAGAAGGCCTGCTTCAAAATTTTGCCGTACATAGAGGGCGTACATCGCATCTGCTCTGGAGGTTTTCTCCCGTTCCAGCGGGTCAGAATTTTTTCCTATCCCCCCGCTTTGGGGGGATGGATTTTCAAATCATTTTCTGCAAACAGGGGGGTGCAAAGCCCCCCATAAGTTTACTGAAGGCGATACGATGCACTCAGCTGAAAATTCGTTCCAGGCTGGGGCACTTTGGCATCAGCGGTAAACGGATCGCGGTTATACTGTAGATGCTCGGTATAGCCACGGTTGAGAAGATTGTTGGCGGCAAAGTGAACTCCAAAGGTTTCTTTCTCAATGCCAAGGCCGGCGTTCAACGTATTCCACGCAGCGGTTGTAGTTTCCTTAATGTCGGTGTCGACAAAGTTTTGCTTGTCGGCAAACTCATTGTACAAAGCCGCATAGATTCCGTCCATTTCCCAGCGTATGCCAAGCGTTCCGGTCAGTGGAGAAATTTCTCCCATGTCGGCATCGTGCAGTTTGTCGGTGGTTTCTTTTTGCGCGCGCGTAAAGGCCAGTGTACCGGTCAGGAAAAAGTTTTTCACAAACTGGTATTCCAGCTCGCTTTCATTGCCGTAAGACTGGGCATTGGTGTTGTAGTAGGTGGTTGCTCTTCCGGTTGGATCCTTGCCAATGGCAATGTAGTCTACAATGTAGGCGTAAAAGAAGGTAGTTTTAGCCTTCAAAGTATTGTTTTTCCACTGCATGCCAAGATCGTCCTCGTAGCGCTGTTCCGGATTCAGGGAAGAGTTGCCAACCCAGTCGCGCCCCTGCCCTGACATTGCGGGAAGTCCATACGGTGGTTTATCCACTACAATGAACAATTCGGAAGGATCGGGCAGGCGGCTCGCTGTACCCAGGCCGTTAAACACGGTTAAGCTTTCCATGGGCAAATAGTTGAGCTGCACATTGGCGGCGTATCCCATTAACGTGGCTTTGTCTTTTGCGTCGCCGTGAACGGCATTGCGCAGAGTCGAGTTATCCTCTCCCGTAGTGCTTGTGGCGTAATCAAAGCGCGCACCGGCAGTGTAGAGCAGCGAATCGCTGAGCGGATTTTCCACGTTGGCAAAAATTCCCATATTGAGTGTGGCCACTTCGGGAATCATATTGCTTTGTGTTTTCATGGCAGGATCCTTTGGAATGATTGTATTCTCTGCATTCCAGAAACGGTTGTAAAAATCGAGCCCCGCTTTTATTTTGGCGTCGCCCGCTTTGTAATCGGCTGTGAGGTCTGCGCCATACGTCTGCGTGGTCGCCTCAGTTTCCATGAACATGGGCGTTGTCGCAGTCGTCTCGGTAAACGAATCGCGCAGTTTGTTGTTCATCAGGTGATCCACCGCATTGTAAAACGCGTTGAACTTGATGGACTCGATTTTTCCAAGATCGGAAATCTGGTAGGCGGCACTGGCAGAAGTATACGTGTCAACCGGCGCATCCATTTTAAGATACGGATAGAGCGTGTCGGTGGCGTTCTGGTAGCTGCCGCCCACGGTGATGAGCTGGTTCTCTGCGGGTGCATAGCCAAGTTTTCCCCAGTAGGTGTTTACATTGTACATGCGGGCGTCTTTATTTTCGTACTTCTCGGAGTAGGTTCCAGCAAGAGCGTTTTGGCTGGTCACGGGATCTCCGGAGGCTGTCAGGTACACATTGCTGCTGCGGTGCGTGGCTCCGCCGAGAATAGAAAAAGCTCCCGCAGAAAAGTTACCGGACAGAGAGCTCATAAATTCGTTATAGCTTCCGTAAGAAGCTTCTGCTTCCAGATAATTTTTCTGCTCGCCTGGCTGCCATGTCTCCAGATCCACCGATCCTGCGGCTGCATTGGGCTGTGTTACATTAAAGGGACCTTTGATCACTTTCATGGATTTCAACTGCGAAAAGTCCGTATGAAAGGTGGGCGGGTCCATGCGATTGGGGCAGGCTCCCCAGAGTTCAGAGCCGTCCACCGTGCTCGCGTAAGAATCTTTTTTTGCGTCGCGCAGTACAAGGTTGTAGCCAATGCCACCCTTTTTGATTACATGCACGCCGGGAATCTTCGTGGCTGCGTCTGCCGGATCTACCGCTTGGCTGCGGTCAATGTCGCGGCTTAATACTTCGGATTTTGATTCAAGGGATTCATTCGTTCCGACTACGGTGATCTCTTTTTTTTCGGTAGATTGAGTTTTGCTCGCGGTTTCTTCCGCCACGATTTCTGTTTCCTGTGCAAAGACTGTAGATGAAACAATCAGTGCCAGAAAAGATGTTACTAAATGCTTAAATTTCATAGTTACTCCTGTAAATATTCTGGAATATGGATCTGCCTCTCAAGTGACAGATTACAGGGTCCCGCTTATTTAGCGGCATAATGAGAGCAGTCTGCCTATGCCGACTATTCTGTTACAGAACCGGTAGCCACTCTGGCTACAAAACCAGCTGTGTTACAATAGTTGCCGTAAAGGGCCTTCCATTCGTTCCATTTCTCTCCCCCCCACAACCGTAAAGGGGATTAACGTTGATAAAAGGGAGAAAGAAAAATTACATCATTTTGGTTTCAGGAGGGCGGATCGGATTGTGTTGAAATAAAGTAGATGAAAGAATCTTCCCGATCGATTACTTCGGTAAGATGGAATTTTGGGATGAGGGTGGGCAATTCCGGCAGGATGAAAATAAACGATTCAAAAACGGTGTGCTGCATATCGATAGAGTGGGCGCCGCAGTGGTGTATGGCTGTGAAATAATTGACGCCACTTTGGGAGGAGTGCGTACAGGCGTCTTCGTGTGCGAGCAGCGAACAATGGCAGACTTCGTCGCCCTGTAAGTGCACATAGGCGATATCTCCGACTGCGGATATCTGCCAGGCAAAGATGACGAAAAAAAGCGTGCGCACCTTCTCGGCAAAATGTAGTATGATTTTGCGTTGTCAATTTATTTTTGCGGTGTGGGGAATTTGTA
>DYKF01000232.1 GCA_020722745.1 Caldithrix sp.
CTTCCCGAGAAAAAGCTGGTCCAATTGTTGGGCTTGTCGCGGAAGATATAGTAGTTCCCGTATTTAGAGGTCGGGTCAGAAACGGTCTTTCTGTACCACTCGTGCTCATCCGAGGTGTGATTAACGACGAGATCCATGATGAGCCGCATTCCGCGATCGTGGATCGCCTGGAGCAGGTTGTCGAAATCCGCCATCGTGCCGAACTTCGCCATGATCTCGCGGTAGTTTCTGACATCGTAGCCGTTATCGTCGTCGGGAGAATCGTAGACGGGGCAGAGCCAGATAGCGTCAGTGCCGAGCGACTTGATGTAATCGAGCCTGGACGCGATTCCGCGCAGGTCACCGATGCCGTCACCGTTCGAGTCCATGAAGCTACGCGGATAAATCTGGTAGAAGACGGCTTCCTTCCACCATGCCCTGATTTCAGGTCCCGTATGCTCCGCGGGAACATCACGTTCGCTGTTCAGGAGCTCGAGCAGAGTGGCCAGAAAGGATTCGTCGACGAAGCCGCGAGTGAGTCCCGGCAATGAATCGAGCCTGAGGTGCGAGACGAAGGGATTCGTCACTATCCATTCGCCCCTGCCGAGCTGTAGGAGGAGCTTGTGCACAATGTCGTGCCCGATGGGATGGGCGTAGACGTCGCGGATTCTTGAACGTCGGGTCAGCATCGCGTTATCTCGCGTCGGCGGCAATGTCGCCGCGGGCCTTCAGATCGGTTATGATTTCGGCGAACCGCTTCTCGTCTATTTTGAACTGGAGGAGATAGACGAGATAGCCGAGCAAAATGCACGCGAGCGGGAAAAATATCATCGCAACCTTCATCATCGTGATTCCGCCCGGGGTCACGTCTTCCGGTGTGGCCGCCGAATTGATGCCGGAAAGGACGAGCGTCATCCCCACGATCCCGTTGGCAAGTGCCCCTCCTATCTTGTTGATGAAGGGCTGCACGGAAAAGGTAATGCTTTCGTTCCGCTTGCCGAGTTTCCACTGTCCGTATTCCACCGTGTCGGTCATGAACATCAGCACGAGGAGCTGGATAAAGGCCTGCCCTACGAAGAGCAGCATTGCGGCGACGCCGATCCAGACCATGTCCATCGGTGCGAAGTAAAACACGAGGTAACCAAAAACCACAAGGCCGGTGGCGAAGCGGTAAAGGGCTTTTCTCGTGAATTTACTGGAGAAGAAAGGGAACACTGTGAGGGCGAGCACCTATGCCGCACCGAGCACGAGGGCGAAAACCATATACATCCCTTCGTCTTTGAAGGCATACTTGAAGTAGTAAACGCCAAAACTCGCGGTGGTGCTGTAACCTAACATGAAGAGTGCCATGGAAACCGCCACGATGAGTAGCTGGTCGTTCTTGAAGAGCACCGAGAACATCTCTCGAAGCGTTGTCTTGTCTTCCCGCTCGCGGATGTCAGGATCCTCCCGCACCCCGAACAGCGTGAAGCTAAGGAAGGCAAACATCACCACGACGATGCCCACGGCGAAAAGGAACCAGGCCATCTTGTCACCGCCGAGTGCTTTCGTGGTGGGAAGGATGCTAACGACGAGGGAGAAGAGTCCCATGTTGGTGCAGATACGCACGAAGGCACCCGTGCGCTCACGCTCCTTTTGGTCGAGCGTCAATGAAGGAAGCATCGACCAATAGGCGATATCATTCATACCGTAGATGATGTCCCAACCGAGATATACCAGAGTAAAAACCACGATGAATCCCGCACCGGAAAGCCCCAAATCGGTGAACAAGAGGACTGTTAGGATGCCCCCGCCCACCCCTCCGATCGCTATCCATGGCTTGAATTTCCCCCAGTGCGTGTGCGTGTTATCCACGAAATAGCCCATGATCGGGTCGTTCACGGCATCGAAAATCCTGAGTGCGGTAATGATTCCCGTCATCCACCACATCGTGGCATCCGGAAGGTTCAGGATTTCGGTCAAATAAAAAATCAGGAAAATGCTGACCATAGAGTACAGCATGTCCCGCCCCACGGTTCCAAGGCCAAAAAAATACCGGTTTCGAACATGATTGTTGCCCATCGTAAGAGTGTCCTCCATTTTTTATTTGCCGTGTAGCCAATGACCGATACAGGTGCCGGCCGGCATAATCCGCTCCATTGCAACACGGATTTTTGATACACGTTTTTTGTCTTCAGAAAGGTTAGTGGCAAACCCTATGCTTAGGTAAAAAAGCCCAGTGCAAGCAATTGATACCGCAGTTAAAAAGTGTTTCATGATAGCCTCCATTCTGTGACTGAAAATATACAAATGAAACAGTCAAGAAATAATTCCCTCAGTTCAACCGGTTTTAAAATTTTATTTCCTGATACGAAAAGCGTTGGGATAACTCATATCTATAAATTTCTTTCTTTTCGTGTCATAGATACCCGCTTGGATAGATACAATATCCGGCATGTTTTTAAAGTTCTCAATGCTCATCTTTGCTTCGAAAATGTCCTTCACCTTCCATTCAACACCTGCCATTGGCACAAAGTTTTTATCATCAAGCTGTATCCAGGGGTTCTGTTTAATTCTGAAATTGAGCTGTTTGAATACGGTTTTACCTCCTTCAAAATAAAAAATGTTAAAAAAATAGATGATATGCTCTTCCGCTTTTGGTGGTTTTATAAAATTTGTCTTTATGTATAGGAAAGAGTTATCCTTGAAACAATACATATCCTTGATATTCAGATGAATATCTTTTTTATCCGTATCGTCTGCCCTATCCGGAGAAAATGATTCCATCCCCGCCCAGTCTTCTTCCATTCCATCGACAATAATACTGTTCAACACAGAGGGCTGTGCCTGTGCCGGCGTTACAAGGACGCTATAATATTGTTCATCCTGTGCCACACTTGATTCCCAAAGAGACAGGAATTTATCAAACTCGTAAGGAATATTCTCTCCAATAGAGGGGTCGTGCACAAGGAGGACACCCTTACCCCGGTCATATCCAACAACTACCCTGTCATGGTTTGATTTTTTATCTGTCAGGGTCGGGTACTGGGCTACAATAACAGGTGTGCCAGATTTCAGAAGAGTGATGAGGCCCTCTATTGTTCCGGGAAACGCACGGGTTTTAAATCCATATTGATTTGCCAGTAATGCCATCATGTGATTTTCGCTCCCTCCGTCGAACGCCCTCGGTGCTTCCTGTTCAACCTTTTCCAGAGTGACAGCGGGATTGTAGTAATGCATAACCATTGCGAATGCGGTCCTTGAACATCCCATATTGCCCTGTTTCATGAATTGGACAGTGAGCACAACCTTCTCACGACTGTTTTTTTCTGATAGAGCCGTTTTCTTCTTATTCATTGTTTCGGCATTGGTGTTTACCATAAAAATGAGCAGTGAAATGAAAAATACATTTTTAATATTCATTTTTCCCTCGATTGATCTGATCTCCGGAATTCTATCCGGGTTGTAACCACCGGAGACGCCCGGTGGATTTCGGGACGTCCCTCCGGGTGCCCGGTCTCCGGTGGCTTTCCCCAGTATCCGGCAACCTCGGGGTGCCCCTTGAGCAAGGTTCAAATAATTTTATTCTCGCGTAAAATTTTCTTTGTTAAATTGGTGTACCTGAGCGTTTTCTCCAGTGGTACACCGTCAGAAAGCATAATGCGAGCTGTTGAAAGCCTGGCCTCCAGTTCTCCTTGCTGCATCCCTTGTTGCATACCCTGTTGCATACCCTGTTGCATACCCTGTTGCATACCCTGTTGCATTCCTTGTTGCATACCCTGTTGCATACCCTGTTGCATACCCTGTTCTACTAAAAGTTGTGCTGTTGTCATGGCTAAATCTCCTTTGTCTTTGC
>DYKF01000233.1 GCA_020722745.1 Caldithrix sp.
AAAAAAACATAAAGCATGGGTATAGGAGAAGCGAATGAGAGGTACCGCCGTCAGAAAGGAATAAATTCTACGGTCTCACAAACAACCCGCGACATGGTTAACGGGAAAGCAATTCATCTGAGTTACTTTTCAAAGGCTTAGAATTTCATGGAACAAGTGCTTAAGCAAGCGATCTTAGGCTCAAAGGAAGCGGAAGCAAAACTTTTTCAACAATTGTGTGAAAGATTTTCTCGATTGACTCAATATATATTGTGGGAGCGGGACGTGACAAAGCGGGTTGTTGACGAGGCGATGCAAAATGTGAAAGGTCACTTTGCAGAATGGGCGCGAAAGACAGACTGTGTTACCTCGGGCAACATTGACAAGCGCCACGACGAATCTTTCGCCAAATGGACACAACGGATATTGGACGAGGAAATCGAGCACTATTTTCAAAAGATTGTGGCTGAGATAAAGACGGGATCAAGATCAGCCGAAGCCAGACTATTTACCATTTTGGACAAACGATTTACTTACTTAATCAAGGGGTTATTTCTAAGGTACAAAGTCGTGGTAGATGAGGACGATGCAAAGGACATAAAACAGCAGGCATTGATCACCATAAGCCAAAAGTACGAGGACTGTACGCCAAGAGGTAACTTCATCCAATGGGCACAACAAATTTTAAAGTACAACTTCTTAGATTACCTGAAGGTCCACACAAGCAACGTAAATCGCAAAGCTGACTTGGTGGGTATCGAGACCAACCCACAACAGCAGTGGCTGCAGATTCCGTCAATCGAAGGAGTCGAATTAAGAGCAAGACTTTTGGCATTGGCAGCACGAATGAGCCAGGAATGCAAACAGATTTTTGATTTCTTAATGTCAGATCGTGATCCAAAGTCCATCTACGAGCTGTTTCCCAATCTTAGCCGGGGAAACGTTCAAATCAAGGTCAGCAGATGTCGAAAAAAATTACGCGAAAAATTAGTAGCAGAAGGAATTTTTCAATGAAGGCGTGCACGAATCCAGAGTTAGGAAATCTGATCGCTCTTTATGAGTTTGACAAGCTGTCGCAAGAAGATCGCGACCTTTTTGAAGAGCACCTTTTGGAATGCGATGCTTGCTACCAGGATTTATACGAGTTTTCCCCTGCGGTCGAGACGATGAAGGAGAATATCAAAGCCTTTCGAAAAGCAGTTGCACCTGAGAGATCGATTCTGCAATGGCTGTTAGAAAGATCGGCAATAATCTCCCAAGCAGCGCGCCGGTTATTCTGGGAACCCTTACAACCCCTTCCCCAATTCTTGCGCCCCGCCATTCCAGTTCTTGTCATGGCCGTGGTTGTATTCTTCATAGTGCAGATCGCAAAAGTCGATAACGAGCCAGCGAATTTGGCGATTGACAAGCCAACTGTTCAACAGAGTGAAGGGCAGAGAATCGTGCTGCATGAGCCCGAAGTGATGGAAGCCAAAGGCAGCAGCGAGATAAAAAGTGGATTGGACGGAGGTGTGCAAGACTTGTCTACCTCACATTTCGAGACAAAGTTGGCAGAATCTATGAAAGCAATGAAGAGCCAGGATAATGAGCGGATTATTTTCTCATGGCTTCAAACTGATAGCATTAAAGTCGTGAATATTTACCTGATCGGTGCGGGCAAAAGAGTGCAAATAACTCCTATGGAGGGAATCAAGGGCAATCAATTCAGCTATCCGGCAAAGGAGCTTGATAAGGCCACAACCTATACGTGGGAGCTTGCGGGAGAACTGCTTAGCAGAAAAACATTTAGAGTGCAAAAAGCCTTGTCGCCGTACAGGATTAAGCTTGAGCATGTCATTCCGAAGGAATCTTCCCGCGATAGAGCACGGTCTAGATTTGGCAAACCAGTGCACTGACAGGGGAAGATGTTCTCGGCATGACAGTAGTGAGATAGATGCGAAATTGCGAGAAGAAATATGCTTTTAAAAGAAAATATTTGAAAATGTTTGAAAGGATTTTGCAAATCGATCAATAATGTAGAAGGGGACGCTCGGAGCAGCGTGATAATAGCGAACGTCAAACTCAATAACAAGGAGGTTGTTATGCGTTCCAACACATTCTAATATTGACGGCAGTAGCGTTTGTCGCCATCATTGGCTGTGCCAGCAGTGGCGGCTGGAATACCATTAAAACGCCTACCGATCCCAATTACCTCTTCGCCAACGGAATGGGCGAGTCGCAGGATTTGCAGGTGGCGATTGACAAAGCGGCTATGAATGCCCGCACCGAAATCGCCAGACAAATGGAGCTGGCGCTCAACAGCCTGCAAAAGGGTTTTGCCGAAGAAGTTGGCGCCGGCAGCGATGCTGAGCTCAATCAGTTATATAGCTCAGCCACCAAGGCAGTGATTTCCACTCAGCTCATGGGTAGCAAGATTCGTGAGACCAAATATAAAGAGAAAGGCGGCCGATACAATGCCGTTGTACTGGTCGAGTATCCGCTTAACGCAGCTAATTCTGCGCTGGTAGAGCAAATCAAAAAAGACCAAAACTTGTACACCCGGTTTCGCGCTTCGGAGGGATTCAAAGAACTTGAGGCTGAGGTGGAAAGGTATCAGCAGTGGAAAAAGGACAAAGGACAACACTGAAGTTCAGATGGACTCTGGCTTAAAATGGACTCCACTTTAGAAGTGGAGTCCGTTTATCCAAATTTAAAAGAGGTAAAAATGCAATCGCAAACAATGAAAAGATTCTTACTGTATTATGCAATTCTAACCTCCTCCAGATTATGCCTTGCCCAAATTGACACTCTGGCAGTGATGCCTTTTCAAGTTATTGGCGATGTTGCAAACGCGGACATTTACGGCTATGGCTTACCCGATGCCATTGCCAATGATCTCGCGCGCATACCAGGAATTACTGTTGTAGAGCGCATTCGCTTGAGCTCTGTTCTACAAGAAATGGCGCTATCACAAGCTGGTATTGTCACCGATAAAAATGCGCCACAGATTGGCGAGATGCTTGGGGCCAATGTTATTGTTGTGGGGACAGTGCAAAAGATGGGGGACGAAGTGAGAGTTCATGCGCGTGCAATGAGCGCAGTCTCGGGAGAAGTCATGTTCAGTGTCAAGGCTGAGAAAAAGATCAGGGAATTTGGGGATGTGTTTGAATTGGAAGATTTTCTCGCGCAAAAGATTATCTTGCAATTGGGACGCAAAATATCGCAGGCGAAGCTTGATGAAATTGGCAGAGAAGCAACCCTTTCAGAAGATGCTTTTAAGCAATACAGTTCAAGCTTCAGGTATTTTGACCGGGGAGAATACGAGCATGGCTTGCAGCATCTTAAAAGAGCCGCGGAGCTGGATAAGAATTTTGACTGGGCTGATAAAGTACGTATCAGAGCGCAGCAAGCATTTGAGGAGTTGGAGAGAAAGACAAATAAATAGCTAATCAGATGAACTTCTAAGTAAACTATTTTATGATTTTAATCCTTTGAGATTTTGCGATTTTTTTGAGTTTGTTGTCGACACTAACGAGTGTGCCATTATTCCTTCGTGCTAACACCATATAAAAGGCATCATAAACAGGATGCTTCGTTTCGCAGGCCAGTTGAAATGCTTCACGATACAAAGTTGACCCCGGTTCAAATTGGTCTATTAACTGTATTGATTTTTCGATGAATTCTTCACAAAATTCTGACTGCAATGATTCAAAGTGATGATATTTCCAAAATACATTGGAAATTTCTGCTATGAAAAGATCAGGACTAATGACAAGATCAGCCGTCAACACATGATGCTCAATTTTGTCTTTTTGCGGGCGATTGAGAATCAGCTCGACCGCAG
>DYKF01000234.1 GCA_020722745.1 Caldithrix sp.
GGGGTCCATGGACCGGCAGTAAGCTCTGAACCTTTTTCAGAGCTTACTTAATAATAACAAAAAAGGCCACCTCAGGTGAATGGGCAAAAGATCGGCAGCCACATTGGCAAAAAAGTAATTCCTGCCGGCAAAAAGAAAAAGCTTCCCCCCGTTCCCTAATTCATGTCAAAAAAATCACGGTATTGAATTAGAGTTTTTAGAGCTGTGTCATAGGCGCCTTCGAACATGAGGGCGCTTGCATAGGTTACCATTTCATTCAGAGACACTTTTTTAAGTTCGTCTCTTTTAGAGACTTTTTGCGATACACTCTTCATCCAGTTTTTTCTTTCAGCATGGCTGCCGAATTCTTTCAAGAGAGTTTCTTCGAGAGAGGGCAGTTGTGGGGCTCCCAGTCGTTTGCGCAGTAATTCGAGAATTTTTTCGGCTTCCTTGTATTTTGTAAGCATCATGGCAGAAGTAGCCGTGCGTGAAAGGAGATCGTCTTCGAGTTTTTCTCGGTCAGAGTGAGACAACTTCAGAAAGAAATCCCAGACAAGATTGTACTGGGCCAGAGAATAAGCGGAAGAAATGCCCACTTTTACGGAGAGCAGCGAGGTAGATTTAGACAGGACTTTTTGAATTGTCTCGAGTACTTTATGATACTTTTTAGCGCGATAGTAAAAATAGGATAATGCCTCAAGAAAAATGGTAGAACCGGCAAAGCGGGAATACCCTGTTTCCCATAGCGCTTCGAGGGATTTGGTGTCGGAGACAGCTTCGAGATGAAAACAGGCTTCTATCCATTCTTCGGCGGAGGCTGCTTCGCGCAAAGAGTTTTCTATATCTTCGGGAGACTTTTTTGTCTTGAAAGAAAAATTGTGTGAAAAATCCGGAAAGCCTGGATACAGAATTTCCACCTCAATGTTTGCCGCAGTATTCATGTCCCTATTATCGGAAAATGAATTAATCCGTTAACATTTTTTTGGATCGGAAGACGACAGAATGGAAATATGATTGCATTGGAAGAATTTTGAATAAATTACTTATGTTTTTTATAATTTTTCCGATCATTAAAGAGAGTACATGGAAGTACCAGACGAGAGTCAAGGAGGAGATATGGCACCTGTAGAACACAACGATCAGGCAGCAATGATAACCGTACGTGATATCAAAGCGATTCTATATCTCGGCATCCGGGGTAGAGTGGATCTCCCAGCAGAAAAGCCGGAAGCTGTAAGAGCGCCTGTTACAGAAAATTATCCTCATAAAGTAGATATATCAGCCTGATTATGGAGAGCATGACAGGATACGGAGAGAGTTTTTTCACGCTGGAAGAAACGCGCTTTCTTTTTCGCGCCCGCAGTCTCAACAGTCGATTTTTTGAATCCACCTTTATGTTTCCGGCTGAGCTCCAGTGGCTTGAATTCAGAGCAGAGGAGCTAACGCGTTCGCGTTTTCGTCGGGGAAAAATAACGGTGCATCTGGAAGTGTCTGGAGATCTTCCGCGCACTCCCGTGCTGCACCGCGAAGTCTTAGGTCGCTACCAGGAGTATATGCGTGAGCTTACCGGCAGCAAAAAAAAATTCACCCCTGAAACATTGTTACAGCTGCCCGGATTGTTCAATCTGGAAACTCTGGATTTTAGGGTACATTCCGCGCGCTTTGAATTTTTTCTGATGCGGGCTCTTCTTAAAATGCAGAGGGAGAGAAGAAGGGAGGGGCGCCGGCTTGCACTCTGGGTGCGCAAAAAAATTCGCCACATGATGCGAAACCGTAAAAAGATGGAAATTCTTAACAGACATTATGGGCTGACCAAACGCCGCGAAATTTTCGCTTTGCTGAAAGAAATAGTTCCGGAATCCTTGCGGACAAAGAAAACTGACTATACGGTACTCTTAGAAGAATTCTGGAGACAGCACCAGGATACTATTTTACAGTATTTTCAGTACGACATTACAGAAGAGCTCGAAAGGCTTGCTGTCCATTACGATAAGCTTCTGGCCCTGTTGTCGAGTGAAGAGGCTGGTCGGCAGATGGATTTTTATCTACAGGAAATCCAGAGAGAAATCAATACCCTTGCAGCTAAAACGCGCAGCACGGCAGTCAACCAGATTGCCGTTGATACCAAGGCAGACATTGAACAGTTAAAGGAGCAGGTCCGGAACCTGGAATAAAAGATGAAATTACTGCACATAGGATTTTCCAACGTTGTTTCCATGGATAAAGTCGTGGCCATTATTTCGCCCGAATCTGCAGTTGCCAAACGCATCCGCGATGAATCGCGCGATAACAATAATCTGGTCGATTGTACCATGGGCCGCAAAACGCGCTCCATGATTTTAACCGATTCTCCGTATACATTTACGTCTGCCATTCGCCCAGAGGCTCTGCTGCAGCGCCTTGTAAGGAACGAATCGGATGCACCACCCGAAGACCCTCAGGATGAATAAAAAATATATAGACGTTTTCGATAGTTTTTGCAATATTTCCATGTGTTCTATTGCGATTGGATTGTTTGCTCTGCGAAACAGGAAATAGAGAGTTCCGAAATGGTATCTTTTTTTCTGTTCAGGGCGTGTTTTTTCGGTATAACTCCGAGATAAAACGGACTTCGGTTAGATGATTGGAATTAGAATGCAGCAAAATTTTTAGGAGAAACTATGAAAAAGACTATTTTTTTTATTGTGGCCGCTGTATGGCTGGCTGCCTGTGCCCCAAAACAGACTGAAAAAGCTTATGAGGGCGTTATTACCTTCAAGGCAGGAAATGTAACAGTGAATGGAGCCGACGCTGCTGTTGGCCAGTCTCTGAACAAATCCAGCGAAATCAGCGTTGGCGAAAAATCTACGGCTGTCATCCAGTTTGGGACAGATGCCAACATAACGCTGCAGCCCAACACGGTATTGCGCATTGAAGAGATGCTAATGGGTCCCGACGGAAAGCCTAGGCTGGATCTTGCGCAGTCCAAGGGAACTACGTTTTCCCGCGTAGTGACAAAAGGCTCTGATTACCAGATTCGCACGGCTACCATGGTAGCGGGTGTGCGCGGGACTTCTTTTGCAGTAGCACTGGATGAATCCAATTCAGAAAAAGTGGAGATACAGTTGCTGAGCGGAGAGGTGCGTGCTACTAAAGTAGCTCCCCCTGCAGAAACTGCTTCGGGAGAAGAACCAGCTAAACAGGAAGAGGTTGTACTCTCTCCTGGTGAGAAGGTTGTCAGCGATGCCAAAGGTCTGCTGAAAAAAGAAACGCTTTCCGAGGGTGAAAAAACCAACCTTGCTAAACTGGATGAAATCAAAATGGTAGAAAAACCTTCCGAGGTTTTCAAAGGTCTCGGCAAGTCTGATTCTGCCACTGGAAAGGATTCTCTACCAGAAGTTGTTCCAGAGAATATTCGCGAGCAGATTATAGACAAAAAACTTATCAATATGTCTTCAGCAGGTCAACAGGATGGAATTAATTCTGGAGAATCTGTTGCATCTGGTGTATCACTGGAAGATCTCAAAAAGGCTCATGGAAACGTCGCGCAGATTACTACGAAGAGCGGAAAAACCTATGTTGGAACCTTTAATATGGTGGGTGCTAATATGGAAATTGCCACTCCTACAGGAAAGGTGACTGTACCTAATTCTGATGTTGCTAGCGTGAAGCCCTATAACAAGCCTGCCGATGTGAAGACACCGTCGGTGAATGATGTTAAGTCACCTTCTGTGAACGACGTTAAGAAAAAGATTCCAGGCATGTAATTCTTTTCCGG
>DYKF01000235.1 GCA_020722745.1 Caldithrix sp.
TCTGCCTGAACTTCTGCCTCTGCACTGCCGTAATAGTCGGTAACCCTGATTATGTATTTTCCCGACGCCCCGAAGTATTCCCGTGCATACCAGTGCCCATCTTTCCCCGGGAATACTTCCCTTATCTTTTCGCCATCCGAAAATACTGTTACGAGACCGGTTCCTGTGCCGTGTATGGTTACGGGTTCCCCTACCCTGACTTTTCCCGGTGCATTTATCGTTATCGGCATTGGCTTCATCCCGCCACTCCGTATAGCGTTAACAGCATCTGAGTGTAGTGTCTTAGCCGTTTCCTTAATTGAATTAACTGCCGTAGCTCCATTGGAGAGTTTAATAAGTGTGTCAACAATTTCTGAAACCCCCATTATTTGCCCCCAAGATGCTTTAGCTGTTCCCTTATTTCCATTCGCTTAACCATTCTCTTAATCACGGGATCCGTGTCCACGAGAATGTGGACTTTACGTATCTTTTCCAGTTTGGGATTGCCTTTCGTGATTGCAAGAGAATCGGGTGCATCTGCTCTCATATCATGCCCCCAGTGTGCTCTGTGATATCTCCCGTATTTCTTCAGCATGTCCACGCGATCAACATCCTTATTTACCTGATCTATGACAGAAAGGGGGACGTTACCGACTACCATTCTGGCAATCTTGTTATGCGTTGGCCTGTTACTCATAAATATAAAAGGTGTTAGTGGATAATTACTTTTTGGTCTTGTGTTCGGGATATTTCCGGGTCTGATAAGTTAAAGCTTCAAAATCTTCCAGGCTTATTGCAGCATTGCACTTGCGACACTTCCAGCCCCATGCGTTGCTGTCCCTGTTCACGAGGCCGTAGATAATCACACCTCCACAATCCACATGATAGCGTGGGAATTTGGTAAACCATAGCTCGAAAAATGTACTCAATCGTTCCGTGTAATATTTAACGAAGCTGTCTCCTAATTCAGTGTCCAGCATTTTCTTTATAATCGGTTTCTTCTCTCCGATTTTCTGCAGCACGTAATCGGGGTTTTTGACGTATTTCTGTATTAGAGACCACCATCTTCTGCCTACCTTTATGCTTAACTTCTGGTGCTGCTGTATGAATTTGTAGTTTACGAACAGTGCGGGTACGGGATCGAAAAGTGCGATGTACCGCTTATCATTCGTTTCCAGATATTTATAGTAATACGTCAGAGACTTCTTCAGGTCGTCAGGATCCAGGTCGGGCATAATCCAGTCCAGAATAGCCTGGACGTTGTCCTCGTTGGGCGAGAGAATGTCGAGGTAGGTACTCGCTGTTTTGTTTATTTTCGACAGGGTTGTTTTCTTAATTCCGAGAACCATGTCCTTACTCCTCTTTCAATGTTGCCAGATGAGCACGGACATCTTTCATGAACTCAACGGGATCCTTTTTCGCTTCCTCTATGAGTTTCTCTTTTGTCAGCAGTCCCTGTTCGCTGGCATAGGTTTCGTTCTGCTTTCCTACCCACTGTATTGTCCCGCTTTCATCCGCCTGATCATTTCCTGAGTTTATGTAGTCCATTGCTTCTTTCAGAGCTGCATCCTTATCGGAGGTGGCTTCCTGCGGTGCTGGTTCGGGTGCTGCTTCTTTTGGCGGTTCAGGTTCGGGAATATCATCATGTTCCTGTTCAAGGGGTGGACTAAACGTTTCCTGTCTCGGCTGTGGATTCGCTCTGCGTGCTTTCGCCTCTTCAATTTCCTGGTATGCCTGCTTCATGACATCCCTGACCTGATCCGGATCCGTGATTGCAAGATCCTCGATGTCTGCTCTGTGTATGGGTGTACCGGTGATCTTGTTCTTCCATACTACTCCGGTGATATCCTTGTACCCGTCTGCTGTGTCCTGCCCCTGATTCAGAAATTCCGTTATGTCATTCGGTACAACGCTTCTATTTTCTCGCGGCCTTGCTCTTTCGGGTATGTTTGTAGGAACGCTGTCCAGCGGTATATCGTCTTCCAGCTTGTCATCTCCCCTGAACGCGTCCCTCATGGTCGATATACTCTTTGCGATCTTCGGGCCTTTCTCTGCGAATGTGTCCACGAGATCGCCTATACCTGCTTCTTCTTCTTTTCCGCCCTCTTTTATGCCGAGTGTTTCCATGAGGTCTTTCTTCAGGGCGTTGAGTTCTCTTAGCTGTTCAAGCACTCCCTTGCTCTGTGGCTGGTGACGCAGCCCTTCTATTGCGTCGTTAACGCTGTCGAGTTGGTCCATGAACGTTTTCTGGAATCTCTCCTGCTCTTTCTGCCGGGCTTTTTCTTTCTCATCGCTCAGTTGCTGATTCAGTGCGTCGAACCTTTTCAGGAGCTCCTCATTTTCGGATTTCTTTCCGTTACCGTTGGCGAGCAGGTCCTTTATGCCCGATATCTCTTGCTGCAGCCGCTCGAACTTTGCTTCCTGCCTTTCCCTCTCCCGCTCCAGTTTCATTTCCTCAATCTGCTTTAGGAGCGGTTCCTGAGATTTCCGAATTATTTCTTCTACATCGACGGGCTTATTCGTCTGCTGCTGCGACATCATGTCCCGTCTTTCGTCCCTCTCCATCTTGTTGAGCAGGAATAAATCCATCATGCTTAGCTGGCCCCGCTTCTGCATCCTCTCCAGCAACGTCTGCCGTGCATCGTAGTTATACAGCGTGTCCAGATCGTATTCTTCTTTTTTGCCGTCGTTTCCATTATTTTTCTTGCTATATTTTTCAGCTATTTTGTCCAGGTCTATCGCTATTTTTCCATCTGCCATATTATTGCCCCCTCTCTATTTCTATCACTTTCTTCATATCGTCATCTTCCGGTTCGCCTATGTCTTCAATTTCTCCCTCGTGAAGTTTCTGAAGCGTTGCGATCCTGATCATGCTATCATCAAGCTGGGTTTTTCGCAGTTCTGTGATATACTCATTCAGAAGAATGTCGTAGCCTATTTTATGGGCGAATTTGAGGAAATCTACCCACTTTATTCCCATGTTTTCTACGCTGCTCTTATACCGGAATTGATCTTCGATTATCGCCTTTCCTGATTTGATCATGTCCTTGTATATCCCGATCATTTCATCGGTGGCTACCTTGCTACCTTTTGGTACTACGTCTTTTGCTGCACGATCCTCTATTGGGTCTGGTTCTTCTTCTGTTTCGTTTTCTTTTTTTTCCGGGTTTGGCGGTGCTATGTATATGGGATTTTTCTTTTCTTCTTTTTCTTCTTTTCCGGGTGGTTCTTTTCCCGCTATTTCAGCTTTCTTTTTTTCTATTTCTTCTTGGTATTTTTCTCGGTAGTTGCGGACGGTTGGTATGGAAATCTCAAGCTGTTTGGCTATATTTTTCACAGTCTCCCCGGTTGCCAGTAATAAGATGATCTGGTCTCGCTCAATCTTTCCCAGTTTCTTAGGCATGTTATGGTAATCCGCTAGGATAATAATACTTTTTGTTTATTTTTCTCCGGTATTTTTCTTTTATTTTTCCCTATGTGCCCCATAATTCCATGCCCAGCCCGTGAAACACGGGATGTAGAGCAAAAGAAAAATACTTCATGCCACATGTCTTTATTTTTCTCTCTGTTTTTCCATGTTATTTTTCCGCTTTAACACTGGCTCGGCGATGGAAAAACAAGGCATGGTTTTTCTTTATTTTGTTTTTTCTTTTATTTTTACCTCCATGATATAGGGCGTATATAGCGGAATTTGAGAATGAAAAAAGGATATCGTCTTTGCAGTTTTTGGCAAAATATGATCGGATTCATGGGC
>DYKF01000236.1 GCA_020722745.1 Caldithrix sp.
GGGAAAAGATGATGAAGATCTGGGCGGAGCAGAAGCCTGACGGCTATATGAAGGATCTGGAAGATGGGAAGGCCTATCCACCATGGATGATAACAAAGATTAAAAGAAGGGATAAGTTGCTGCTGGATGAACATTTGAAGAGATTGTTTTGGAAATAAATGATGACGGTTTTTCTGATGTCTTGTGTAGTTAGCTATTGCTAATAACAGTAAGATATAAGTTTCTGCTTTCGGTACTCTAGTCGGCTATGCCGTAACAGCATAATTTGGGATTAGGACAACCTATCAGTAATGCTGGGCTTTTTTCTTTTAATCTGTATTGGCTTTGTTGTTTATACATATGTTGGTCATCCTTTGTTTCTCTATCTATGGTCGCATTTCTTCCCAAGGCTTTGGAATGCAGGGCCCGTTACTCCGTCGGTAGCCGTATTTGTCTCAGCGTTCAACGAAGAGAGGGTCATCGCCCAAAGGTTGGAGAATATCCTTGCCCAGGATTATCCAAATTTTACTGTAGTCATCGCCAATGACGGCTCAATCGACAGAACCGCACAAATTGTTTCAGAATTCCAGGATGCACGGATTAGGCTGTTCGATTTCCCCTTAAATCGGGGTAAGGCGGCCATGGAAAATGAGATCATACCGCAGTTGGATGCTGATATTGTGGTTCTCTCGGATGCCACTTGTAAATGGTCTCCGGACACCCTCCGGAGGATCATTGCTAATTTCAAAGATCCCCAGGTCGGAGGCGTTGCTGTCGATCTCGCGTTTCTGAAAACCGGCCATGGCTCCATCGAACAGGGGCAGGGGGCTTACTGGAAATACGAACGTTTTCTGCGCATACATGGTGCCCGCGTTTGGACAAACATCGTGGTGAGCGGTACCACCTACGCGATACGGAGAAGGCTCTTCAAGCCTATTGCCCTGGATATACCTGAGGATCTTGCCAATCCCCTCAATGTGGCCCTTGCTGGATATCGCGTTATTTTCGACCCGAGCGTATGTATCAAAGAGACCTCCACCACTTGCCATACCGATGAATATAGAATGCGGACGCGAATCGCCACTCGTAATGTCACCGCACTTTTTACCTATTGGCGTTATATCCATCCAAGATATGGTTTTGCCGCGTACCAGCTGCTTCTTCACAAATTTTTACGAGTATTTTGTTGGGTTCCGATGATACTGGCATTTTTTATGAATTTTTTTCTTTTGGATAAAAGTTTTTTTGCTCTTCTTTTCGCAGCCCAGTCCGGTTTTTATGCTGCTGCGCTTGGTGGTTTTTTTCTGGAAAAACGGGGGCGTAAAGTGTTATTCTTCTTCGCTCCCTATTATTTCGTTCTTCTCAATTGGGCTTGCATGATCGGGTTTCTCAATTACTGCCGGGGAATTCGAAAACCTACCTGGGCTACACAACGCTGATGTAGACCTGCTTGGTGCAAAATGATGAAAATTCTCGTTACCGGAAGCAGTGGGTTTATTGCCAGTTTTCTTATTCCTGCGCTATATGCTGTAGGATATTCCGTTCGCGGCATTGACAAGAGAGAAGTCTGTTACGATCTTGGCCCTGACTTTGAATTTGTTCATGGGAATATCCTCGATGATGACAAGGTGAACGAGGCCATGGAAGGTGTTGATGCCGTCATCCATTTGGCTGCAGAACATCAGGATTTCGGGGTGAGTAAAGAATTATACTACGAGGTCAATGGGCGAGGGATGGAATGCTTGCTGTCGGCGGCCGTATCAGAAGGCGTCGACAAGTTTGTTTTTTACAGCAGCGTTGCTGTTTATGGCGCCCGGTCTGAACCGACCACGGAAGGGTTGGCCCCGCGCCCGGACAACGACTACGGCAAGTCAAAACTCCTCGCGGAAGAAAAGCTTCGGAACTGGACGGCTCAAGACGGTCGAAGGTCAGGAATAATCTTGAGACCAACCGTGATCTTCGGGCCGCGCAATCTGGCCAATATGTACAGGCTCATTTCCGCAATAGATCGGGGAAGATTTCTCATGATTGGAGACGGGTCAAACATAAAATCCGTCGGATATGTAGAAAACCTCGTATCTTTTACGATCTATCTCCTCGAAAAGATGCAGCCTGGCCTGAAGATCTTCAATTATTCCGATCCACCCCACATGATTTCACGTTCATTGGTGGCCAAAATCGCCCAAAACCTCGAGAAGAGGCTGCCAAGGTTTTCCGTGCCAGATTGGCTTGCATTTGGATTGGGCAGGGGGCTAGATATAGTTTCTCGGGTTACAGGGCGGAATCTCCCCATCACCGGTGCCAGGATGAAAAAGTTCACGACGCCGACCCATCATCTCGCCCCTGCCGTGGATGGGACAGGGTTTGTGCGGCCATTTTCCTTGGATGAAGGCCTCAGACGGACCATTGAGTGGTATCGCGCGCACAAGAGGGTTGAAAGGTGACGATTTTTTTCAGCTTCTGCCCGTACGCAGCCTTGGCCATGGATTTCTTCATGTGGCTCCATATGCCCGCACTTTGAAAATTCCTTGACACCCTCCACGTATAAAACCTCAAAGCCTCGGGATTCGGTGCGCATGGTACAGCATGCCTCAAAGTATCTTGTTTTTCAGGCCCTGACCATGGGGGCCAGCCTGATCACTTTTCCTCTCATTACCAGGTTGTTTTCGCCTGAGGGATACGGGAATTTTGCGCTGGCAAACACCACTATAGCCTTCGTAGTGGCCCTGTCAAAATGTGGCCTCAGCACCGCATTTGCCAGGAACTATCCTGCCTACGTCCCAAAGGACCGCTATTCTCTTTATGCGAGCAGTTTCTGGTCCCAGACTTTTACTGCATCAGCGCTCACGGCGGCCTATGTGCTTGGGATTTCGGCAACGCGTGATTTGGTCGGGGATGAGCTTGCGGATCTGCTCCTTCTTATAGCCCCCCTTTGTGTATTCAAGTCATTGGAGGTATTGCTTCTTGGTTTCTTCAGGAGCGAGGAGAGAATAGGTGCCTACAATATGTCCGCCCTCGCATTTAGATTGGGCAGCGCTTTCGGGGGGATCGGAACAGCATATTTTGCGGGGTCGGGGGTTAAGGGTTTTTTCATCGGGATGATGGCCCTGGAAGGTTTTCTCGTCTTCTCGTTGGTCTTGGCGAGAAAAAGCCTTTTTTCGCCCGCAGCCATCTCATTTTCTCTATCCAGGAAATTATTTAGATATGGCGCACCACTCATAATATTCGAGCTCGCAAGCCTTATTGTCAGCATGGGAGATCGCTACCAGATAAAATATTATCTGGGGGCCGAACCTTTGGGTATTTACTCCGCTGGCTACAACTTATCCATGTACGTTCAGCAGATGCTCACTGCACCGCTATGGATGGCTATCTTCCCCATTTATACCAGGATCTTCGAGGAAGAGGGCAAGGAAGCGACGACGGAATTCCTACAGGCGTGCCTGAAGTATTACTTTCTGCTCGCAATTCCGCTGTTCGCCGGGGTTTGTGGCTATGCGTCGGATATAATCCTTATTCTTGCCGGCGGAAGGTACTCGGGTGCAGCATCCGTGGTACCCTTTGTGTTGGGCGCTACACTGCTCCACGGGGCCTACCACATTGTTTCCGCAGGACTTTACCTGAAGAACAAGACAAATATCATCGCCATTTTTACTTTTTTTTCAGCCTTCTTGAACCTAACCATGAATATTTATTTGATACCACGATATGGATTTATCGGCGCTGCTTACTCT
>DYKF01000237.1 GCA_020722745.1 Caldithrix sp.
TTCAACTCAACTTTAGCCTGTACAAAATGTGAGGAGGGGCTTAATCAGAGGTTACCTAATTTTTAGAGATTGCCTGCTATGGAAATTTCCCCTCTTAATTGTAGCAATAATTTACAGGTAAGGGACAAAGAGCAAAAGAACGGCAGGCCGTTGTAACGATACGCGACCCGCAGGGTCAGCAAGAAAAATCCGCACGAAGTGCCCCCCTTCATAGTCAGCTATGTCTCTTGGTTTCACTATTACATTAATTTTTTTGGGGATAGGCACTCTCTTGGGATACCTGCGGCGCGCTCCTTTATGATTTTCGCCGTGCGAGTGCAATGCAAATATGGCCATGAAGAAAAAAGAGCCCTACATTGTGCGCGTGAATGTCCGCTTTACCGATACCGATGCCAACGGACATGTCAACAACGGGAGCTACAATGCCTACGGAGACGAGGCGCGTTTTCGGTTGTTTCAGGATATTGGAATGAACCACGACTCGCTGATTGCCGCCGGAATACGGCCAATGCTATTGCGCTCGGAATTTGAGTATAAAGGAGAGGCTTTCTTTGGGGACATAATTCGCATAGAAACATTCGTGGAGCCCTATAAGCGAACGCGCGCTCTGTTTCACCATAGAATGGTGCGTGAAAAGGATGAAAAAGTTGTCTGCATTTCTCGCGCTGTCGGCGTTTGGCTGGATCTGTCTACCAACCGCCCCGTATCGTTGCCCGACGATGCGCGTGAAATTCTCAAAAACTGGGTTGTGAGCGAGCCCCCCGTCTGGTAAAGATGCCGTCCACATCGCCTACAATGCATCTCCCGGTCAGCTCACCGTGAAAGTGCGCGATACGGGAATCGGGATTTGCCCTGAGAGACAGGCCAGCATTTTTGAAGCGTATATACAGGCAGACAAGTATACGGTTCGCAATTATGGCGGAACGGGTCTGGGGCTCAGCATCTCAAAAGAGCTGGCAGAAATGATGGGAGAAAGGACAGAACTTTTTGATATGTATATGCCAAAGCCGTACAACAAAAACCAGTGTGGCAGAATTCTCTATCAGGCTTTGACTTTACACTCTGTTCCGTAAATCCATTGAGGAAACATGATCAGTGCCAGCAATCTCGCCATGCGTTTTGGCGAGAGAACCCTCTTTGAAAATGTTTCCTTTCAGTTTAATCCCGGCAACCGCTATGGGCTCATTGGCGCCAACGGTGCTGGAAAAACCACTCTGCTTAAAATCTTAAGCGGAATGGAATCGGCAACTCTGGGAGAAGTGAGCTGGCCGCGCGACTCCGTAATCGGCTTTCTCAAACAGGACCAGTTTCTGTACGAAGAAGAGCGCGTGATGGATGTCGTCATTCGCGGAAATCCGCAACTGCACGCAGCACTGCGCGAAAGGGACTCCATTTACGAAAAGGCAGATCTCACCGATGCCGATGGAACGCGCCTGGCCATTCTCGAAGAAATCATAGAAAAAGAAGACGGCTACTCTGCCGAAGCAACGGCGGGCAGGTTGCTCTCTGGTCTGGGCATTTCTACCAAACAGCAGGAGGGCAAAATGAAGGAGCTCTCCGGGGGATACAAACTGCGCGTTCTTTTGGCTCGCGTGCTGTTTCAGAATCCCGACATTATGCTGTTAGATGAGCCCACCAACCACCTCGATATTGTTTCCATTCGCTGGCTCGAAGATTTTCTCGCAACTTCGTATCGGGGGCTTCTCGTTCTCATTTCCCATGACCGTGAATTCTTGAACCGCGTCTGCACCCACATTGCCGATGTCGATTACGAAACCGTAACTTTGTATACGGGAAATTACGAAGACTTTGTCGAATCCAAAAGTCTTGCCATGGAACAGCGCATCAAAGAGGCAGAGGGTGCCGAGAAAAAGCGGGCCGAGCTGCAGGATTTTATCAACCGGTTTGGTGCTAAGGCCAGCAAGGCGCGACAGGCGCAGTCTCGGCAAAAACAGCTCGATAAAATAGAACTGCCGGATATAAAAAAAACGTCGCGTATTTATCCCTCCATCCGGTTTGGATTTGAAACATCGACGGGCCGCGAAGTGCTCGCTGTTTCCGGACTTTTAAAATCGTATGGCGCAAGAACTCTGTTTCAGAATTTGACTTTTGAAATAGAACGGGGTGAAAGAGTTGCCATCGTGGGTCCAAATGGCGTTGGTAAATCCACGCTTCTAAAAATTATTCAGGATGAACTCAAGCCCGATTCGGGTACGTATAAATGGGGGCACGAGGTAAGAATTTCTTATTTTGCGCAGGACCACCACGAGGCTTTGTCCGGTCCCGAAACTGTGTACGAGTGGCTGTACGCTTACAAGCCAGAGGCTTCCATTGGCACCATTCGTGGTACGCTGGGAGCCCTCTTGTTTTCTGGAGATGATGTTCACAAAAAGATTGAGGCATTGAGCGGGGGAGAATCGGCTCGATTGTTGCTGGCCAAAATGGTCCTTGCGCGGGGGAATGTTCTCATTCTCGACGAGCCCACCAACCATCTCGACCTGGAAAGCGTGGCATCTCTTGAAGAGGCTCTGGCCACCTTTGATGGCACTGTTATTTTTGTGAGCCACGACAAACATTTTGTGTCGACTGTTGCGACGCGCATTCTGGCAATCACAGAAGAAGGGCTGCGCGACTTTTCGGGTTCCTATGTGGAATATCTCGACAAACTGGGGGACGATTATCTGGCCCGAGCCAATCCCAATCTGCGCAAAAAAGAAGACGCGGCAGAAGTCGTTGTTCCAGGTGTTGCAGTCAAAGAAGAGCCGGTTAAGGCTGTTCCCGCATTGTCGTACGAGGAGCGCAAAGCCCTTAAAAACAAAGTGTCTAAATTAAAAAAAGATTCGGCAGAAGCAGAGAAAAACATAGCACAACTAGAGGAGCGCATTTTCGCCATAGAAGGGCAGCTTGCCACGTCCAGCGGAGACATCGCTGCGTTAGCATCGCAGCGAGAAACGCTGCAGGCGGAGTTGGCGCTCACCATGGAAAAATGGGAAAAAATCCACGCTGAGCACGAGCGGCTCGCACCGCTGCTTGGGTAGTCAGTCGCCGTAGCCGGCCAGCGTGTAATCGAGTACGGTCAAAAAATCGTCGTAGTCGATGGAATTGAACTCTACTGCGTGGCAGTGTTTTTCTTCTTCCATGTAGCTGCGAACCACGTGGCCAATTGCGGGTATGGGGTGGTCTATTCCCTCGAGATGTATCGTGAGGCGCAGTACGGAATCTATACCGATATCGTCTTCCGTGCAAAAAGAGATGCCGCTTGCGCTCACGTCGAGAGGCGTGGCATTCTGGCTGGGTTCGTGCTCACTGGCTATCTGGTATTCGAGAGTTACGTTTGGTTTTACTCGTGGAAATTTTCGATTTTTTTCCTGCATGAATCCCTGTAAAACTTTCGCGGCAGCTGTCAATCTATTATGCTGTTTTTGGGGCCTGGTAGACAATGGTGCTGTTCGGCAGATAGCTGTATTACAGGGATTTTGCTAACATTTTAAGTGTTCTGCTGCAGAGAGCCTTGATTGCTGCCCGGGCGGGGCTGTTATAAATAGCTTGACATCGCGTCGGCGAAGTTTAGTGTTACCGCATGGTTTTGCGGGGCTTACCAGTGCACAAAGGCGTAGCCGGGCGGAAGTGGCCCCTGCCAGAGCCGCTCAAAGGGGCAAATTTCGTATTTCAGGTGGTATTTTAGCCGCCCGGAGGAGTTCCTCA
>DYKF01000238.1 GCA_020722745.1 Caldithrix sp.
AAAATATGGAGTATAATGTTCACAATAGGATAACGTAAGATGGAGTAAGGAGTGTCATAACTCATGAAAAAATACGAAGTTCAGTTTGAGATTGAAGGGCCCAATGCGATGTTTTCAAGACCGGATACAGGGGCTTCATTCGTATCCTATCCCGCTCCGACATTTTCTGCGGCGAAAGGAATGTTCGAAAGCATTGCTCGGATGAAGTCTGCCTACGTCAAGCCCACCAAGGTTGAGCTGTGCAGACCGATACGCTACGAAAAATATGCAACAAATTATGGTGGGCCATTAAGAAAACCAAACCAGATTAGCGATGGAGCAAGCTACCAGCACATGGCCATGATTCTGACCAATGTCTGCTATCGTATATACGGTGAGATTTTATTGTGCGGAAAGGAGCCGGAAGGGACAAACTCACGGCACGCTTTGCAGGAGATGTTTATGCGTCGCCTTGAAAAAGGACAGTGCTGGCATGTGCCTTGTCTTGGATGGAAGGAATTCGTTCCTTCATACGTTGGCCCGTTTCGAGCCGAAACCAAGGTGGAGACGGCAATCAATGAGGTCATTCCTTCCATGCTGGTTTCGCCTTTTAATGCTCCCGATGAGAGATTTAAGCAAAATGTCAAAATCGAAAACGGGGTGCTCTGCTATGCTCAATGAATTACAAATGCTAAGTCAGGCGTTGGATATAAACCGGATAAATATTCCCGTTAGTCATCCATGGATAAAAGGTGTCAGAAAGGGCGAAGCGTTGCTGGTCAATGTCACAAAGGAAGGGAAGATCGCTTCGCTGGAATACTGTTCGCCTGAACAGGTCAAGTCATTTTGGAATATCGAGGAGAGCAACAAGGCAACATTTCCAAAAATCAACACCGATCCATTATGGGGATGTCTTAAGGATTCCGAGTTTTTGAAAAAAATTGCAGAAGCAGGAGCAAAAGAAGATCGGGAATCTTGGTTTGCCCAAATTGAGGAGCTATTAAAATCCTATCCAGATATTCATCCATCCGACACAGAGAAGAAAAATGCGGCATGGAAAAAAGACAAGTGGAACCGCCTATATAAATTTTCGCATGAAGTCATACTTCCTAATCTTTCGGATGATAATGCTGGTCTGGCAGATTTGATTCATTGCTTTGATATTTTCAAAACATTCTCAGAAGATGCGTTTGATAGTCTATTTGTTCAAATAACCCAAATGTTGGTCTCTAATTTGAAGAACGGGCGTTTGGATTGTTTTGACTTGGCTCAGGATTTGTTTATTGGCAAGCCCGGCTCGAAACAACAACCACAGGTGACATTGATTTTTAATAACTCGAATAAAAAGACTCTTGTGGCAGATATTAATGAGTCTACTTCCCTGGCCAAGGCACTATCTTCTGCGGGAAACGGGGAAAAAACATATCTTTGTCCTTTGACTGGAAAAATGACACAAGGAACGGTCGATAAATTTCCGAATCCGAATCTCCCAATGCTTGGGAACACGTTTTTGATGGCTATGAACAAAGATGCAGAATGTCATACTCGATATAGAAAAATAGGATCGGAAGTGTTCCCTGTGTCTAAAGAGGCTTCAGATCGCTTGGACAATGTTATTCGCTACATTACCTCAGATGACCACGAGTTAAAGACATGGATGTCAGTTTCAAGCGGCAAATGGGAAGGGAATTCGAAAAAGGAAAAACGAGACTTACTTATATGCTATGCTGAAGATATGCCTGAGTTGCAAAACGCCGAGTTGGCACTTCTCATGGGGGGAAATTCGGATTCATCAGAACAGCGCTTTGAATCAATAAGTTCAGTTGTGTGTGATGTATTACAGAGAAACAGGGCAATAGGAACCAATTCTAAAATCAGGATTTTTGTGATTCGAAGAATCAGTAAGGGACAGTCGCAGATTGTTCTGAATGACTTTTGCTCTACTGCGGAACTGTTCAAAGCCGTTAATGTTTGGAAGCAGGCTGCGAGTAACCATCCGCCGTATGCGCTGTATCTTCCTAGAAAGAAAGGCGAAAAAACCGAAAAACTTGCACCATTTGTCCCGCTTCCAGCTGATTTACTCCATTTGATTCAGTATCAATGGATTCGGGAAGGAACGGAAAGTAGTAAGTTGGATGGGTGCTCTTTGTTATCGGCATACGATTTGTTTTTTGAGCGGGGTGGAAGAACGCAAACGGCTGCACGAGCGACGCTCCAAATGATAATTCAGCGCATGAGACCGCTGTTAGCTGGCATTGGAAGAGCTGGCAATGCCTCGGACCGCGATATCTTAGATAAATATTCGATTCCGGCCAAACACGCGACACTACAAGCAGTTGCTTTTTTGGGAATCGTTCTATTCAAACTTAATCATACAAAGGAGAAATACATGAAAGATCCTGGGTACAATGTTGGGCGGCTTCTGTCCTTGGCTGATTGTCTGCACAAGGAATATTGCCGGCATGTGCGAAAAAAGAAAATGGATGGAAATAAAGAAGAAGGAGAAATCCCAAACCAATTACTGGGAAATGCCACACTTCAAATGGCGCTGGACAATCCTGTCAGAGGGCTTGCCAGATTGAGCGAGCGAATCGCTCCCTACAAAGCCTGGGTAGATCGTGTTCACGGAGAAGAGTATAGGTTGGCGCTGTGGACAAAGAAGCAGATGGGAATTGTCTCTGAACTCTTGTCCGAGATAACGATTCCAGATTCAACCGACGATGTGCTTAAGGCACAGATACTACTTGGCTACCTCGCACATGCAGAGTCAAAACAAGAAAACACAAACGAAGGAGATAAAAATGAGTAATGTCGAAAAACGGGCAGTTGGGTTGCTAGTCCTGGAAGTTATCAATTCCAATCCGAACGGGGATCCAGACAGGGAAAGTGACCCGCGGCAACGGATGGATGATCGCGGAGAAATTTCTCCTGTGTCATTCAAACGTAAGTTGCGTGACCTTGTTGAGAATAAGGAAGGACCGGCATGGAAGGAAATGGCGAGTCTATTGCGCTTGGATGCAAATAAATTCCAGATATTAGAAAGCAGGGGTAGAAATAGAACAGAGATCAATTCCTTGTCGGAGGAAGAGTTCATTGCCCGATATTGGGACGGGCGTTTGTTCGGCAATACTTTTCTTGAATCTGGCGGCACATTGCCAATCAAGACAGGTGCCGTTCAGTTTGGGATGGGGCTATCCATAGCTCCTATCTTGATCGAAAGACAAACAAATACGAATAAAGCTGGTGTGCAGGAAGGTTTGGATCGGGGAATGGCTCCATTAGCTTATCGAGTTGTTCAGCATGCGGTTTACTGCATGCCGTTCTTTGTGAACCCGTCAGCCGCCCAGAAGTCGGGATGTACTCAAGAGGACATTGAACTTATGCTAAAGTTGATTCCCCATGCCTATAAGCAGACAGCATCCTATGTTCGCCCGCAGGTCGATATACGGCATGCTTGGTATGCCCGCCATAAATCGGCCTTGGGTTCCTTTTCGGATCAGGCATTTATTGAAGCCTTGACTCCGACAAAGAAACAGGCCACAGACAAGCCATCCACTTCATGGGCCGATTATAATGTTCCATCCGATCTTCCGGATGAATTGAAAGCAAAAACAGACCTATTTGTGGATTTGGTTGCAGAAATATTATGATGCAACTACTGGCACACAGCGCACAAGGATGCGTTCCAGAAC
>DYKF01000239.1 GCA_020722745.1 Caldithrix sp.
CAGGGTTTTGCGGTCTGAAAAAGTCCACGGAGGGACTTTTTCAGAGGTTACTTAGGTCTTACTTAACTTTTAAATCCATTTGATAAAAACCGTCTCTCTTTTCGCTGGAAAACTTATAACCGCGATATTTGGCAATCTTCTCCATATTCTGAACTTCCTGCTCTCGCTCCACAATGACAGAAATCTCTTTCCCCTCATAATGGATCAAAGCCGATTTCAACTGGTGCATGGCGTCGGGAACGGGCAAACCGCGATGCTTGTCTTTTGGCATGCCGCGCGTATCTAAAACTCCATCCTGCAATTTCAGAGGCACGCGGTATTCTGCCTTAAGCCGATCATTAGACTGTTTCCAGCCGTCTTCGGCAAGATCCTTTGCACCAAAAAGGGCTCAGTGGCAGGTTCCATAATCTTTTATATCCTCTTCGATAAATTTGCAGGGACAGAGCATTTTTCTGTTTAACTCCTCATCGGAAGAGGGCTCAAAACAGGGACAATAGCTCTTTCCAAAGGTGTCTTCCATTTCTGTCACCCACATAGCAAGATTTGTAAACATCATCCAGTTAGGATTGAGCTGGTAGCCTTTTTTATCGGCAAACTTTTTCATCCATGTTTTTTGTTTTTTAATTTTTGGGCGCATCACAAAGAAATCCCGAAAAAACGCTATCATCATTTTAATCATATTACCACCTTTTTTTCTTCATGATATAGTGGTCTAAAAAACTTTGCCTTCCCCTCAGCTACTGCGTCCACTGCCTCTCGACTGCGCTCGAGGTAAGCTTTGACGGGGTAAACTCTGTCAGAGTAAATTCTCCGGCAAACCGCGCAGAAAACAGCCTATACAATTACCACTTATCCTTGCCAATACCCGTAACACCGGTCCGCCGCGTCACCTTTCCAGAAGTCAAACAAACCGAGGCACCCTGTGTGGCGGCGTCGTTCCATTCGTCCTTGGGCCGCTGTGGAAGCGACCAGCTTGAATTAAAATGGCTATACAAAAAACGAAGGGATTGATGCATCATAGAAGTTTTGGAATCGTTATCACAATCGCTGTAATAGACAATATCTTGGATATCTGCTGTAGAACAATATTTCGGTTTGGTTAAATCGCAGTAGGCTAAGTACAATACGTTTTCGGTTCCTGCCAAGCCATCCTCTACCAGGTCTATGGTATAGGGAGTTGCCCGCGTGCCAGAACCTTCATCCAAAATATCTTCTCTGCTTTCCGCAGAAGCTTTTAAATGCACGTTGATAACATCATCAGCGGCAACCTGCAAGGCGCCAAAGCGATAAATTTCCCGCAAGCCGCTTTCAGAATAATCGTAAATCCGCAAATTGGATACGCTGCCCCCAGTATTTACTTTTAGATCAATAGAACCCGCTTTGGTATCTACCTTTGTAAATTCCACGGTTGCGCGCGATGCACCGTAACCGTTAAAATAATAGGCCGTGGTATTTGCTGCTGCACCTCCCGAAGTAGTACAGGTCGCCGTTGGCACGATCTTAAATACTTTTGTCGCTGTCGCAAAAGGCGTAGCACCACCCACAGACACGCGCACCATGCCGGGATAAATATTAGATAAGCTTACTGTTCCGGCAATATTGTCATACCCTGCGCTGTACACATCCACATCTAAATCTCCGTTATCGTAACAGTTGGAAACTTCGCCATCAAAATATACATTGAGACTAGAATCGCTCAACACTTCCACGCGCACAATTTTGGGAGCTTCCTCTGTGGCAGGCGGCTTGCCCGGCGTGGCATAGGTATAAGTAATAGCGCCCGTACACGTATCCGAGTTGTTATCAAAATCATCTGTGTAGGTACCGTCAGACGTTGGCGTTAGACACACAAGCGAATCGGTTGTATTTGTATACCACGCCGCCGGGTTGGAGCCCGTGAGCATTTTACCAGCGACAAATTTTGTGGTACCAGAATCATACCCCCGGCGCACCATGCTGTACACAATACCGCCATCAAAACCACCCGCCGGGGCATTACCGCCATCGCCTGCCTCGTCAATCAGGTTCATCCCTTTGTCGTACAGCCGCAACTTAAAATTATTTTTTTCCAGCTTAAAGTTTTTGGTACCCGAAACCATCCAGTTGTCGCTCGAACGCTTTTGGCTGTTTATGACCGCATACGCAGACGGATTCTCGGCAAAGATCACGCGAAATGCTCCGGGACAAAGCAGATTCTGTTTTGCGCCTTCCCCGCAGTCGTTTTTTACCTCGTAATACCAGTTGCGGGAATCCGGAATCGGATACATTTGCTTAAACTTCTCGTTGCTCCATTCAATCGTCCAGTGAGACAAATCTATTGGATAGTTTGTGTTATTGTAAATTTCAATAAAATCATCGCTGGCCACGGGAGATGTTCCGTCGCGGCCTCGCCCGGCCCAGCTCACCTCACTGATAATCACATCGTGCATGGAGGCATTGTCTCCCGACGGTGAACCAACTTTTGTCTCCATGTCGTTGGCAACGCTCCACACTTTTTTCCACTGCTCGTATACCGTATTGGCAATCTTTGCGTCGCGAATAATTAAAAGGTTTTCGTCGTTGTTATCGATGGCATTGGTGGACCAGTTAAACGAGCCTGTTGCCATTTGTGCGTGATCCGTGCCGGCATCTATAATCATGGTCTTGGCGTGCAGCTTGCCGCCGTGCGCAGGATTGTTGAGCACAGCCGTATTCTCGTTGCCATCCCAGCGCACAAACGGACCAAAAGGCGTCTGCGAACCGTCGTCGTTGAACCCGGCGGCATACAGCTTGGGGGCCTCTTCCGAAACGCCAATCACAAAGGTAGAATCGTGTACGCCATAGACGGGCACATGCTGGTTGCGCGCCATATCCACTAATGCATTGTCGAGCTCGTCGTGGGTAAACGCGAAAATCATATAATGGATAGAAGTGTCCGCACTGCGCACCAGATCAATGAGCGCATCCATGGCATCGGCACCTTCGTAAGGAGAAAAATAAATCTCGATGGGAATGCCGTTTACCGTAAAGGAACCCTCTAAAGCTCTCGGTCTTTTTTTGGAACCATATAAGCCATTATACATCTGCATAAATTCTGCCGTATAATGCTCCGCCATTTCGGGGCTTTCAAGAATATACCAGTTGTTGTTATTGCGGTCCATATCCGTATTGGACAAATTTCCAGTACCTGTAAAGACATAGCGGCTGTCTACCACGCAGAACTTATTGTGCTGGATTCCACCCGTATTTCCCAGACTCATGTCTACACCGTGAATCGCCATTTCCTGGTAACCATGCGTGAAATATTCATCAATATCCCCTACAACTTTAACTTCCAGATTGCGGTCTTCGGCACGCAAAATGGCGTCTATAATAGATTGCTTGGAAAAATTATAAACCGATAAATACACGGTTTGTTCGGCTTGGTCTATAAGCTCGGCAAGCTCTAGATCTACCCCCGTGTAAACCATCGTCTTTTCGCTCACGCCGGGATCGTTCATGTACACGGAAATGCGGGCATTGCCGTCCCCCAAACCTGGGTCATTAAATGCAGAACAGGACGACAACAGAAGGGAGATGAAAACGGAAAGAAAAATGCGCCGCATGCGGCAAAGTTCGTTTTTCGCCGAAATGGTCAAACAGTTTTGAAAGCCATAATT
>DYKF01000018.1 GCA_020722745.1 Caldithrix sp.
CCTTGCAATGGCACTCGGGGCAGGCTCGCTCGCTTCGCGTTCAGAGCTTACCTAAGTTGTTCATTTTCAAATTGTTATTTTATTGAACAGTGCTCTGGCAGGAGTTGCATTACCTAAAAGTAGTTGCACTGTGCGCATTACCGTAAAGATTAGCCATGCGCCTTATTTTTGCTGCCCTTTTTCTTTCTTTCGCTGTCGTTTCGTGCGGTTCTGAAACCACAGAAGAACCACAAAACCAGGGATATGTAATCCAAAGGGAAGACGGCAGCATGCAGGTACAACTCACCTCCCGCCATTTTTCCACCCTGCCCCGCCTCGACAAAACGAGCGTCTTTGTGGCGTATGTCTATAAAGAGAACAACTATTCGGCAGAATGCCTCCATGAGCCTACGGAAAGAGAGCGGGAGCGCTGCGAAGACAGACTCATTTTTTTAAACGACCAGATAGACGCCATAGCCTTCACCAATGAGCCCGGTTTTTACGGATACGATGACGACTACGACACGTATGCGCCATCCCTGCAGTACGACGAAACAGGCGCCAATTATTCCAGCTCCATGCCAGAGGATCCCGAAGGCACGGTAGACGAAGATCTTTGGCAGTGCTACCAGAGCTACTGGGAAGACAACAACTATGTCTGCGGCATCAATCCGCACCCCATTCGCTTTCTCAATACATCGCTCACAACGCACAACATGGAAGTATATGATGCCGATGGCTCCGGCTATCCGGCGGAATATCTGGGCGAATACAATAGCTTCCAGAGCCTTAACCATCCCGTTACCGATGGCGAGCGCTTCTACATGTATATTGGCGTCCATTTTGGAGCTCTTCGCAGCGAAAACCAGGCCGAGAACCGCTTTCTGCCTACGTCCAGCGTATTTACGCGGCCGGCTGCGCCGGATCTTATTTCCCGCCGCATTCCCATTACGGTGCGCCTGATAGCCGAGGGCCCGCACGATGCACCCGGCTCCACATACCCTATACCCGATATTTCTACCTGGGAAAGCCCTGCCTGCACTGCCGACACAGCTTTGTCTGTAACTTCCGGGCAGGTTGTCATTTCGGAGGTTCTCTGGATGGGCTCCATTCAAACAGACCTTACCGAACACACGGCAGATGAATTCCTGGAGCTCTACAACAAAGGGACAGAGGCCGTATCGGTTGGTGGCTGGAAAATCAAGGGGGCCGGAACGGGCGGGACGGATCTGGTGCTGCCGGCCTGTACCAAAATTCAACCTGGTTCAACATTTGTGATAGCCAATGAGACGGGCAAACTGTTGAGCACAGCGGACTGGGTAACTTCTTCTGTCGCGCTGTCCAATTCGGGCACTGACCTGCAGATTGTGGATGCTGAAAACACTGCCGTATTTTCTATGACGAGCTGCACGACTACGTGGGACTCTAAGGGAGAAAATGCGGCCAACAGAAAGGCCTCCATGGTCTTGCCCAAATCTGCCATGACTGCTTCAAAGACCCAGAGCTGTTCTGCATATTCAACTGTTAATAATGGGCAAACCTTTTCTACCGACAGCATGAATGCGGGTTATATCCATGCGGATGGCACGTCCGGCACGTTGGCCAATCCCGGCATGGTAGAATAGAAAACTCTTCAGCTTTTACCGAAATAACCGATACATATTATGTCCCATGCAGGACACTCTCCAGGGAGGGAGGGAGATTTATAAAATCCAGGATGGATAATACCCCCGGAGAAACCATGAACGCAAATATAGAAGGAAATCAGGAAAAACTGAAAAGACTGTTGGGAATTTACGCTAAACACAAGGGACTCACGATTGAACTGCTCCTGAAAAATGGAGAAACCGTGGTAATGCATCCAAACCGCCGGATAGAGCCAAACGCCGTTGTAGACTTGGCCCCCCGGGGAAAAGAGCGGCGGATCTTTTTTGAAGAGATCAACCGCGCAGATATTTACACCTGGTAATCAGGTGGCTGTAAAATACGCGTCGAGATCGGCGCGGTTTTTGATATCGACGAGTTCGTAAATAGTTACGGGCTCGTGCTTTCCTTTTACGCGAATCAGATCGAGCTCGCGGACCACCACTCTGTCTTTTACTTTTTCGTACGTGTTCTCGGATATGATAATTCGCGTATGGTAAACTTTGTTGGTTCCTTCTAAACGCGAACCCAGGTTGATGGTATCTCCCATTACGGTGTAATCCATGCGGTGCGCAGACCCCATGTTGCCCACGACGGCATATCCCGTATTGAGACCTATCCCAATATCTATCACGGGATATCCGTTTTCCTTCCAGTGGTTCTGCAGCTCTTTTAGAGCCTCGAGCTGGCGCACAGAAGCAAGACAGGCGAGATAGGCATGTTCGCTGGTCTGAACCGGAGCGCCCCAGAAAGCCATGATGGCATCTCCCATGTATTTATCTACCGTACCTTTGTAACCCAGAACAATATCCGTCATGCGCGAAAGATATTCATTGAGCAACTGCACGAGCTGTTCCGGAGTAAGCGCCTCTGACATGGTGGTAAACCCGCGAATGTCAGAAAAGAATACTGTGATTTCTTTTTTCTCGCCTCCTAACTTCAGAGATTCCGGATTAGCCAGAAGCTCGTTTACCACATCTTTGGAAACAAACTTCGAGAACGTGGAGCGGATATACTTCACATTCTGCTCTTCCGAAAGGGCCCTGTAAGCTACAATGGCAATCATGGTGAGAACCATCTGTATGTAAGGCGTCAGGAATGTGTGGATATAATTCATTGTGTTAAAGAGGAAAAATGTCTCCAAGGCAAACAACAAAGCAATGACAGAAATAAGGCCCAGCACTAGGCGAATGGAATAGCGCGGAACAATAAACCCGATCAATGCCCCAATGATCAAAAAAATCGCAAAATTGACCCAGTCTGAGGCATAGCTGATGAAATCCTGCATCAGAATGGTGTTGAGCGCATTGGCATGGTGCTCAATTCCCGCTATATTGCCAAAGGGGCTGGGGTGAATATCTCGCGCTACCCCTGTGGCATAATACATGGCCACCAAAAGGATTTTATCGCGAAAAAGATCTTTGTTTTCTCCGCCGTAAGCATCGGGTATTTCTTCGTACGTGGAATTGATTTCATGAATGGAAACATCTGGAAAAGAAAAGGCAGGCCCAATAAAGTTGACATTCATCATTCCTTCCTGGTCTATGGGAATAACAACTTCGCGGTTTTTATTGGGCTTTATCATGATATCTGCCATAGTTGCCTGGCTGCCGAATCCGCGAGACACAGTCTTTTCTGGAATATTCTTAAGCTTAACGTAATGTCCCAAGTTTACCTCTACGTCTTTGGTCACATCGATACCATAGTAACGCGTTGCCAGCAATAGAGAAATGGACGGATACAGCTGCGAACGCCATTTAAACACCATGGGCATCTGGTAATTGGTTTTTCCCGTGGCATATTTTACGTTTGCTCCTCCCAGCCCCTTGACGGTGCGCGCAATGGGCGCTATGGGAATGGACGGATACGTTACCCATTCATTGTCTGCTGTAAGGTTTTCGTTCTCTTTTATATTCTCGTTGGGAATGCGATACTGGTTTAAGGCATCCAGTCTCTGCTTCATGTCTGGATCTGAAAGCATGGCATTGAGAGACTCTGAATCTACGAAGGCGGTTTCAAATGCGTAGTCGACAAGAACCCTGCCATTCTTCTCAATGGCTTCAGAAAAGTAGGCAGATTTGGCGCGCAGTTCAGCAGCACTGTACTGGATTCCCCTGCCCTGGTTGATATAGTCTTCTGCTTCGAGGCGAAGCTTCTCGACGAGGCCAAGAAGACCATAGTTGTTCTTAGCCGGGTCGAGAAAGAAAATATCGAACATGATGGAGTTGTATGTCTGATCTTTCAGAGCTGTCAGAAGCGTTGCGTAGCGGTCCCAGGAAAAAGGAAAACCCTGCCAGGCGTCTACTGCTTGGTTGTCTATCCCGATAATCTGAATGGCCGGGTGGGCCTTGGGATTTAAATGCGTGACCTTGGTGCCGGGAACGGGCTCTTCGATGATCAATTTTCCGGAAGACAGGCGAAAGCGCAGATCGACAGAAAACTCTTCGATGGCATCAAACACAGTGAGCGTTTTGAAGCTCAGTATAAAGAGACCGGAAAACGTGAGAGCGATGAGCATTCCCATCGTTTGTGTTCTGTCCAACCCAAAATAGTTCATTTTGGGTACCAGTACAAAAATGAGAGAAATAAATCCGAGAACCCCAAGCACAACACCGAGGAGAAGAATATCTCCCGATATAAACGTGGCCCCGGTCAGGAATAATACGAAAGAGAGAAGCCCAAGGGGAACGAGAATTCCCGATACGGCAGTGAGTAAGTTAGCCTTTAACCAGTTCATGCGCCATTCTACGCTTTTCTGCGAATGGATCAACTAAAAAAAGATGGTTTACCCAAAGATAAAAGTAACGTAAGCTCTGAAAAAGTTTTGCCTTCCCCTCGATGCTTCGACAGGCTCAGCACAAGTACGCCATTGCCTTGCAATGGCACTCGGGGCAGGCTCGCTCGCTTCGCGTTCAGAGGTTCCCTACGTATATTCGCAAACACAAAAGAAGAAAAGCAATTCTGTAGAAAACTTTCTACGTTGCAGCCTTAGAGTGGAACAGAAAAATTTGACACAATATATCCAATGTGCGGAATGGCGCCCACTGCAGGTGCGCGTCGAGCGCATAACGAGGAAGACCGGTGAAAGACCGGCGCAGCCCCCGCTACTGTAACGCGGACGAAAACCAATGAGCCACTGGATTACGGGAAGGCAGGTGAGTAGGGAGATGCGGAGCCAGGAGACTTACCTGCAAATCCCAAGAACGGAGGGTTCGCCATGTCTACATTGAGCTAATTTCATTGCGGAAAAGACCGCTTCTTAAGAACATCACAAAATCAATTCAGCTGCATTTTTAGATTGCTTTGTGCTTAATGTTAATCAGCCATGAAAAAGGCAGGCCACGGATTCCTTGCCCTGTCTTCCCTTCGGAGCAACAATCTGCATCTGTCTGGTTAGACAAAAGATTTATTTCGGGAGAAATATGTTTATGGACGAATTTAAAAAATTGAAAACCACAATTTCTGGCTTTCCCAGAATTGGAAAAAAAAGAGAATTAAAATTTGCGATCGAAGATTACTTTAAGGGGAAAATAGATGAAACAGAACTGGAAAGGATATCCAGCTCTCTACGTAAGGAACACTGGTCCATGCAGACCCAGGCGGGCCTTTCGGAAATTACGGTAAATGATTTTTCCTATTATGACTCAATGCTCGACACAGCATTTTTATTTGGGGCAATACCAAGAGAGTATTTGCATGAGAATTTAGGAACCACCCTGCAGCGCTATTTTGCAGTAGCACGGGGTTTTCAGAACCAAGAGATGGACCTGCGTGCTTTTGAAATGAAAAAATGGTTTACGACAAATTACCATTACGTAGTCCCCCAAATTTCAAAAGACCAAGATTGGAAATTAAATCCTGAAAAAGTGATGTTAGAATTACGTGAGGCAAAAGAGACAGGGAAAAAGTTCCGAGTCTCCTTTATAGGCCCCTACACCTTTTTGCGATTTTCTCGCTTCATAGACCAAGGGAAAAACATTCGGGATTATTATCCATCTTTTTCTCTATTGTACGCAGAGCTCATAGAGACTCTTGCTAATGAAAACGTGGAAAAAATTCAACTCGAAGAGCCAGCGCTGGTTTTAGATGCATCTGCAGAAGATGTCAAAGATTTCGTTGAAATATACAAAAATCTATTTTCTAAACCATCCAAATTAAAAGTACATCTCCAGACTTATTTCGGAGACGTCCGTGACTTTTACGAAGCAATCATGGAACTTCCCTTTGCCTCTGTAGGTATAGATTTTGTAGAAGGTACAGAAAGCTTGAACCTGCTCGAAAAGAAAGGATTTCCGGAAAATAAAGAATTGTATGCCGGTGTCATAAACGGAAAAAATGTTTGGGCCAATGATTACGCTAAAACCCTGCAGCTGATAGAACGAATCAAAAAGGTTGTTAATCCGCAGCGGCTCGTTCTTAGTACAGCCGCCTCTCTGTTACATTCTCCCTACTCGCTTCGCTATGAGACAAAAATGCCAGACGAAATTAAAGAACAACTTTCGTTTGCGATTGAAAAAATGCAGGAACTACAGGAGCTTGCGATTCTCGCTTTAGACGACAACTATGCTCAAAATCCCCTTTTTATAAAAAACCAGGAGATGCACAAGCGCAAACAAAACTCGCTAAAGTGGAGAAACGTGGATGTGCAGAAACGGGTAGAAACATTACAGGAAAAAGATTTTCACCGCCCAAGCGATTACAAAAGACGTGACACCCTTCAAAAAAGTTTGTTAAATCTACCTAAATATCCAACAACGACAATCGGCTCTTTTCCCCAGACGCAGGAAGTAAGAGAAATGCGCAAACGATATAGGAAAGGAGAGATAAACGAAGCCGACTACAAGCGTTTCATTCAGGAGGAAATTAAAAAAGTTATCCGTTTACAGGAAGAGATTGGGCTAGATGTTCTCGTACACGGAGAATTTGAGCGAAACGACATGGTGGAATATTTTGCGGAAAACCTGGAAGGATTTGTCACAACGCAAAATGGTTGGGTGCAGTCGTACGGAACTCGAGGTGTAAAACCCCCTATTATCTTTGGCGATGTTCATCGCTCAGCCCCCTTTACCGTGGAATGGATAACTTACGCGCAGTCATTGACCAGTAAGCCCGTCAAGGGAATGCTTACCGGACCGATTACTATCATCAACTGGTCTTTTCCTAGAGAGGATTATCCGCTGGAAAAAACAACGTATCAGATTGCACTCGCTCTTCGAGATGAAATTTACGATTTAGAGCAATCTGGCATTCACTTTAACCAGGTGGACGAAGCTGCGTTGCGGGAAAAACTCCCTCTGCGAAAGCAAGACAGAGAGGAATACTTGCGCATTGCCATAAATGGTTTTCGACTTACAACCTCTGGTGTCGAAGACAAAACGCAAATTCACACGCACATGTGCTACAGCGAATTTGGGGATATCATGGGAGAGATTGATCAAATGGACGCTGATGTTATCACGATTGAATCTGCCAAATCTAACCTGCAGATTCTGGAGCCCATTCAAAAAATTAATTACAGCCGACAAATTGGACCTGGCGTGTACGACATTCACTCTCCGCGCATTCCAAATACATCAGAGATTGTTGACCATGTATTGCAAATGACCCACTATCTTCCAGATGAGAATATTTGGATTAATCCCGACTGCGGACTAAAAACAAGGGGTTATTCGGAAACTGTAGCCAGCTTGCAGCACATGGTTGAAGCTGCGAAAAAAATGCGTGAGGCAAAACAATAAGGGACTAACGTTTCCCTGAACTTTGAAAACCTCACAGGTAAACCCCTTTCCTTATCCAAACACAGGAAAGGGGTTTTTCCATTAGATTCGAGATTAGTTTGCCCTCCCCTCGATACACCATTGCTTCGCAGTCAAACCCAAGGCTAAGTAAGCTCTGAAAAAGTTTTCAGAGCTTACTTCCGGTACATGGACCCTTCGACTCCGCTCAGGGTGAATTCACCGGCATTTTGCGGAGAAAACGTATGTTTTCGCAGCAAAATGGAGCAAAACAGCTGGCTTTGCCAGGGTTTTGCGGTCTGAAAAAGTCCACGGAGGGACTTTTTCAGAGGTTACCTAAGTAAGCCACTCGATGTAAACTCTCTACTGCGTCCACTTCATGTCGATATGCTTGCCAAAGGGAAAATGATCCCATAATGTAAAACCCAAAGACATAGCTGACAATGAAAGGAAGTGCACTTCGTGCGGATTTTGCTTGCAGACCCTGCGGGTCGCGTGTCGTTACAAGGGCCTGCCGTTCTATTGCTCTTTGTCGCTTACCTGTAAATTGCAGCAACAATGAGAGTGGAAATTTCCTCAATAGGCAATCTCTAAAATTTTTTTAGGTAACCTCTGAACGTGCAACGAGCCGCAGGCAAAAGTCCCACCGTTAGCTTTCCTTGCGCAACAAAAAAGGAAATAAATTTATTTTTTTTCAAAATTTTCAAAAATTTCAAAAAAATATTTACATTATGATATGGATTCTCATTATCGTTCCATATATTATTTTTCTCTTGCAGTAACCGGAAAGTAAAGAATGAAGAATGGAGTACACAAATGAAATTTTTTAGCACGATAATATTTTACCTGCTGCTCCTTACGTCCATTCGTGGTACTGAAGAAATATATGTTATTGAAATGGAGCCCATTGTTGTAACAGGAACCAGAACCAATAAAAAACTTTCTGAATCTCCTGTTCATACGGAAGTTATTAGTCGCGAACAAATAAAAGCATCGGGTGCACAACATATAGGAGAAATCCTGAACACACAACCTGGCATGGAGGTTTCTCAATCAACTATGACTGGCTCAAGCCTGGAAATGGAAGGACTTGGCTCCGAATATATTCTCGTCCTTGTAGATGGGCAACGCATTGCGGGAAGAATCGCAGGCGTTATCGATCTTTCCAGGTTTCCCACAGAAAATATTGAGCGGATTGAAATTATGCGCGGTTCTTCTTCTGCCCTCTATGGTTCTGACGCAATGGCCGGCGTAATAAACATCATTACGCGGAAAGCAAAAAATCCTCTTGAAATTGAGGTAGATGCATCATACGGAAGCCTCAATACCTTTGATACAAATGCTGCCGTTGCCATCCAGCAGAAAAATTTTTCAGGAAATATTACGACAGGTTTTCATAGGCGCGACTCATACGATCTGGATACATCCGATATTGGTATGACGGGACGATCATTTGATGATTTCCATATTGCAGAAAACTCAAAGTTTATTATTTCTAATAAACTAAATATACAGAGCAATGCAGACTATTTCTTGAGAAATCAGGCAGGAATTTCTGGCACATCGGCGTGGCCAATCTTTGATGATACCAAACAGACGCAAACGTTTGCTGCAACCATTGGTCCGGAGTATGAATTCGGTACGGACTCCCGCGTAAAACTATTGGCTCATTATTCTTTCTATGGAGATAAATATAAACAGGATATGCGCGGTTCGGATCTTCTTGACAGTAAAGATAAAACAGTGGAACAGATTAGCCAACTCACCTTCCAGTACGACCAGCTTCTCTGGATTCATCATCTGCTCACGACAGGCACAGAACTTTCTCATGAAGAAGAAGAATGGGGAACCACCGCGAATGTACGCGCCCAGATTATTGGAAAGCGTCCCTACTACACAGGGGATGGCACACTGTACGCCGAACCTTATACTCTTCTGAGCTTGCGCATTACCAAAAGTTTTGGCACGCATCTGGAGATTTTTACGGGCGGGAACAATCTTTTGGACAGCGGCGATATTCAATACGCCCCCTTAGAGCCATTAACAATTTACGCGGGAGCTCGCGCCAAGTACTAATTTTAAGGAGTAAAAAATGAAAAAAATTATTTTTGCAACAATGATGCTGATCTTTTTCCAAATTCAGCAGACAGATGCTGTAGAAAAAAAAGATAAGAAAATTGGCTTATTGCTGGTTAACCATGGTTCGCATTCCAAAACATGGAGGGAAGCTCTTCTGTCTCTGGAGAAAAGTGTGAGTCCTCGTATCATAGGGAAGACACCTATTGTAAAAATTAAAACAGCTTTTATGGAATACAACGAGCCGTCCATTGCCACACAGCTAAAAGCGTTTGACGACGAAGGATTTACAGACATCGTCCTCGTGCCAATTTTTATCACAGTCAGCCCGCATTCCTTTGACGATATCCCTACCATTATCGGGCAAAAGGTTGATTACCATTCTAAAGAAATGATGCGTTTAGAAAAAATCAAACGATACAAGCCCCGTGCAAAGGTAGTCATAACAGATCTTCTCGATGCAAAAGACATGATCGAGAAAAATATTCTTCGTCGCGCCAAAAGCCTGTCTCAGGATCCAGCTAATGAAGGTCTTGTACTTATTGCCTATGGAGATAAGACATACGAAAAAGAATGGATAAATCTCATGAATGAGAGTGCGGGAATTGTGAACAAAGAATTAGGCATTGATGCACATTCCTATGGCTGGTGCGGACATATTGCTGGTTACAATTCTAAAAATACAACGGAGGCAGTTGAAAAAGTGCTTAAAACCAAAAAGAAAGCAATTGTCATTCCAGTTCTCGTGGCCTTTGATGAAATGTTCCAAGTGAAAATTATTGGGGGAGGCATTAAAATGGTAAAAGACTCACAAACGCGCGTACTCTATCGTCCCGATGCCATTTTACCTGATCAAAATGTTGAAGACTGGATTGTCCATACGGCAATAGAAAAAGTAAAAATAATTCAAAGAGAATAAAATGAAATCTGAAGGCAAAAAAATTTCTCGAACAAACTGGAGATACTATGCACGTACTCTCCATAGGGATTTTGGATATGTCTTTGCATCTCTGATCATAATATATTCTTTGTCAGGAATTGCTCTAAATCATATTAAGGATTGGAATCCAGATTTTTCTATTGAGCGAAAAGATATATCTCTGCCGGACAAAGTGAATCGAAAAGAAGACGTTACGGAGAAGACTGTACTCCATTGGGCTGAGCTTGTTGGAGAAAAGCATTATCTCACATATGATTTTCCAACAGATAACCAGATAAAGATCTATTTCGACAATGCATCTATGCTCATCAACCTTGGTGAAAAAAGTGCGAATTACGAAAAATTAAGCCGCCGCATGATTTTTTACGAGTCAAATCTTTTACATCGCAATGTTCTTGCTTGGTGGAAATGGATTTCAGATATTTTTGCCTTGTCTCTAATATTGATAACAATTCTTGGAATCTTTATCCTACGAGGAGAGCAGGGCATTTTCGGAAGAGGAGGATGGCTTCTGATCACAGGAATTACCGTTCCTGTAATTGGCATAGCCATTTACTATATATCGAGCTAACACTTCTCCACGGTGAAAGTGTCGAAAGAAGAATTTTTTAAGACTTACTAAAAAATAAACTGAGTAAGCTCTGAAAAAGGTTCAGAGCTTACTGCCGGTCCATGGATGGACCGGCATTTTGCGAAGAAAACGCACGTTTTCGCAGCAAAATGGAGCAAAACAGCAGGCTTTGCCTGGGTTTTGCGGTCTGAAAAAGTCCACGGAGGGACTTTTTCAGAGGATACCTAAGTAAGCTCTGAAAAAGTTTGCCTTCCCCTCGATGCTTCGACAGGCTCAGCACAAGTACGCCATTGTCTTGCAATGGCACTCGGGGCAGGCTCGCTCGCTTCGCGTTCAGAGCTTACTTCCGGTACATGGACCCTTCGACTCCGCTCAGGGTGAATTCACCGGCATTTTGCGGAGAAAACGTATGTTTTCGCAGCAAAATGGAGCAAAACAGCTGGCTTTGCCAGGGTTTTGCGGTCTGCCTGTGCCCGTAGGGTAAATGCGTAGCAAGCCGCAGGCAAAAAGTCCACGGAGGGACTTTTTCAGAGGATACCTAAATGTGCAATGAGCCGCGAAGGCCATGAGCGGCCATTCGCGCATCCGTGCGCAGCACTCGCCAGCTGTTTTTCCCAACCAGAAAATACCGAAAGGCATTTTCTGGTTGGGAAGTCAAAATCTTTGAGCGGGATTTATGTTCAAAATCCCGCATCCCTGGTTCGTTTTCTGCTGCCGCATCACTCACGCAGTGAACAGGATTTTTACTCAACAGACTCCCAACCCCGGTAGGGGTTGGGAGCTGGGATACCGAACGCTGAACAGGCGTTCGGTAATCTCCAAAACGCTGCGAAAACCGGTGTTTTCTCCGCGTTTTGCCGGTGAATTTACCCCGAGCGCAGCCGAGGGGTCCATGTACCGGAAGTAAGCTCTGAACGCGAAGCGAGCCGAAGGCAAAACTTTTTCAGAGCTTACTTAATAAATTTTTCAAGGTTTCCGTGCAAAGCCACCCTTTGCATCGTGGAGTTCTCCAAATGCAAGGCGCGAGTGATGGGGCCTCTTGGACTTATTTTTTAGTTCGAGCAAACTAAATTCAGACGCCTTCAATCTTTTCATCCTATCGTAAAATGTATTCCTGACAAGCCCGGCCCTTCGTTCTGCACCTCGACAAGCTCGGTGTAAACTAAGCAGCGACGCAGTCACAAGCTCACTGCAGGCCGCTTGGGGTAAAATCAAGGGAATCCGCTTGACAGTTCATTTCGCTACACTCATTTCGTGGCTATGTACGCTGTCGTCTTTGATCTCGATACTTTCTGCCACGGCGAAGCATATACCATACGCCATCGGCCAATAACGCGCATGCAGAACATTCAGGTAAGAAAACATTAAGTAACCTCTGAAAAAGTCCCTCCGTGGACTTTTTCAGATCGCAAAACACGGGCAAAGCCCGCTGTTTTGCTCCAAAACGCTGCGAAAACCGGTGTTTTCTCCGCGTTTTGCCGGTACATCCATGTACCGGAAGTAAGCTCTGAAACTTTTTCAGAGCTTACTTAAATTAGAAGGTCGCGGACTCTTTATGGTAGACAGGGAAATTGGAGGGCTGGTTAAAACCAATTAAGCTGTCAAAAAATTCCTCCGTGGACATTTCTACCCTGCGGATAAAAAACAAGCGAAAAAGCACAGTCTGCTTGCCCTACTCGGCAAGCTTTCCTCTGTCTGTTTTACTGGTACGTTTGCCACGGAGGAAAATTGCCCTATAGCACGGACTTAGGATAAGCTTCTGCAAGGGATGGCAATCCCCGAATGGCCATCCGCGCAGAACTTGCTCTGACACTTCGTGGACAAAGTCGTAGCCTACAGAAGTGGACCACTATGGGACAGCGACAATAATTTCAGAGCGTACTTAAATAATCATCTTCGCTCATCAACTCTGGATCCATCTCGCCAACAAACTCCACAAGCCAGCCCTCACCATACGGAGACGAATTGATGAGCTCCGGCGTATCGAGAACTGCTTCGTTTATATTGAGAATTTTTCCCGTAACCGGGCTGATCAGATCCGATGTAGATTTAACGGATTCTACTGTCCCAATAACCTGTCCGGCGCGTACAGACATGCCGGGTTTGGGTAAATCGACAAACACGATATCGCCCAGACTGTTCTGGGCATGCTCGGAAATTCCGGCGCGGAGAACTTCTTCTGCCTCGAGCACCCAGAAATGATCCCGCGAAAAATAACAATCATTGCAAGCCATAGGTTAAAGTAACCATACGTTTCTTGCGGTAAATAATAATACATGACATTGCACCGTGAAATTGCGAACTATCCCCATGAAAACAGGTTTCCTGCTCGTCTCTGTGGCAGCACTGCTGTATGCTGCTCTTCTAACTGTCCGCCTGTTGCCCATATTGCGCCAACACGGTCTTTCTCTGCGCGGAATTGTAAAAAAAATAATTCTTTCCCCTGAAATTTTTACGCAAGAAGAATTGCAGCAACTCCTGCAGTGGAAATATACGGGCCTGGCTCTAAGCCTGATTCCCGTGATTTCTGTGGCCGTTGTTACCTGGGGCACCGATTTATCTTTCTGGATTATTCTGTTTCCCGTGTTGTGGTATTACGGCCTAAACCGCTATTTTGCGTGGGAAAAAGAAGACCTTTTAGAACACATGAAAAAGAATGACCACTGAAGAAATAGAAAAGCTCCCCCCGGCAGAAGTCACCCGGCTCATCTCTGAGCTCATGAGGGTTTATTCGGACCATTTTTCCGAGCAGTTTTCTGTCAGGATTCCAAAGGGCATTGTGAAACCTGTCGATTTTTTTCGCACGGAATATTTTTCCTTTCTCAAAAATTCGGAATACAAATCCAATATCTCTTATCTGCTCCAGCTCATTGATTTTCAGATCTGGCTATACCGCGTCTTCCGCCCTGCCCTTTCTCTGGAAAATTCCTATTTTTACCAGCTTCTCGTTACCATGGGAATTGTCGCAGAAGGCATCGTTTTTGCCATGCTCGTAGATCCCCTGATTCAAACAAATACAGAAGACCATACGCTCGGCATCATTGGCAAAGAATATGAATACCTTAGCCGCGTGATTGAGAATGCAGGCTTTTCTGAAAACATTGAGCGATTAAAAGTTCTCAAGGTTCTCTCGGAGGATGTTGCCAACGCTCTCCACGAATTTCGCAAGGAAGTGCGCAATCTCGTACATTTGCATTCCTGGGAAGGACGCCTGTATAAAAATCTGGATTTTGCCTTTTTCATGAAACAGCTGAAAACATTTACTGCGCTTCTCAAAAAACTCTCCGCAGAAGTTAGAATTGAAACCACTCCCGAAACTCTGCAGCAGCAACTTTTCCAGAATGCCCCTGCACCAGGCGTACAGGGGACTGGAACCGTCATTGACTTTTTTAACGAGAAAGGATTTGGCTTTATAAAAACAAATCTTTCCAGAGAGAATATTTTCTTTCACAGCAGCCAGTGGCAATCCAATCAGCGGCCAGAAAAAGGCATGCAGGTTTCTTTTACGACGCAATTTAATGAACGCAAAAAAAACATAGAAGCAGCAGAGGTAATTCCCGTTGTCTCTTAAAGTGCACGAAGACCTCACACTTCACTCTCCCGGTTTTGAACGAACCATTTATTTTATTGGGAGAGGAGAATCTAAAGAGCCAGAGGATCCTAAATTATTTTTTCAGAAGATGTTTCCTGATAAAAGACATTTTCTTACTCGGCAAATCCATTCCGATATTACTCTCGAAGCAGACCATTCCATCGATGGAGACTACTACCGCGAAGCAGACGGTATCTATACTCTGGACTGCTCCATTGCTCTAAGCGTTCGCGCTGCCGACTGTGTCCCCATCGTTTACTATTCTACCCAAAGTTCTTTGACCGGAGTACTCCACAGTGGCTGGCGCGGATTCGAAAAAAAAGCTCTTACAAAGGCAATGCAGAAAATTAAAGGAGAAGGACTTTTCAAAACAATTGATGACATAATTTTTGTTGTAGGCCCCCATATACACGCCGATAACTACGAAGTGGGGGAAGATGTATATTCGCGTTTTGACCCTATTTTTTTACATCCGCATTCATCCAATCCTGAAAAAAGACTATTAGACCAGAAACGCCTTCTGTTGCAGGAATTTGCAGAAATGGGCGTTTGCCCCCGTTCGGTACTATGGATGAACGAAGACACGTATTCCTCGACTCAGTTTTTTTCTCACCGCAAAGGGGATACAGAGAGAAACTATCTGGCCGTACGCTGCACAGCTGCTAACGAACAAAAGGAAAGCTCTAAAAATTAATTTTTTTCCTCGCGCAGTGTACAATAAAATTAATTTATCATTTTTTCAATATTTTGAAAAATTAGCAGGCTACAGAAAAACAACAGCCTGCTTTTGCGGGTTGCCTGTACCCGTAGGGTAAATGCGTAACCCGCAGGCAAAAAGTCCACGGAGGGACTTTTTCAACAACCTGTTAAAGATTCCCATCTGCCATCGATTTACAGAGTCGCTGAATACTTTTTCACGCCTTCCATAAAGTCGCGCAGTTTGGGGAGCGCATCGGGCAAAGTGGAAAAATCGTTGGCTTTGGTTTTTTTATTTAATTCTACAAGAAATTCGGCCATGGGAGTAAGGCCCAAACTTAAGGCAGATCCCTTGAGCGTGTGGATTGCGTATTCAATTTTTTTGGGATCGTTTGCGTCAAAACCAGACTGCGCCTCCTCAATAAGGCGCGGTGAATTATCTAAAAACTTTGCCAGCAGATCTTGTATGAGTTCATTATTTCCGCCACTGAGGTCGCGCAGCTCGTCATATTTTTCCGGGGATATTTTGACTTCCATAGGAGCACTATTCTGTTCACTCAACAACCGTCAATCTTTTTACCAGTCCGCAGACCAGCACGAGGGCTTTTTCATATTTCCATGACAACTGAAAGACAAATGATAAAATTCACCCATCTTCTGCTCCTGTATCCCCAGATGCGCCGGGTTGGCAATGCCTGCAATGAGAGCATCGTTAAACTGAACCTTGAGATTCCCCTCGCCCTCGCCAGCAAACGAAGCATACCCCAAAAAGCTAAGGCGCAGATTGACCCCTTGGAACAACGCTTTCTGCACTTTCACTTTTCCTGCATCGGTAGTCAGATCAATATAAGAATCATCAAATTCCATATTTGCTAGCGCTTGTTCCAAGGGAGCCAGCGGACCATTGAGGGCACCCCTTTGCAAAAAGGAATCGCTGATTCTTCCCGATCCCGTTTTTACAGACAAAGAAGCCTTCAGCGTATGTAAAAATTCATTCGGAGTGGCACCGGAAAAAACTCCGCGCGATTCTCCGGAGAGTCTTCCCGAAAAGGGAGGTTTCTGGTTGAGTTCGCGAAACAGAGCAACGGAATCCACTCCAGAAAAGGAAACAGAATACGCATGCGTTTTTTGCGCCCCTGTGGATAGAGAATACGTACCTGACCATTTTCCACCCGACATCCGCAAAGACGTATTTTTCAGGGCGATTTTATCTGGGTCAATGCTCACACTGGAAACAAGAGATTCTGCGGCAAGACCGTATATGTCGGCAGTTTCAAAACCAAGTTCTACTGTACCAGCGACAGAAGATTTACCCGATCCGGAAGGCAGGTTACGCAGGGACTGAAAAATATGCCGAAGATCCACATTTTTTCCGGAAACGCGCAGCGCAAATCTTTTGTTCTGCAACGAAAACATTCCCTGTATGGTCACCGGTGTACCAAACAGTTGCAACGGTGTCTGGCTTATCTGCCATTCAGAACCCACCAGAGAAAGTTTAACAACGGGGGCGCGAAGTATCTCCTGCGTGGGAACAGACAAAACCAGCGACGAAGCAGCCAGAGACCCAAAAGCGAGGCGATTCTTTTTTACGTCTAAATTTCCAAGAAATTTTCCAGAAATGGTGTAAGAAGAATTTTGCATCAAGGGAGACAGTTCTCCCGAAACAACAATGCCTGCTCTCTCAAGGCCAAAACGATTCGCCACAAGTGGATCTACCTTGAACTGTACTCCGCCACTGTATCCAGACAGAATTCCCGTAAGCTGCTGCGTTTCTTCTTGAAACAGTAAATCTGCTGAATCAATAGAAACACTTTTGTCGCGAAACAGAAAGGAAAGCTTTTCCGGCGAAAGTTTCCAGTCCTGTCCGCTGCGCTGAGCGCGTATGGTTCCAACAATACGAGAAACTGGACTTTTTTTACCAATCCATTTTAGCGGAGGCGTGTAAGACTGAAAAATAATTTCTGCCTTCTCTGGATGAAACTCTCTGTAACCCGCCGCGTTATCTGGTATTATTCCAGATAAATTCAGCCGGGCATTCCCGGAAGAAGAAGCATGCCGTACCGTTACCGTTCCTGGAGAAGATTTTTTTTTCTGCCGCGAAACAGAAACATTCCACTCTTCTGGTGTTCCCTTTTCCCGTGACAAAATACGAATTTTTTGGAGAGCCAAATTCCGGGGAACGGGCAGGCTAATGAGTCCATTCCCCGTCCCCTTTTTTTTAGCGAGAAGACTTTCCAGAAATTCTTCCGGCACATCTGCATTTTGAACTGCAAAATACAAAATCTCCGGATTTTTGCTGAACAGGGAAAACGGGTGAGGAAACAACTCAATCTTTTCTATTTTGACTGGCCGTGTTGAAGAGGGAGAGAGAATCTCCAATCCCTGTATGGCGAGAGCAAGCTTCCACGAAACAGAAGCCTTTTGCAAACTTATCTTATAATGAGTCTTTTCGGATATCTGCCCGGCAGCCGTACGCGCTATACCGGTAGCCGGGAAAAAAATAAGGAATAGCAAAACAGCGAGCACCAATATGGAGAGAATGCCCGCTGCAATAAGCCAAAACTTTTTTTTCATGAACGCGGATGATATTTTTTATGGGTCTCCGCAAGCTCCGGCGAAATAAGATGCGTGTAAATCTGCGTCGTGGAAATGTCAATGTGTCCTAACAGTTCCTGCACCGCGCGAAGATCTGCATTGTTCTGGAGCAAATGAGTTGCAAAGGAATGGCGCAGCGTATGAGGCGTAATATTTTTCTCAATTCCGGCGCGCTCAATGTATTTGCGTAATAATCTCCAGGCACTTTTTCTGGAAAGAGCACTTCCTTTTTTTGAAATGAACATGAATTTGGAATCTTCTTTCTCTACCAGAGACGGACGCACGTGTTCCAGATAGTTGCTGATAAGACCCGCTGCGATTTCTCCAAAGGGAACCAGTCTTTCGCGATCTCCTTTACCTGTTACAGTGAGAAGAGAATTGCTTAAATCAATATCGTGCACTTTGAGATTGCAGGCTTCAGAAATTCTAAGACCGGACGAGTACAAAAGTTCAAACATGGTTTTGTCGCGCAGCTCCAGTTGATTATTTTTATCGAATACGGAGAACAGATGCTGCAGTTCGTCGCGTGTTAAAAAATCCGGCAGAGTCCGCACAATTTTGGGAGACTCTACATTGAGCATGGGGTTGATTCCCACGATATCAGTTTCGACGAGATAATTGTAAAATTGTCTTAAAGACGCAATTACGCGAGCTCTCGTGCGTGAAGAAAGTTGGCGTTCCGTTTCTTCTCGTAAAAATCTTTTAATATCGTTACGAGTTATTTCCGTAAGATCTTTCTTACTTTTTGAAACAAATTTATCGAGCTTCCCTATATCCGAAAGATACGAGAAAATACTGTTTTCGGAAAGACCTCTTTCCACTTCCAGATACTGCTGGAATTCTTTTACAATTTTGACGGAATTAGCACCCACTTTTTACCCCTTTCTCGCATTCTCTCGATTGGCTCAATTTTTAAGCCGAAGAATGCAAATGAATTATGTAACATTCATCGGAGAAGCTTTGAACTATTTTAGCAATTTTATGTCAGATGCTAAAAAAACCTTTCCCGTCCAATGCAACTATGCGTTCATACCCCATGAGACGGGCATTTCTTGCCATTGTATTTCTGTCTGCCGGTTTAAGCAGCGCGGCAGATTTTTCTCTTCCCGGAGGAATGTACTCTTCCGCCTCTTACGGCGCGCGTTCCATTGGATTCCAGCCAGCCTTTACTCTCGAAGACAAGGGAGGACTTTCGTATTTTGTTTCTGCCAGACCGGCTTACGCGGTTTCTCTGGAACTCAGCACAATTCCCAATCCCGATTCCAGTGTATTTTACGGTGCCACTCCAGAAGCCGGAATTGTTTTTCGCAACTGGTTTGAGAACATGGCCATTGGCCTGTACACGGGCTCTGCTACCTCTGCGTATACGCATGTTTCCATTAAAGGTTTTCCGGATTTGGGTATAGCAGGAGCTACGGGAACGGGAACCATTGAATCCACAACCTTGGGAAACGATACGCGCCTAGGACTGGCCTGGCAATTAAACGAACACTGGATTTTGGACGGCGGATTGTATTTTGGCTTGCAGCAACCGCAGGAATTATTTAACGCAGAAATCTCGGTTTCTAACAATAAGATGATTCTTGAATCAAACGAAACGAGCAATACGATGGGTGGTACTCTCGCAACCGGCGTCCAGTACCGCGAAAATTCTTCTGCCCTGACAGCGAACATTATCTACCCCGCATATCTTTATACCTCTACAGATGCAGCTTCTGTTACCAGAGTCTACAATGGATCTACCCTCTCGAGTGAAAGTGACAAGCGCGACAACCTGCAGTATGGATTCTTTGACGCGCCAGAAATGCGTCTGGGAATTTCGGAAAATATTTTTCCGTTTCTTCGCGTATTTATCGATATGGGCATACAGGTTCCCTTTGAATCGGCGCGGAAAACTCTGGAATTTCATGACTCAAAGTATTATCATTTTAAGGGAACAGAAAGCAACTCCTTCACATATTCCCCTGCCCTCGCGATCACCCTTAAACTCCCAAAATCGTTTGAAGTATCTGCGGGATATTCCTACGCATCCGATATAAAAGAAACAGAAATGACCTCCGGTGAAAATACCATTATAGAAAGACAAAAGGAAACGAGCAAAAGCTATTTTACGGGAACTTCCTGGAGCACCGGTGGTATGGCAGTTTCCTTTTCGCTCATATACCTGGACTTGCAGAACGATAATTCAGATATAAAAAAATGGGACAGCGCGAGCGAAGATTCTGAAAGCGAGATGAAGGCAGGCCTGCTTCTCGCCGAAATAGGATTTCATCACAAAATCCTGGAGTAACCATGGACAAAGCAGAAAAGAAAGCACTACAAAAACAGAAGGACGCTGAATATAAAGCGAGAGAGATTAGATTTGGAATACGAACCAAACTGATTCTCGTATTCTTTGTCCTCATTTTTTCGATTGCCCTGGGTCTCACAATTGTTGCCACAAACCAGCAGACTGCTTCCCTCTTTGAGGAAAAAGAAAAACAGGGACTCATTATTGTAAGAGCTTTGTCTTCGAGCATTAAGGCAAGGCTGATTGACGTATTTGCCAGCCATACGGACACACTTGCCTCGCTCAAATCGGCAGAAGATTTTGCCGCGTTTTACGAGGAACAGGGCATAGCGGATCTCATTTTTGAAGACGTAGACCAGGTGACTACGCAGCCAGACGTAGTCTATGCCTATATTCTGGGCAGACATAACATTGTATTAGGCCATACGGACACTAAGGTAGAACCATACAAACCAATACACTTCATTCAGGGCGTTGGCAGTTATTTTGATGCACCCCATCTTGTGGACAATAAACTGCGCCCTACTCTCAAGAAAATTCAGTTTGGAGAGAAAAAAGAAGACACAATTGACTTTTCTTACGTTCTTGCTTTTAAGGAAAATGCCCCCATTGAAGAAGCCGTAGCAGAAGTGCATATAGGGATTTCCCTGGCATCCGTAAACCACCAGATTTTTATGACAAAGGTAAAACTTCAGTCCGTGGGTCTCATTGCCATTATTGCCGGGATTCTTATTGGCCTCCTGTTTGCGGCCGTAATTGCAGGTCCCATCATTAAGGTTACAGAAGGAATGAGAAAAGTATCCGAAGGGGATTTTCACGCAGATGTGACCGTAAAATCGAGCGACGAGGTGGGCCTTCTCTCGCGAACGTTTAATATCATGATCAAAGGGATGAGTATTCTCGTTTCCCCCGAAGTGGCGCAGGTGGTACTGGCCGGAGGAGACCTGCTCAAAGCTGGACAAAAGCGCGAGGTCACGGTTTTGTTCTCGGATATTCGATCCTTCACGACGATCTCCGAATCCTTAACGCCGCACGAAGTAGTATTGATGCTCAATGGCTATCTGGAGCTGATGACCGAAGTAATTCTGGAATACGGAGGCGTTGTCGATAAATTTGTGGGCGACGAAATTTTTGCCGTGTTTGGAGCCCCGTTTGATCACCCCAACCATACCCTGGCAGCCTGCGCTACAGCACTCGGCATGGGAGAAGATCTCGCACGGCACAATTTGGAGCGCAGGGCAGAGGGAAAACCACCGATTAATATAGGCATTGGTCTCAATACAGGCGAAGTGATTTCCGGAGCGATGGGCTCCACGAAACGAGTAGATTACACTTCCATTGGCGATGCCGTGAACCTGGGTGCCCGATTAGAAGGTACCAATAAAGTCTACGGAACTCTCACCATTATCTCTGAATTTACGTACGCAAAAGTGCGCGGCGATGTCGTCGTGCGCGAGCTCGATCTGATACGCGTAAAGGGAAAAAATGAACCGGTTACGATTTACGAACTCATTGCGCTTACAGAAAACGGAACAAATAAAGTGAACCAGTTCCGGCGCACCAGGCCCGTTGCGTCCGAGGGCAAGCGGCTTTAAGGATATCCTCAAATTTTTGGCTAAAACTGGACAATAAAAAAGGCCCGCTGTGCGAGCCTTTTAAAGTCGACCGGAAGAAACCGGTCTTGGAACCATATTACGGAATTGCTGTAATTTCGCTTACAGAACCGTCCGCAGCAAAATGTACGCGTTTGTTCTCCGCAGGAATGTCTACGTATTTTACGGTTTTTTCATCTGCGAGAACGGCTTTTCCACGAACTTCGCTGACTACATTGTAAACGATTACTTCGGCTGGCTTGCCGCCTTCATAAATGACAACGGAGTCGTCTTTGCCATCCTGGTCTTTGTCAAAGAAAACGCGGTCGACTTTCATGTTTTCGCCATCGCGAACCATTTTAATTTTCTCTTCGGCTACATTGTTGCCGTCTCTGTCCATCATGGCGGTGGCTTTATCGCCGTCGGGAATTACTTCTCCGATTTTCTGAGTTTTCGCGTCGTCTCCGTAGATGGGAACTGGCGTGTTATCTGGCTTTTTTTCTTTGCCGGCGCAATTGGCAAAAGAAAAAGCCATTGCGAGAGCGAGTGTTGTGTGTACAATTGTGGCGGTTGTCTTCTTAATTGACTGCATAAATTCTCCTTGCGTTAATCCTTGTTACACTAAACAAGATGCTTTCATTTTGCCAATAAAAAAAATCATGGTAGGCCTCTAACCCCTGTATGGCTGCTCGATAGAATAGAACTCCCGCGAACATTCAGACTTGGGCAATGGCGAATCATCCCCAGACAGTCGATAAGGGAAGCACTGTTCGCGTAGCAGCGGAGCAAAAAGTTTGCTTTAGGCTCCCCCATCGAAACACCATTGCTGCGCAATGGCACTCATCTATTTCGTCCACTTCGTGTCGATACGCCCACTACCCCTCATCTACTGCGTGCACTGCGTGACGATACGGCCTTCGGCCTACAACTTCGTCCACTGTGTGACGATGTAAACCAGGTACGCCATGGCTTAGCTATGCGGGGTAAACTTTGACGATGCAAACTTTGTCGAGGCAGGCTCCCTCGCTGCACCGCTTCGCGAAAAGACCTTACGGAATTAAATCCTTCTAAACCAGCAGGCGATCTGGCTCCATGTCGGGGTGCACTTCGTGCGGATTTTTCTTGCAGACCCTGCGGGTCGCGTGCCGTTACAGGGGCCTGCCGTTCTATTGCTCTTTGTCCCTTCCCTGTAAATTGTAGCAACAATGA
>DYKF01000019.1 GCA_020722745.1 Caldithrix sp.
TTACCTTATAAGCTAAGCTAACAATGCGTTGGGGGGTGTCGGAAACCGGAGCGCAGCGACGGTTGGAGACAGGGGGAGGCACCCCCTGCTGTGTACAGAAATGCTGAATCAGGCTGGAACGGCTTCAATCGAAATTCCCTGTTTAATTTTCTCTATTTCCTCGGCATGCGCCAGGCGTAAATCTGGCTCTAGTAGATCAATAAATACTTTTCCGTCCAGGTGATCCATTTCGTGAAGAAGGGCCCGCGCAAAAAGATTTTCTGCCTCCACGCGTTCTGTTCTTCCGCTCAGGTTCTGGTACTCTACGACTACCTTTTTGGGTCTTGTCAGCGGAACGGAGAGACCGGGAATGGAAAGGCAGCCTTCTTCCGAGCGCTGCTCCCCCGAAGATTCCACCAGCACGGGGTTGATGAATACTCCCTTGCGAAAGCCCTGGTGCTCCAGGTCAATAACGAGCACTCTCTGGAGGACGCCTATTTGTACTGCAGCCAGGCCAACGCCATTGGCTTCGTACATGGTGTCGTACATATCTCGCACAAGATTGCGCAGATCTCGGCCAAAACTGGTAACCGGAGAAGAGGGAGTATATAGGATGGGGTCGGGAATCGTCAGAATTTTACGTATAGCCATTACTTCCACTATACTATGAAATGTGGATCCAGCCAAATAAAAATAGTCTACAGAGGCGTAAAAATAATTCTGACTGTTCCTGAAAATATTTGACCGCTTGTCTCCCCGAAAAAATCTATCCAAACTTGGAAGAGTGGCTGAGTGGTCGAAAGCGGCGGTCTTGAAAACCGTTGAATCGAAAGGTTCCGTGGGTTCGAATCCTACCTCTTCCGCAGACAAAAGGACTTTTTGCCAGCGCGGATTGGTGCTGGCTTGTTTTTCCTGCAGGTGGCGGATGGGGAGCAAGCTTCCACAAATCCAGGCAGGGTGCAACGACGTGAGGAGTGCAGGCAGGGCGGCCATAGAGACTGCAAAGCGGAGTGCTGAATGGATGGACTTATTACATAAGTTATGGAGAGATGCCTGAGTGGCCGAAAGGAGCAGTTTGCTAAACTGTCGTATGGGGTAACTCGTACCGAGGGTTCGACTCCCTCTCTCTCCGCATTGCCCACATAGCTCAGTCGGTAGAGCATTTCCATGGTAAGGAAAAGGTCACCAGTTCGATTCTGGTTGTGGGCTTAAACAGGGCAGTAGTTCAATGGTAGAACGGCGGTCTCCAAAACCGCTAGTGAGGGTTCAATTCCTTCCTGCCCTGCATTTATTTTAGTCAGTTCCTCATGGTTTTGACTAAAAAATAATAACAGAAGGAACAGCAATCATGAAAGGAATTATTCAGTTTTTTCGGGAAGCAAATGCAGAGTTAAAGAAAGTGAGTTGGCCTTCTTGGGAGGAAGTCAATCGCTCTACCGTAGTCGTATTTATAGCTGTCATTCTGTTCACGGTTTTTGTTTACGTGGCCGATAAAGCGATCGGTTTTCTGGTAGGGAAGGTGCTTGGATAATGGCGTACCAGTGGTATGTGGTTTCCACCTTGTCTTCGCATGAGGACAAGGTGCGCAAACTGCTCGAAAACATGAAAAAGAAGTGGGCCGACGGAGATCGTCTCCGCCAGGTAAAGGTGCCCGTTCTCGAAGTGGCAGAGTTACGGAGTGGAAAAAAACGCGTCGTAAAGAAAAAGCTGATGCCGGGCTATGTCTTCCTGGAAATTGACATGGACGACGAAATCATGTCTCGCATTCGCTCTACGCCCGGTATTATGGGTTTTGTGAGTGCCGGTCATGAGCCTAAGATTCTCACGGAAGAAGAAATGCATTCCATGTTTACGGAAATGGGCGACGAAGCCGCCACAGAAGACAAAATGGCGTCCCGCCTGCTTTTCGATGTTGGAGACGTAGTAACCATCATTGATGGTCCTTTTGCCAATTTTTCTGGCGTCGTGGATGACGTGAATCCCGAGAAAGGGAAGGTTCGCGTCAAGGTGGAGATTTTTGGCCGGTCAACACCCGTAGAACTGGATTATCTGCAGATAGGAAAAGATTAAAATAGATTGTCGTGCTATCTGTGGTTTTTTTTATGGTCATAACTTATTCATCAGGATTTAACAAATGGGTGCAAAAAAGATAACAGCTCAAGTAAAACTTCAAATTCCGGCAGGTAAGGCTACACCGGCTCCTCCCGTTGGTACGGCTCTTGGACCCCAGGGTGTAAACCTGATGGAATTCTGTAAGCAGTTTAATGCAAGGACGCAGGCGCAGATGGGAAGCATTATTCCCGTTGTAGTCACGGTCATGTCCGATCGTTCGTTTACTTTCATAACAAAAGTTCCTCCTGTCAGCGATCTCATTAAGAAAGCTATCAAGAAAGAATCTGGCTCTGCCACCCCTAATAAAATAAAGGTGGGCGAGCTTAATAAGGCCCAGCTCAAGGCGATTGCCGAGCAGAAAATGGCCGACCTCAATGCGAACGATATTGAAGCTGCCATGAACATTGTGGCAGGAACAGCCCGCTCTATGGGTGTAACTATTGCAGACTAATTAAAGAGGATAACATGGCGAAACACGGAAAAAAATACCTCGAAGCAGCCAAAAAAGTAGATGCTCTCAAAGAGTACTCTCTTGCGGAAGCCATAGAAACAATCAAGACCATTTCTTTTACGAAATTTGACGGGATGCTCGAAGGTCATTTTAATATCAAGTATAAGAGCATGCAGAACGTTCGCGGTGTTATTGCTCTTCCCCATGGCACAGGCAAGCAGATAAAAGTACTCGTCTTTGCCAAAGGCGATAAAGCGGAAGAAGCGCGCGCTGCCGGGGCTGATTATGTAGGCGATGCTGATCTCATCGAGAAGGTGCAGGGTGGCTGGGTTGATTTTCAGGCTGTTGTTGCTACTCCCGACATGATGAAAGATGTAGGTAAACTGGGCCCCGTTCTCGGTAGAAAGGGTCTTATGCCAAAACCAAAATCTGGTACGGTTACAACCGATGTATCTTCTATCGTAAAAGAGCTCAAGAGTGGACGCATGGAGTACAGAGCCGATAAATCTGGCGTTGTACACATTCCCATGGGTAAGGTGTCATTTGATGCGAGCAAGCTGGTAGAAAACGCAATCGCTGCTTTTCAGGCTGTTCTAAAAGATAAGCCATCCGACGCGAAAGGCGATTATATTGTAGCTTTTCATGTTGCTGGAACAATGACCCCAGGGGTTAAGGTGAATGCAAGAGAATTGCGTTCGTGATGAGAAAGGAGTAGTATATGCCGTCCCAAGTAAAAATTGAACTGAAAGAGCATTACGATGCTATTCTTAAATCAAAGCCAAACTTTATAATGACCCGCTATTCTGGTCTCGATGTCGCTACATTGACTGAAATCAGAAAAAAGCTGAGCGATGGTGGTTTTACGTACCGCGTCGTAAAAAATAAAGTATTTCATCTTTCTGTAAAAGACAAAGGCGAAACCAGGGGGATTCCGGAAACTCCGTTTACCGGCCCTATTGCTGTAGCCTTTGCAGGAGATGATATAGGAACCGCTGCGAAGCTTTTGAAAGACTTTTCCAAAACCCAGGAAAAATTCAAAATGGTTGGCGGCGTTATGGAATCCGTCTGGTATGACGAATCCAAAGTAGAAAGCCTTGCTTCTCTGCCCACCCGCGAAGAGGTTCTTGCCAAACTTATGGCTACCCTCAATGCACCGGCTCAGCAGATGGCTGGCATCATGAACAACATTACAGCTTCTCTGGCACGTGCCATTAAAGCTGTAGGTGAAAAAAACGGATAAATTTAATTAACGGAATTGTAAATTTGAAAGGAGATGGTATGTTAGAAGAACTTCTGGAAAAAATTGGTGGCCTTACTCTTGCGGAAGCTGCAGAGCTTGTCAAGATGATGGAAGATAAATTTGGTATTTCTGCCGCTGCACCTGTTGCAGTAGCTGGCGTTGCTGTAGCCGCTGGTGAAGCTGCTCCTGCTGTCGAAGAAAAGACTGAATTTGACGTAATTTTTGATTCTTTCTCTGGCGACAAAAAAGTAGACGCCATTAAGAAAGTCCGCGAAATTACAGGTCTTCCTCTTATGGATGCTAAGAAACTTGTTGAAGAAGGCAAAGGAACACTCAAAGAAGGTGTTGCTAAAGAAGAAGCCGAGAAAATCAAAAAAGATCTTGAGTCCATTGGTGCTAAAATCACTTTGAAATAATCTTCGGTGAGTCAGCATTGACCGTTAAAAAAGATCACTTTTTTGAATTGCGTTAGAAAGTTTGTCGGAAAGGATTTTTCGGCAGGCTTTCTTTTTTTTATTTTTACGGTGCGATAGCACAAAAACGGGGTAAACATGCATCAGAGGCTTATTTTTAATTTGGGGAGCGAAAAAAACATCCTCAATGTAGTTAATTTCGGAAAAATTACCCGCCATCTTGATCTTCCGCAACTGACAGAAATTCAATTGCGTTCTTACGAAGAATTTTTACAGACAAATAAATCTCCTGCAAAGAGAGAGAATCTTGGGCTCCAGTCTGTATTCACGGATACATTCCCCATCGAAAGTAGTAACGGTGATGTCGTTCTTGAATTCGTGGAATATACATTAGGAGAACCTAAAAAGGATCTCTGGGAATGCAAGGTGAACAGCCTCACGTACTCTTTCCCTTTAAAAGCGACTATCCGACTCATTGCCATGGAATCTGGAGAGGTTCGTGAGCAGGAAGTCTACATGGGAGATCTTCCCATCATGACCAGCAATGGTACTTTTGTTATTAACGGCGCTGAGCGTGTAGTTGTAAACCAGCTTCACCGCTCTCCTGGCGTATTTATATTTTACGATGAAGTAAAAAATCTCTATTCCGCCAGAGTGATTCCAGACCATAAGGGATCTTGGCTTGAATTTGAAGTAGACTCCAAAGGTCTTCTTATTGCCCGCATTGACAGACGCAAAAAATTTCCATTTACTTTGCTGGTGCGCGCCCTGGGTCATGGAACCAACGAAGAACTGCTCCGCCTTTTTTACAAAGTAGAAGAGGTAAAAACAGCCGGCGCCCAGATGAAGACTCTCATGAAGTATCTGGATCGCAAGGTTATCGCAGACATTGTGAATCCTCAAACGGGCGAAATAATTGTTGAAGCCGGGCATGAACTCACAGAGGATAATCTCGATGTTATTCGCGAGTCCAACGTAGAATCTATTGAACTTATCGTGTTTCCTGGTCTCGCCGAGGACTCTCTCGTCTTGCGCAGCATGGAAAAAGATGGCGTCACAAATACAGAAGACGCTCTCATAGAATTCCTGAAAATCCAGAAGCCCGTCGATTACAACGCAGACAATGGCGATCCCGAAAAACGCCAGCGCAATCTGGACAGAGCGAAAACAGAGCTGGAAAGACTCTTCTTTGATCCCAAAACGTACAATATGGGTTCTGTAGGGCGCTACAAAATGAACGCCCGGTTTAACCACCATAACCCGCGCGATTTTACCGACAATGTTAAAGATCAGACTCTGCGTCCTGAAGACATCGTGGAAACCGTCCGCTATATGGTCCACGCAATTAACGGTAGCCACGGCTATTTCTTTGACGATATTGATCACCTTGGAAACCGTCGAGTGCGTACAGTGGGGGAGCTCCTCACGTTACAGCTGAAGACTGGTTTTTCTCGCATGGAACGCGTCGTGAAAGAGCGAATGAGCATGAACGACACCGATTCCATGACTCCGCAGCTGCTGATCTCCATAAAGCCTATTTCTGCGGTTCTCAATGAATTCTTTGGATCCAGCCAGTTGTCGCAATTTATGGATCAGACAAACCCTCTTTCTGAAATTACGCATAAGCGTAGACTAAATGCATTAGGACCAGGGGGATTAACGAGGGAGAGAGCTGGATTTGAAGTTCGCGACGTGCATTACACGCATTATGGCCGCCTTTGTCCCATTGAAACGCCAGAAGGTCCCAATATTGGTCTGATTACTTCCATGGCAACCTATGCCCGCCTTAATCCGTATGGATTTATCGAAACTCCTTACCGCATAGTCGAGAACGGAAGAGATACCGGCAAAGTAAAATACGTTTCTGCTACAGAGGAAGACCACTATGTGATTGCGCAGGCCAATGCAAAGCTTGGTCCCAATGGAGAATTTCTGGATACCCTGGTATCCTGCCGTTATAGAGGCGACTTCCCTCTGAAAAGCCAGGAAGAAATTGATCTCATGGATATTGATCCCGCACAGGTGGTTTCTCTTTCGACAGCGCTCATTCCGTTCTTAGAGCACGATGATGCAAACCGTGCGTTAATGGGTTCCAACATGCAGCGCCAGGCAGTTCCACTTCTCTATCCCGAAGCGGCAATTGTAGGAACGGGCATGGAGAGAAACATTGCCTATGACTCTGGCGTGAGCGTAATTGCCCGCAGAGATGGCGTAGTCGTTTCCGTAACAGGAGACGAAATTATCGTGGAAACCAAAGACGGACAGCTTGATAAATATCGCCTTGTTCGTTTTCGCCGCACGAACCAGAGCACGGTACAGAATCAAAATCCTGTTGTAAGCGCCTATCTCGCTCCGGGAGACGGAAAAATTACCGAAGTCTCCAATGACTCTTTTGCATTTGTAACGAGCCATGGCGAAACGTTCCAGTACCCCATGAAGACATGGCAAGGCAAGATGATTCTCCGCGCTAAAAAAGGCGAAGAAGTCTATGCAGGTACTCTTTTAGCGGGTGAAGAAGTGCGTGGCCACGAATCTGGCCAGCCCAGGGACAGGTATGCTCGTACCGGCACCATTTTAGCAGACGGGTATGCTACCAGCCACGGTCGTCTTGCGCTCGGTAAAAATATAACCGTTGCCTTTATGCCCTGGGACGGTTATAACTTTGAGGATGCTATCGTTTTATCTTCCCGCCTTGTGCGCGACGATGTTTTTACGTCCATCCACATTGAAGAGTTCGAAATTCAGGCCAGAGAAACAAAGCTTGGCCGTGAAACAATTACCCGCGATATACCCAATATCAGCGAGCGCGCCTTCCGCGATCTCGATGAGGAAGGAATTATTCGGATTGGTGCAGAAGTCCGCCCTGGTGACATTCTCGTAGGTATGGTTACTCCTAAAGGAGAAACAGACCTTACTCCCGAATACCGCCTTCTGCACTCCATTTTTGGAGAGAAAGCCAAGGAAGTGCGCGACTCTTCCCTGCGCGTGCCGAATGGGCATGGCGGTATTATTGTCGATATCGTTCGTTTTTCCCGCGAATCGGGAGACGAGCTTCCTGCCGGTATTGTTGAGTCGGTGAAAGTTTATGTTGCCAAAAGGAGGAAAATTTCTGTGGGCGACAAAATGGCTGGTAGACATGGTAACAAGGGTGTAATCTCTACCATTCTTTCCGAAGCAGACATGCCATTCCTGCCGGACGGCACTCCCGTAGATGTAGTTCTCAATCCACTTGGCGTGCCTTCGCGCATGAACCTTGGTCAGATTTTTGAAACCCAGCTCGCATGGGCGGGCAAGGCTCTTGGTCTCCACTTTGAGACGCCTGTGTTTGACGGTGCCAAATGGGATGACGTTGCGCAGTATATGAATCAGGCTAATCTGCCAGAATCATCCAAAATGAATCTTCGCGATGGAAGGACCGGCGATTATTTTGAGCAGCCCGCATTTGTAGGTACCGTTTACATGCTCAAGCTGCACCACATGGTGGACGACAAAATGCATGCTCGTTCCACCGGACCGTACTCGCTCGTCACGCAGCAGCCTCTCGGTGGAAAGGCTCAGTTTGGCGGTCAGCGTCTCGGAGAAATGGAAGTCTGGGCCCTTAAAGCATATGGAGCGGCTCATACACTGCAGGAGTTGCTCACCGTTAAGTCGGATGATATGCAGGGCCGCGCCAGAGTTTACGAGTCCATTGTTAAAGGTATTCATGCCATTCGACCCGGCGTTCCAGAGTCTTTCAACGTACTCGTTCGCGAAATCCGCTCTCTTGCTCTCGATATTTCCATTGTCGATGAAGACGGACAGCAGGTGGAACTTTCTGAGCTCGAGGACGATTACACAAAGGCTCGCAAGCGCATAAAAGTAGACAGTGTAGAAGCCGAATAACCCGGCAGGAGACGATTGTGAAAAATTACTATAACTTCAGCAAAATCAGCATCAGGCTTGCTTCCCCCGAACGGATTAAAAAATGGTCCAGGGGAGAGGTAAAAAAACCGGAAACCATCAATTACCGCACGTTAAAACCCGAGCGAGATGGACTTTTCTGCGAGAAAATTTTCGGAACGACAAAAGACTGGGAGTGCTATTGCGGCAAGTTTAAATCTATCCGCTATAAAGGCGTGGTTTGCGATAAATGCGGTGTTGAAGTAACCCATTCCAAAGTCCGGCGGGAAAGAATGGGCACGATAGAGCTCTCGTATCCCGTTGCTCATATCTGGTACTACAGAACAGTGCCCAGCCGAATCGCGCTGGTTCTCAATATGACGGCGAACGACGTTAAATCGATTCTCTATTTTGAAAAATACGTCGTCATTGATCCAGGCAACAGTGGTCTTGAGGACAAAACTCTTGTCTCTGAAGATGAACAAAAACGTTTATCAGAAATGTATGGTGATAAACTTTACGTCTCTATAGGTGCCGAAGCCATCAAAGAAATGTTGACGATGCTCAACCTCGACGAAGAAATTCGCGAGCTGCGCGCGCGCATTGATGAGAAAAAGACTCTCGACAAAAGAATGCTCAAGAGACTTGAAATTCTGGAAGCGTTCCGCGACAGCGGCAATAAGCCAGAATGGATGGTTCTCGACATCATCCCCGTTCTTCCGCCTGAATTGCGACCCATGGTTCAGCTCGAAGGTGGTCGCTTTGCCACATCGGATCTCAATGATCTGTATCGTCGCGTTATCAACCGGAACAACCGACTTAAGCGTTTACTCCAACTGAAAGCCCCTGATATCATTGTATCTAACGAAAAGAGAATGCTGCAGGAAGCCGTAGATTCTCTCTTTGACAATTCACGCCGCAAGCGCTCCATAAAGGGTAAGGGGAATCGACCTCTGAAATCTCTCTCCGATATGCTCAAGGGCAAGCAGGGACGTTTTCGCCAGAATCTTCTTGGCAAGCGCGTTGACTATTCCGGAAGAACTGTCATTATAGTAGGTCCTGAGCTGAAAGTTTACCAGTGCGGTTTGCCCAAAAAAATGGCACTGGAGCTCTTTAAGCCGTTCATCATGAAATGGCTCGTAGATAAAGAGTATACGCAAAATATTAAATCTGCCAAGCGCATGATCGAAAACGAAGAAAGGGAAGTCTTTGAAGGACTTGAAGAAGTAATTCACGAGCATCCCGTACTGCTCAATCGTGCGCCCACACTGCACCGTCTTGGGATTCAGGCTTTCTTGCCGGTTCTCATTGAGGGAAAAGCAATTCAGTTACATCCGCTCGTCTGTACAGCGTTCAATGCTGACTTTGATGGAGACCAAATGGCCATCCACGTCCCGCTTTCACCGCGCGCGCAGATAGAAGCTTGGTTTCTGATTCTTTCCGCTCATAATCTGCTCAATCCTGCTAACGGCCAGCCCATCATGACTCCAACTCAGGATATGATTCTTGGTCTGTATTATCTTACGGCGGAGTTAGAAGGAGCCAGAGGAGAGGGCAAAGTTCTCGATTCTATGGAAGAGCTGATCTACGCATTGGATCGCGGCATTATTCAATATCGCGCCAGGATTCGTTATTATTTGCAGGACAAGCTGATTGAGACTACGCCGGGCAGGCTGATTTTTAATCAGTTGCTCCCCATTGATTATCCGTTTGTCAACCGCGCTCTGACCAATAAAGGAGTGGCTGACATTATTGGCGATCTATTTAAATCGAGGGGTCCTGCCGTTACCGTGAAATTTCTGGACGGAATTAAAAGTCTTGGATTTACGTTTGCGACTCGGTTTGCCCCCACCATCTCTCTCGAAGATGTCAAAATTCCGGCATCGAAGCCAGCCATTATTGCCAAAGCTCTCGGCGAAGTGGAAAAAATTGAAGGTGAGCACAGAAAGGGTATTATCACCAACGAAGAGCGCTATAAAAAGGTGATCGACGTTTGGACTTCTACGAACGAAAAAATTACAGAAGACCTCTTTGAACTGCTCTCGAAAGATCAGGGTGGATTTAATCCAATCTACGCCATGGCTGTCTCTGGAGCTCGTGGTTCCAAAAACCAGATTCGCCAGCTTGCCGGGATGCGGGGTCTTATGGCCAAGCCGTCTGGGGATATTATTGAGCTTGCCATTCGTTCCAACTTTAAGGAAGGTCTCGGCGTTCTCGAGTTCTTTATTTCTACCTCCGGCGCGAGGAAGGGTCTTGCAGATACGGCTCTTAAAACCGCAGATGCCGGTTATCTTACGCGCCGCCTTGTGGACGTTTCGCAGGACGTTATCGTCCGCATGGATGATTGCGGCACCGAAGAGGGCTTCATGATGCGCGCCGATAAAGAAGGCGATAAAATAACAGTTTCTTTGAGACAAAAGATATTCGGTCGCTACCTCCAGCAGGAAATCCGCGATCCCGAGAACGATGCCATACTGTTTGCGCGCAACACGTTTATAACCGAAGACATTGCTCTCCAAATTGAGAATCTGGGATACGAGGAAATTAAAGTCCGCTCGATTCTTTCCTGTGAAGCCCATAACGGAGTTTGTGTGCGTTGTTACGGAATCGACCTCGCAACTCTTTCGCCCGTAGAAAAAGGTGAGGCCGTTGGTATTATTGCTGCTCAGTCGATTGGACAGCCAGGAACCCAGCTCACCATGCGTACATTCCACGTGGGTGGTACAGCGACGACGAAGGCAGCCGAAAGCGAAATTAAAGCTCCATACGATGCCTATGTTTTTAAAATGCAGGGGCGCATTGTAGAGGGGCAGGGCAAACGCAAAATTCTCATTAAGCGAGGTAGTGCCATTCTCAACCAGATTATCGACCGCATACCGGCCAAAGAGCTTACCGATAAGAATATAAAGCCGGGCGATCGCGTTATCAGAGGAGAAATTCTTGGCAAAATAAAAGGGGAGCCTGTGTATGCTTCTGCTCCCGGTTTAATCCTGAGCGATAAGGATGATTATATTTTGCTTGGCCAGGAGTATCCCGTCATGATCCCTGCTGGCGCTGTAATGCATATGGAAGAAGGATCTGTTGTCAAGGCTGCCTCTGTCCTTTGCGAATTTGACCCATACAACAGCGTTATTGTAGCACCAGAGTCTGGCCGCATTGAATATATTGATATTTTTGAAGGCAAAAACATGCGGATGGACGAGGCAGAAGATGGATCTGGCGTTAGTATTCGCCGAATTGTTCCTTACCGCAAGGAAAAGTATATCCCCAGAATTCAGATTATCGAAAAAGGAAAGCTCGTAGCTGAGCTCACTCTTCCTGTCAATGCCGTTATCACCGTCGAAAATGGGTCTAACAGCTTTGCGGGCGATGTCATTGCTAAAGTAGAGAAAAAAGCAGAAAAGACGCGCGACATTACCGGGGGTCTTCCGAGGATTGATGAACTTTTTGAAGCGCGCCATCCTAAAGAGGCTGCCATTCTCGCAGAGATTGACGGTGTTCTGATAGATACCGGCGAAATCTCCAGAGACAAGCGGGTCATGAAAATAACTCCAGAGGGAGTTTCCGTGGACGAGCTCGAATCACTTTCTGTGGGATTGAATATTCCGGTTAGCAAGCAGATTATTGTGCACGAAGGAGAGCTTGTTACCAGAGGTGAGCCCATTACAGAGGGTGTGAAGGATCCGCACGACATTCTTTCCATTTTGGGAGAAGAAGAGCTGCAGCGCTATTTGATTCGTGAAATTCAGGAAGTATACCGTTTGCAGGGGGTTGCAATTAACGATAAGCATATCGAAATTGTTCTTCGCCAGATGCTGCGCAAAGTCGAAGTGATCGATTCCGGTGATACGGATTTCCTGCCGTTAACGCATGTAGACCGTGTGGCTTTTAAACGGGAAAATGAGCGCGTGATCCGTAACGGGGGAGCGCCAGCTACGGCCAATCCGGTTCTCATGGGCCTTACTAAGGCATCTTTGAATTCGGAGAGCTTCCTTTCAGCTGCGTCTTTCCAGGAAACCACGCGCGTTCTGACCGATGCCGCGATTAAAGGGAAAGAAGATCCACTCGAAGGTCTCAAAGAAAACATCATCATTGGACATCTGGTTCCAGCGGGTACCGGTTTGAGAGAATACAGAAAAGTCCGTGCCTATAAAAATGTCATGGGCGACCTGTATTACACCAGTGAAGAAATGGAAAACATGTATGCAACGCATCCGGAAGCCGTTCCCGTTGCAAAAGACATTGGATCCTTTGATGGAGACGATGAGTAATCAACAGAGATTGACAGTGTGTGTGGATAATTGAGCGTGTCCACACACTGCATTATTTAATTAAGGAACTAAGAAAGGATGCCTACTATAAACCAATTGATTCGCCACGGAAGAGAAAAAGTGGTAAAGAAAACAAAATCGCCTGCTCTCCAGAGCAGCCCGCAGCGCCGTGGTGTTTGTACCCGCGTTATGACTTTTTCCCCGAAAAAGCCTAACTCTGCGCTTCGAAAAGTCGCCAGGGTACGCCTGACAAACCAGATAGAAGTAACGGCTTATATCCCTGGAGAAGGCCACAACCTGCAAGAACACAGCGTTGTTCTCATTCGTGGTGGAAGGGTAAAAGACCTTCCCGGTGTGCGTTACCACATTGTGCGCGGTACACTCGATGCCCTCGGTGTAGACAAACGTCGTAAAGGCCGTTCCAAGTACGGTGCAAAGAGACCAAAAGCGTAAGGATTTACTATGGCAAGAAGAAGAACCTCCAAAAGTTTATCGCGGCTTGTACAGCCGGATTACCTTTACAACAGCCAGGTTGTAACTAAATTCATTAACTCTCTCATGCTTGACGGAAAAAAATCCGTTGCTGAAAAACAGTTTTACAATGCTCTTACTATTCTCACTGAAAAGACCGGAGAAAATGGTTTTGAAGTGTTTGAAAAGGCTCTCGACAATGTGAAACCGCTGATTGAAGTAAAAAGCCGCAGAGTAGGGGGTGTGACATACCAGGTGCCCGTAGAAGTGTATCCTGCTCGCAAGCTTTCCCTTTCTATTCGTTGGGTTATTAATGCAGCAAGATCCCGCAATGGAAAATCCATGGCGCAAAAACTTTCTTCTGAGCTCTTAGATGCGCTCAACAACAATGGAGGAGCAATTCGCAAAAAAGAAGAAGTTAAACGGATGGCAGAGGCCAACCGCGCTTTTGCTCACTACGCCTGGTAACAATCAGTCTTTGATTTATCAGGAAACAGCAAAAACAGAGCGAAGCCGGGAAAATCCCGGTTTTGCCATTTAAAGGAACTTTCCTGAGTTTAACAGAAAGAAGCAGACAGAGAATAATTATTTACAAAGAGGATATTATGGCAAGAAAATCACCCCTGGAAAGAGTGCGCAACATCGGAATTATGGCGCACATTGATGCCGGTAAAACAACGACGACAGAGCGCATTCTGTATTATACAGGTCGTTCTCATAAAATTGGAGAAGTGCACGATGGTGCTGCAACCATGGACTGGATGGAACAGGAAAGAGAGCGCGGGATTACGATTACTTCTGCCGCGACGACTGCTTTCTGGAAAGAAATTCAAATCAACATTATTGATACGCCCGGCCACGTGGACTTTACCGTTGAGGTGGAGCGCTCTCTGCGCGTTCTCGACGGTGCCGTAGCAGTGTATGATGGTGTCGCTGGTGTAGAGCCGCAAACAGAAACCGTTTGGAGACAGGCCGACAAATACCATGTTCCGCGCATGTGCTTTGTGAACAAAATGGACCGCATGGGTGCCAACTTCTTTAACGCAGTTGCCATGATGAAAGATCGCCTTGGTGCCAATGCTGTTCCTATACAGCTTCCAATTGGATCCGAAGCAGATTACACGGGTCATATAGATCTCATTACGATGGAGGCCGTTGTCTGGAGTGGCGAAGAGCTCGGAGCCAAATTCGACAGAAAGGAAATTCCAGCTGACTTAAAAGCCCAGGCAGAGGAATATCGCGCCGCTCTTGTCGACGCAGTTGCGACAGCAAACGAAGATCTCGTAGAAACCTACCTGGAAACTGGTGATCTCACGCTGGAACAACTGAAATCAGGGCTTCGCAAGGCAACCCTAGCCATGAAAATCTTCCCGGTTCTTTGTGGTACGGCTTTCAAAAACAAAGGCGTGCAGACTCTTCTCGATGCAGTTGTAGATTATCTTCCTTCTCCGCTCGATATTCCTGCCGTGAAAGGTTTTGATATAGACGCAGATACCTTTGAAGAGCCTACCATGTATAGAAATGTCTCTGACGATGAGCCTTTTTCTGCTCTCGCGTTCAAGATCATGTCCGACCCCTTTATCGGAAAGCTTACATACTTCCGCGTGTACTCAGGTAAACTGACAAAAGGATCATACGTACTAAATTCTTCCAAAGGAAAAAAAGAGCGAATTGGCCGCCTTCTCCAGATGCACGCCAATGCACGCGAAGAAATTGAAGAAGTATATACGGGTGATATTGCCGCTGCCGTTGGTCTTAAAGACACGACAACCGGAGATACTCTTTGCGACGAAGCTAAGCCAATTATTCTCGAAAAAATGGAATTCCCGGATCCAGTTATCCAGGTGGCTGTGGAACCCAAAACCAAGGGCGACCAGGAAAAAATGGGTATTGCTCTGTCCAAGCTTGCAGAAGAGGATCCTACATTCCACGTAGAAAGCGACGAGGAAACTGGCCAGACTCTTATCTCCGGAATGGGTGAGCTTCACCTCGAGATCCTTGTGGATCGCATGCGCCGCGAGTTTAAAGTAGAAGCCAATGTTGGTAAACCGCAGGTAGCGTATCGCGAAACTATTCGCGCTACTGTCCAGCACGAATCAAAATATATCAAGCAGTCCGGTGGTCGCGGCCAGTATGGCCACGTCTACCTGGAAGTGGGCCCAAACGAAACCGGCAAAGGTTATGAATTTGTTAACGGTATTGTCGGAGGAGTTATTCCACGCGAATATATTCCTGCCATTGACAAAGGTGTTCAGGAAGCTATTAAAGCCGGTGTTCTTGGTGGTTACCCCGTTGTAGACGTAAAAGTAAAAGTCTTTGACGGTTCTTACCATGATGTTGACTCCAGTGAAATGGCCTTTAAGATTTGTGCGTCTATTGGATTTAAAGAAGCCATGCGCAAAGCAAATCCTGTTCTTCTTGAGCCCGTTATGAAAGTGGAAGTAACCACTCCCGAAGATTATATGGGTGACGTTGTAGGCGACCTTAACCGTCGTCGTGGGAAAGTGAACGCGATGAACCAGCGCGGAAATGCTCGCATTGTCGATGCGGAAGTCCCGCTGGCTGAAATGTTTGGCTATGCGACAGAACTCCGTTCCATTACGTCGGGTCGCGCTGCGTACGCCATGCAGTTTTCTCATTATGAGGAAGTTCCTCCAAACATTGCGAGGGAAGTGTCCGAAAAGAATGCTGGCCGTCGCGGTGGCAGTTCAGAATAAACTTTCGCTGAGGCTTTGTCGCACTTGGACCAGCGAACCGCTCCTCTGCGTCTCTTTTTAGAGGCTCAGAGTGGGCTTTTTTTTATGTCGCGTCTTTTAATTTGAAAATTTTGAAAAAATTTAAATTTTACTTCCTTATGCACTGCGCGAGGAAAGTTTAAAAAAATAATTTTTAGTGGTTCCCTTAAGTACACTCTGAACGCTCAGCGAGCAGGGATGCCTTACGCAGGCAGCGATTTCTCACGGCAAGGGGTTGCAGCCCCAGAGGCTACCGATTTGATGTTCTTTTTCGAGAAAATACTTTTATCGTTATATTTATAGCCAGTTGCTCTATTTTCACAGAGATTAAAGGGATCCTCTAATTTTTATAAATTTTGAAAAAAAAACTTGTCATTATATAGTGCAGGGGGGAAATTGGAGGTTCCCTAAAATGTGCGGAGAGCAATTGCAGCATGCCTGCTGCGCAGCAGAATGAGTTGTTCCGAAGGCCGGCCAAAGCTCCCGCCCTTCTGCGTAACAGAACCAGTTGTTACAAATCCTATCTGCGAAACTATATTTTCAATTAGATTCTGGCCGAGAAAAAAAAACAGCTGCCTTCTTAAAAAAACAATCAAAGTCTTCCCGGCAGTTCAAAAAAAGTTGGCGCAAATCGTTTTCGGGAACCGAGCTGTAGTGAGATTGCAGCAGCAGCCACGCATTGTTAAACCAGCGTGGTCTGTCTCCCTTGCCGCCAAGGTCTTTGTATAGAGAATCCAGAATTTGTTTCTTTTCATTTTTGTATTCAGGACTCCCATAGACTGCCTGCAACTGAATTTTGGCAGCCTCAATGATTTGGGAACGCTGCTCTCTTGCAGCAGAAAACGAATGTTCCGATAGTTCTCCCCAGAATTTTTTATTTGCCTGGTGTTCCGCAAAGACAGCAATCCGCTCCGATGCATGCGTGTTATTTTTAATATAAATTTTTTCGTGGGCCAGTTCGTGAAAGAGCAAGGCTGTTAAATCTTCCTGGGTATCGTTTAGGGAAGAGGAAAAAATTGGTTCCTTTAAAAGGCCCAATGTAGAATAGCCGCCCATATAGGTTGTATAAACATCGTAACCCAGGGATTCGTAGTGGCGAATAAACCTGACGGCGAGATAGCGGTTAAAAAAACCCAGATAATCGAATTTGCCAAAACCGGGCAATCCAAAGCGAATGGCCTGCAGGGCATCAGGTCTCGCGACGGTTACAATATAGCCCAAATGTTCTCTGCCGAGAGAGTAAAATGTCTGGTAGGATTTTGTTTCGGGAAGATTATACCAGAGCTTGGCCAAATTGCGGGCTTCGACAAGAACTTTTAGACTGTGTCGTTCTAAATCCCCGATTTTTGGGTTTGGCAGTTCGCTAAGGGGAACAGAAAAGGCGATTACGGACAGATGATGCTGTAACCCGGAAGCGGCATATTGCAGCCATGGCCAAAACGCTAACAGCGATAGCGCCATGTGGGTACTAAGCACCCATTTCCCCTTACTTATTAAAAAGTCTTTTTCCGTAGGCATAACTTCTCCAGACAAATAAAGCTAAAAGAAATATACTTAAAGGGATCAAAGGAATTATGAGCTCTTTTATTTGCTCGTCGTAGGCAAGCAGATAGGTTGCTGTTACCAGAATCCCCGTGACCGAAGAAATGAAAATGCCGCGCTCAAAGTCTGCTCCCGTTGCCGACGAATGGCGGAAGAAGCGGTACATGAGATCTGTAGTCCAGTATCCAATCCAGGCTCCTGTCCAGATATCGACCGGGAAGTGCACTCCCACATACGCCCGTGAGACTGCCGCCGTAACGCCGAGCGCAAAGAAAGGGATGCTGTAACGGGCCGGCAATTTGTCTGTGATATAGCGAACGAATACGAACACGGAAGCGGAATGGCCGGAGGGAAAAGAACGCGTAGAAAAAACATGGCCTAGCACGCAGGTTTGGTCCATGCCGAGCATGAGCGGCGGGCGCGGCAGTGAAAACCAGCTTTTTCCAATCTGCACGAGAATAGCGGCTGCGGCCAGGGCGTATAGAGTTGGCAGCAGCAGGCCGCGCCGCAACGGGTGCAGCAACAGTATAAACAGAACAATGAAAAATCCATCGGCAAGTGCTGTTAATAATAGAAAGAGATAGTCCGTTGCGGCATTGCCGAAACAGTTGATCTGTAGAAACAGCTGCTGGTTCAGGGGCAGCAGTGCGAAGAGTCCCGCTGCAAAAAGTATAAAGTACAAAAACGATTTTGCGATGTTCACGCGCCATTTTAATGTGGCTGTTCTGCTGAAAAGAAAAATTGACAAAGCTATGGCCTGTGGTCATCTGTTGTATGGGATTTCCCTTTGCAGTACCTCCGGCTCTCTACGGTTTATTCTTCTTTTTAAGCGCTTTCATAGAAAATGTTTTTCCTCCCTATCCTGGCGATCTCGCGATTGCCTTTGGAGGATATCTAACTGCTGCGGGAAACTTCAACCTGAATCTTCTAATAGCTCTAATTTTTGGTGGCAATATTCTGGGGGCTTCTCTCATGTACTTTGCCGGAGAACGCGTCGTTCATTTTTTCCGCCACCACTTGAAAATTCCAGGCGTCTCGCATTTTCTCTCCGAAAAAAATTTGTATAAGACTAATGAGTGGTTTCGCAGGTATGGCTGGTTTGCCATCAGCCTTTCGCGGCTTGTAGCCGGTGTGCGCTTTTTTGCCAGCGTGATTGCCGGTGCTCTGCGCATGCCGTTTCTTGTTTTTCTTGCAGCGTATTTTGCGGGCAGTCTTATCTGGAATGCCTTTTTGCTGTATGCCGGATACCTGGCCTATTTTCACGGTGAAAAAATACTGGAAAATATGCGCGTCTATAATTATGTTGTGATTGGAGTCGTCGTTGCGGTTGTCGTGTTTTTATGGGCGCGCCACAGAAAAAGAGAATCCGTGAAAGGGGCTCAAGAAGAAGACCAACCGGGCCGAAAATAACTTACAAGTGAGGGCAGATGAAACCATCGTTTAATCCATATTTAGAGTACCAGTCCAATGAAGTCAATACAGCAGATCCCCGCGAGTTAGTCGTGATGCTTTACGACGGAGCTATCCGCTTTCTGGAGGAATCCATGAAGCACATGGAAAGCTTCCGAACATACGACAAGGCGAATGCGTCCATGCTTCGCGCACAGGACATTATCACCGAACTCATGGTTTCGCTGGACATGGACAAAGGCGGTGAGATTGCCCAAAACCTGCTGAACCTGTATTCTTACATGAAATCGGAACTGCTTTCTGCCAATATGGCTAAAGATGCATCCAAAATAAAACCAATCGTAAAGCTCCTTCGCGAGCTTAAAAGCGCGTGGGAACAGCTCGATGCATCGGCTGCGAGGCAGGCACCCTCAATCCCTGTGAGTGGTGGATTTGTCGCACACGGATAAAAAACTCATTAAAATTGTCCTCGGGAAAATGCGGCAGTGGAAATTGCTGCGAACCCGGGGGGCTTATGATCCCGCTCTTTTGTTGCGGTTGAATGCGGAGGAGAAGGATGTTGCGTCTTTAAGCGCGCATCTTTCTTCAGGTTTTTTTCGCAGCTCCCTGATCGCCCTTCATGCATACCATGAGTCGCTTCTATTGCGCGAAATGAAAGAGGAAATGCGCGCGCTTTCTTCCCAGATAAAAACTCGGGGAATTACAATCCCGTAAACCTTACGTTGCCGCGCTGCGCCGGGGACGAAGCACCATGACCTTTCCCAAAACGCACGGGGCGCGTTAGAGCTAAAGCCGAAACCCGATGAGCTTTCCCTCTGTATTGTAGCGTACGGTTAACAGTTTTCCTGCCAGGTCAGGGTTACAGGGAAGGCCAATCTGGACATAGTTCTCGGAGATAATAGTCTGCCTGTCGTTTTCGCATTCTTCTGCAACGCCGCGCCATTCTCTTTCTGAGCTTGCCTTGACATAGTTTTCTGCACTTTGTGCAGCGATTTGCTGCAGTTCGCTCATTTGTTCTTTGATGGCGTTGCTTTGTACTTCTTTCCAGATACCTTTTGTTAGCTGTTCATCCGAAAAGGTTCCCGTTCTGCGCGAATACGGAAATAGATGAATATTGGCAAACTGCATTTCAGACAAGAAATGAATTGTCTCTCTGTGGTGTTGCCGAGTTTCGGAAGGGAAGCCTGTAATCAGATCTGTTCCTATATGTGCCAGGGGCAGTTCTCTGCGAATGGCACCGACAATGGAAGCAAAGCGGGAGAGCGTATATCCACGTTTCATTTTCTTGAGAATTTCCGCAGAACCGCTTTGCAACGGTATGTGAAAAAAAGGGGCAAGCTTTCCCGTAGTGGCCAAGGAAATTATTTCTGGCGTGATATGCGGTGGTTCTATGGAACCTATGCGAACAAAAAAATTTCCCGGAACAGTGGCAAGCTGTCGCAGAAGTCCCGAAAAACGCAGTCCTGCGTATCGGTACGAGCCAATATTCACCCCTGTCAGGATAATCTCGCTATAACCAAGCAGGAGCAATTGTTCCAGTTCTGCCAGTATATCGGCAGGGGAGCGTGAAACAGCCTGCCCTCTTGCCTGCGGAATTTTGCAATAGGAACATTGCTTATTGCAGCCATCCTGTATTTTTAAATAGGCACGCGAACGAACGCGCCGTTTCTGGACGGGATAGGAAAAAGCGTCGTTGCTGGTGGTAAGGCCTGCTAACAGAGAGGGCAAAGAAGATTTTTGTGGATTGGCAATGACTTCGTCCACCTCTGGCATTTCAAGAAGTGCGTTTTTATCTGTAGTCGCATAACAACCCGTTACGACTATGCGCGAGGCAGGGTTTTCCCGCCGAAGTCGCCGTATCAGTTGCCGCGTTCCTGAGTCCGCCTTGTTTGTAACCGTGCAGGTGTTGAGGATGACAATGTCGGCATCTCCAGGATTATCGGGAATGTGAAATTGGAGTTCTCTGAGCCCTGATTCTAATGCGTCGCTCTCGTACTGGTTCAGTCGGCAGCCCGAGTTGATTACCACTGCTTTCATGGAGCGGCTGTGCGCTTTGCGTTTGCCTCTGCTATGCTTTTGAGTTCAACAGAAATATCGCTCTGGGATGCTGCTTTAAGGTAGTGGGCCGAGGCGCGTGAGCGCAGTTCCGCTTTTTTAGTAGCATCGTTTTCTGATGCAGCCCATTGCTCATATAGATATCCCTGTAGATTGATTATGTAGGCAGAATCCGGTTTGATTTCGGAGGCCCAGGAAAGTAGAATCTCGGCAGAGGAGAAATCCTGAAGTTGAATATTGGCGCGACCTTCGAGTACAATGGCTTCGAGCTGGTCTTTTATCCCAACCTGATTTTTTTCGTAAGCTCCCTTGGCCAGTGTAGCGTATTCGATTGCGGCTTTGGCATCTCCCTTTTGCAGAGAAATACGGGATAGCACATTGTAAAGTTTGGCGGGTATCGATTTCCCCTCGCCTGCTTTAAGTGCATCGCGAGCAGCTTTTTCTGCTTTGTAGGAAGATCCCGTTTCCAGATACAGCAAAGACAAATCAATTCGGGCCCCCAGTTCTTCCGGTTTGCCTTCGATAGCCGTGCGAAAATGCTGTTCTGCCGGGATGGCATTGCCGAGTCTCCAGTGATTGTGCGCGGCAAGCATGCGCAGCTTATAGTTTAGCATGTCTGATTTAATAACATGGCGTATATGATCCAGGGATTCGTTATACTGGCGGTTCTGGTAAGCTGCGAGTGCCTTCTGGTAGTTTTCTTCTATGATTTCCGGGCTCGCATCTGTGAGTTCTTCTACTGCGAAGAGAAGCGGACTGGAGAGAAAAAGAATCGCCATTAATTTCTTCATACAAGAGAAACCGGAAAAAAAAGTCTACCTGTCAACAAAAAGAAGATTGATTGCAGCTACCTCGATGCCGAAAATAATCTATGCGCTCGCACGTTATTGCTTTGTTTTTATTTATGCTTTTCGTATCCTCTTCCTGCACGGCTCCGCAGGGATGGAAGTCGCCTTATCTGTATTCTGACGTGTCCCGCATTGCACCGCTTCAAAAGGAGGAGTCAGGTAATGGATTGTTTTCTGCAGGAGCGGCTAAAAGCAATTCCGCCCAAATGGGTGGCCAAAAAAAGATTCGCGTTAAATTATACGAAGGGCCTCAGCCAAACATCTTTGCAGAGAGCTACCGATTTTTGCCCAGTGGTAAGCGCAATGCCGCGATGACTGGCAGGGGTACTTTTGTGCCAAACGGTTCCGGTCTGTTAGAGACAGACGCCTGCTGTCTCGAGCTCAACGGAAAGCAATACCCGGGAAAATTTCTCATTTATCCATCGGGCGATTCTTTTTTGATTGTCAATCTTGTATTGGAATCGGATTATTTGCCCGGAGTGGTCGCCCACGAAATGAATCCGGACTGGCCGGCAGAAGCGTTGAAAGCGCAGGCCGTTCTTGCGCGGACCTATTTGTATAATGTTCTTTCCCGCCCTGAATCCAGAAAATATGACATTGATTCCACGACGCGCCACCAGGTATATGGTGGTCTTATTGAAAGCAATTCACCCGCTGTCGCTGCCGTTCGCGAAACTGCTGGCCAGGTTGTCATGTATGGCGGCGATCTCGCGAGCGTATTTTATCATTCGTGTGAAGGCGGGTATACGGCTTCGGCTCGGGAGGTCTGGGGGAGGGAAGTTCCGTATCTCGTTTCCCGGAAAAGCGATTATTGTTCTGATGCACCTCCCTCTCGATGGCAGATTGAATTCTCTCTCGCCGAGTTAGAAGAAAAGTTTGGGGTTGGCAGTCTCCAACAGATCAATGTACTTGTTCGGTCGGCTTCGCAGCGCGTTGTCCTTCTTGAATTGCGTGGAAGCAAAGGCAAAAAGGAAATCAGTGGATCGGATTTCCGGAATGCCCTGGGATCTACACGCATTAAATCTACGCTATTTGATATTCGTTTACAGGGAAATGCTGTCCAGATTGCCGGGCGCGGATTTGGGCATGGCGTAGGCCTTTCGCAGTGGGGCGCCTATACTCTGGCTGGCCAGTACCGACAAAATTACCGTGAGATCCTGGCTTTTTATTTTCCCGGCACCGAGCTGCGTACGTATTGAGCAACATCTTTGCCTTTTGGTCAGCGGATGGCCACTCCGGACTCGTGACAAAGGCATAGCAAGGAAGGTGCAGCCAATCGGTTATAAATAGATTGTCCTGCCGCTTAAGCGGTTTCG
>DYKF01000240.1 GCA_020722745.1 Caldithrix sp.
GCACAGCCCTAGGCATAAAAATTAATGTAATAGTGCTTGACATTTTACTCATCATCTTTATAGTGGCGAACTGGAAACTATCGAACTTTACAGCGAACTGTTCCGGGAAAATTTAGATTGAGAGTTGAAGAACAAAATGAACATTTACGTAGGAAATTTGCCGTACTCGGCAAGTGAAAGTTCCCTCCGGGAACAATTTGGAAGATTTGGAACCGTGTCCAGCGCGAGAATTATTACTGACCGCGAAACAGGTAGATCAAAAGGATTTGGCTTTGTAGAAATGCCGGATCATTCAGAAGCGGAACAGGCTATTTCGCAGTTAAACGGCGCTGAACTAAACGGACGCAATATTACTGTAAACGAAGCCCGTCCCCGCGAAGAAATGGGTGGTGGAGGACATGGCGGTGGCCGTCGGTCCCGCTGATTTCTAACCCGTTCCTTTGTGAACAAAACCGGCCCGCTTATTCGAGCGGGCTTTTTTGTGGCCATTCAAAAAAACGATTGCCGCAGTCTCTACGGCCTTAAACCATACTCATTATGGAAAAAGTAAAAGTATGGGATAGTTTTATCCGCATTTTTCACTGGACTCTCGCATTCGGCTTTGTGGTTCTCATCGCTACTGCACAACTGGAACTGTACGAAGTGCATGTACCACTGGCCCAATTCCTCATGGTTATGCTGACCGCCCGCATCATCTATGGATTTGCAGGTCCCAAACATGCCCGCTTTCTATCGTTTTTATACAGCCCCGGAGCCGCTATCCGATATCTCAAGTCCATGAAAACGGATAAGCCCGAACATTATATTGGCCACAATCCCGCCGCTTCTTTCGTCATGCTTGGCCTCATTTTTGGCGTGTTTTTTGTGGGCATTCTTGGAATGTTTGCTCTGGGCGTTTCTGAAGGCGCGGGCCCCTTTGCTTCCCTCGTTGCCAGCTGGCCCGAGGCTACACAGGATATGCTGGTAGAAGCCCACCACGTAATGCCGAAACTTCTCATTCTGCTCGTGCTCGCCCACTTTTATGGCATCTTTATGCACAACAGGGTCTACAAAGACGATATTGTCAAAGCCATGATAGACGGCAAAAAAGTTAAGCACGGCGACGAAAAAGACCTGTAAAAATCCATGCAGATTATCCGCAGCGTTTCGGAAATGAAAGCCTTCTCGGAAAAATTGTTCCGGGAGGGCACGCCGACTGTTTTTGTTCCCACCATGGGATACCTTCACGAAGGCCACGCTTCGCTGTTCAGGCGTGCAAAACAGGTTCATCCCGTACTTATCGCTTCAATTTTTATTAACCCTATTCAGTTTAACTCTCGCGAAGACTTTGAGAAATATCCCCGCTCTGAAGAAAGGGATCTGGAAATCTTAAAACGCGAAGGCGTCAATATTGCCTTTTTGCCGCCTGCCTCGGAAGTATACCCCCAGCAGCCTGGTATACGCATCTCCTACCCTGCCCTCACAGAGGGGAAGCTTTGCGGCGCAACCCGCCCCGGACATTTTGAAGGCGTTTTGCACATTGTTCACAACCTATTTTTATGGACAAAGCCTGCTGCTGCCGTTTTTGGAGAAAAAGATTACCAGCAGTTTCTCTTGATCGCCCGCATGGCCCAGGAGCTCGATCTCGGCGTAACGGTCTATTCTGCCCCCACGATTCGCGAATCCGATGGTCTCGCCATGTCCTCGCGCAATGCCCGTTTATCTGCATCCGGACGAAGGGAAGCGATCAGAATTTTTCATGCTCTTTCTTTGGGTAAAAATGGAATGGATTCGGGATCCAGCCTGGACGAAGTTCGGCAAGCCATGTTAGAACCCCTTCAACCCTTAAAAGTGGAATATGCCGATATATTTCATCCCGATACTCTTACACCGCTGCAGGAACGAGCCGAAGAATATCTGCTCGCCGTAGCCGCCTGGGTAGACGGGATAAGGCTCATTGATAATTTTTTAATTCGGAAACCGCATTGACTACGACAGTAAACAATATAGAAAAAACACGAGAATTCTTTGAGGAAGAATATATTCGATTTCTCGATGGCATCGTTTCTCTGGAACGGCCATCCCTTACCTACCCCGCATGAACGGAGCTTCTCGCCTTTGCCAAAACTCCCGGCAAAAGGCTGCGCCCTGTTCTTCTATTAACGCTTGGCAGGTCCCTGGGATTGCCTGCCGTGGATCTCATACCCGCAGCCGTCTCTGTTGAGCTGCACCATTTACAGTCGCTGATTCTGGACGACATCATGGATGAAGACGAATTCCGCAGAAAGGCGCGAACCGTGCACAGTTCTCTCTCCGAAAATCTTTTTGATCAGGACTCTACCGAACCAAGCCTCTTATACTCAAACAATGCTTCACGGCTATCGGTGTCTTTTGCTCTTATGCTGGCCAACCTAGCGGGACTGTATTCCCTGCAGGCTCTCGAACAACTGGATCTTCCCGCAGAAAAGCTGCTCCGCTTAAAACAGATTTTTCAGCAGAGCGATATTAAACTGTACCATGGGCAAATGCTCGATCTGCTCTACAAGAATGGTCTCTCTTCCGAAGAACTCTCTATCGATGACATTTTTAATATCCTCTATCTTAAAACCGGGACACTGTTTATTTTGCCGGCACTGCTCGTGGCCGAAATAGGACAACTCTCCGAAGAAAAAAAAGAGGACTGGATATCTTTCTTTCGCAATTTTGGTATTCTATTCCAAATGTACGACGATCTCATTGATATTCTTCCCCGCAAAGACAGACTGACCGGTTCAGATTTCAGAAAAAGAAAATGGACTTTTTTAACCTATCACACTCTTCTCACCACTTCGGGAGATCTGCGCCTGCTGCTTACGGATCCCTCTGTCCATCTTTCCGATGAACACATTGTCATCGTTAACCGCTTTCTGGAACAGAGCGGTTTGTACCAGAAACTATGGCAGGAATTTTGGGAAAAGGGAGAAGAACTGCTGGAGAAAATACACAGTCTGGGCCTTTCTCCAGAGGGCCAGAAGGAAATCCGGGAAATTATGGAACCTTTGCTTTCTGCCCAACGTGCTTAACAGCATGAGCCGCGCCCCCGGAATTCGACATGCGAGTTTCCTTCTTTTCTTACTCTCACTCGGTTTTCTCCACGCGAATCCCGTCACACTTCCCGGTCTGCTCAATAAAGGTACTCTATTCTCCATAGAAAAAAAGAGCGGCGAAAAATTTCAGAGCGTGAAAGCCATTGCCGTCGTCCATGCTCCGGTAGATATAGTCTGGGAAGCCATTACCGATGTGGAAGCCTACACGGGTTATATGGAAAGAGTCAAAAAAGCCAAAATAATTTCTGGTAATCGCACGGCAGATACTTTTACAGCAGAATTTGAAATAGAGGTACCTCTTTCCAATACCAAATATACTCTGTAACCTCTGAAAAAGTCCCTCCGTGGACTTTTTGCCTGCGGCTTACGCATTTACCCTGCGGGTACAAAACACGGGGGCGAAAACTACGACATCTATTTCGACAAGCTCAATACAGGCTTGTCGTTTTCGCCATTTGCCACGGAGGGCACGGTGCCGTCCTTCTGCACACGCAACTTTGTCCAC
>DYKF01000241.1:0-246 GCA_020722745.1 Caldithrix sp.
ATTGCATGGGATTTATCTTCCTCTTCTCCGATGGTGGTCAAGAGAAAAAGAATCCAGCCGCTATGCAACATAGAGAGATATCTGACAGATTTTTAGGGGATTTTGCGCGGTTGAGTGGCAGCCTGGCGGTCGCATCGAAATGACAAGAGTTATTATGTCGCATGGGTTAGCCCTGGGGCTCGGTAGCTAACAAAGCTTTTAACATGAGACATAATACGGTTATTTTTGTTATCTACCAAGGCCTTA
>DYKF01000241.1:346-3556 GCA_020722745.1 Caldithrix sp.
GTATGTGACAAAATACGGTTATTTTTGTTATCTACCAAGGCCTTAGTATGTGACAAAATACGGTTATTTTTGTTATCTACCAAGGCCTTAGTATGTGACATAATACGGTTATTTTTGTTATCTACCAAGGCCTTAGTATGAGACATAATACGGTTATTTTTGTTATCTACCAAGGCCTTAGTATGAGACATAATACGGTTATTTTTGTTATCTACCAAGGCCCTAGTATGAGACATAATTCCGGAAAAAAAGCTGCAAAATGTGAAACCCAGAAAGATATCTGACAGATTTTTAGGCGATTTTGCTTTAAAAGTAAAGTCCCTTTCCCAATATTGAAGTGCTAAATCCAAAAACGGGTTTTACAAAAACAAATCTTGCCATGCTGCCCCATTTCCACAATATTGCTCATGCCTGTCATAGAAATCAAAATTCCCGCGATGGGAGAGTCCATTACGGAAGGTACCGTAGCCAGCTGGCTTAAAAAACCGGGTGAATTTGTGAACCGCGATGAAGCCATTGTAGAAATAGAAACCGACAAAGTAACTCAAGAAATTTATGCCACTGAATCAGCGACAATTCGGGAAATATTGCGGAACACGGGAGAATCTGCCAGAGTAGGCGAAGCGTTTGCCATGTTCGATGCCTCGCCTTGCTACCACGATCTCTCATCCCTTGCTGTTCACGGGATGGGCGTACAGGGGACCAACCCTGGGCCCGCCATGCAAAATCGCAAGGAACTCGTTGTCTCTGATGTCACTAAAGGCGTTGCCTTTTTAAAGGGATTCCGTTTCGATCCGGTGTATCGTTTTACAAGGCGATTGGCCGTGCGAGAGCGAGCGAAGAAAGGGAGGGAATGGTTGTAATTCACGCGCATGAGCAGAGAGATGAGGTTCTTGGAAGGGCCATATTGGCGCAGGAGCATCGGAATTGATTCAGGAGATTGCGGTAGCCGTGGAGCATAAAGCAGCTTCCGAGGATATTGCCCCCATTATGCATGCGCATCCAACCATGAGCGAAGTAATACGCGATGCAGCGCAGGCCGCTACGGGCAGGGCCATACACCAGTGATCAATTGCCGTTCTGGTTAAATCGCTGGCGCAGTGCATCTCCCGTTGCTTTTGTTTTAGAAACGCTGCTTTCCATATACCCGAATCTCTGCTTAAGTTTAATGCGATAGGTTTCTGCGTGTTCTTCTACCCGTTTGATATCTTTCCCAATGCTCACGACTTTTTCTTCGTTAGATTTTATTTGGGCCGTAAAAATTCCGCCGGTGCCGCGTGCATATGGTTCCAGAAATTCAATCGTTACGACGGCAAAACCATCATCGAGGCGATAGTCATTGTTGCTGTCCAGACCAAAGAAATCTCTCACAGATTCAGGATGAGTGCGCAAAGCCTCTTCCAGTTTCTGTTCGTCTATATTCAAAAAAGCTTCGGATATTTCCTTCCAGGCGGTACCCGGCATTCCCGTGTGTATACCAATGTCGGAAAGAACATGGTAACCCGGTTCGCGGATCGAAGGATAAGCCCCAGAAACTTTCATTTTCAGGCCCGATATTAAAGAACGAACGCTTGCATTGGTCACGAGTATTCCCGTGTTTTGTTTCATTTCGTCATATTTTCCAACTTCTTTTATTTCGGTCGATTTGGCGGCTTCTCTCGAAAAGGCGAGAAGATCATTGTAAGCTTCTACGAAGGACTTAATTTGATCTGTCGCTTCTTTTGTAGAATTTACAATCTGGAGGTCTATCGGGGTATTTGTCTTTGCGTGCAGTGTTAGCGTTGCACCTTCTATAATATTGGTCAGCCCTGTGTTTTCCGGTCTTTCTACCGTTACTCCATCAATGGTAACGAGGGCATCGTCTGCGTATTCAATAATATAGGGAAAGCTTTTGGTCTGGTAATCGATAGCCGACTGTCGCAACTGTTCCCCGGATTCTGCCGGCGCTTCGACACTCCATGTCAAATCACTGAAGTCGGCTGTACCCTTGCTGGCAAAAAATTCCACCGCTGTGGCTCCCTGCGGAATCATCTGGAGGGAAGGCCCGTTTGGGAGTGGAATGCGGCTCGTCTGCCCATCGGCAAGATGCCAGATGATTCCTGCCTCTGCCACGCTTTCGTCACTTTCTTTTTCGCGAATGCGCGTAATATTGTAGGTAGATAGTTCAAACTCTTTGATGGTGAGATGATGAAGCGGTCCCTCGGAAAGAGTTTCTGGCAGATTGTCTGCCTCGGGTGGTTTTTCTGAAAAGCGAATCGATAAGGAGAGAGAGCGAAGCATTTCCTTATCAGTAGTTACCGGCAGCGAGCGCGTTTTGGCGGTTCCAAGGGAAATAGACAGAGAATTTTTTTCTGCCTTGAAAGAAGCAGCGACCGGTGGTAACAGCAACGATGGTTCAAACGGGATGGTTCGAGAGGCTATGCCGCCGGCAACGTCGGGTTTTACAAAGGGAGCTGTACCGGGGGAGAGCAGGCCAATGGAAGTGAGAATTCCTGCGGGATCTTCTATGGTTGGGATGGAGTTTACACCGGTTTTAAGCGACTCCAGAAATACGGTTTTCTCGCCCGGGCGCAGGATTACCGTTCCGGCCTTAATCTCGGTCGCAAAATATTTATTGAGAAAATCGCGCAGTTCTTCAGGAGTCCCACCGGAGAATTCCTGCGTTTTGCCGTTGATTGTGATAGCACCAGCGGGGATGGTGCGGTTCTCCGGAATCGCTGCCGAACGGATTCGGAGGCGTCCGGCAATTCTGGGAATTTCAATTTTATAAGTGGCTTCGCGGGCGTTCCGGTTGGCAATACCAGAAATATATCCTTGGGCAGAGGGTAGCACTTCTTTCCGTTCAAACCCTGCTTCAAATCCGGTGAGAGACTGCAATGCCTTGCGGAGTTTATCGGTTCTAAGGCGCATTTCTTTGAGGGCTTCGCTTTCGTATTCGAGCTCTTTCTGGCGCAATTCCATGCGCAACATGGGAGCTTTTTCTACTTCTACGAGTTTGTTGATCATTTCTTCTGTATCAACACCCGAAGCATTTCCCATTGGTAATGGCATATATTCCTCTATGGTCCTATTCGGACGAATCCGGGAATCCTTGAGCGTTTTTTTTAGGTATCTTCTGAAAAAGTCCCTCCGTGGACTTTTTGCCTGCGGCTTGCTACGCATTTACCCTGCGGGTACAAAACCCTGGGGCGAAAACTACGACATCTATTT
>DYKF01000242.1:0-1671 GCA_020722745.1 Caldithrix sp.
GCTGCGAAAACCGGTGTTTTCTACGCGTTTTGCCGGTGAATTTACCCCGAGCGCAGCCGAGGGGTCCATGTACCGGAAGTAAGCTCTGAACGCGAAGCGAGCCTCAGGCAAACTTTTTCAGAGCTTACTTAATTTTTAGAGGTTCCCCATAGTAGTTTTCTGAAGGTGGCGGGGGAGAGCCCCCGCGCCTCAACCAAAATGCGCTTCGCGCACCAACCTGCCTCTTATCGGTTTTCGCTGTCGCTGCAACCGAAGGCAGGTTTTTTTGTTTTCGGCTCCCCCCGTTGCTTTCCATTTTTATTGCCAAATACACTCAAATAGAGTACATTCCGGACATGATACGATTCAGCGCGATTTTTTTAACTCTTGCCTTCACGGTTCTTTATGGATTTGGCCACGAGGCCGTAAAAATTCAAACCATAAAAATCGGCCAGCAATATCAGTTCTCCTTCAATATTGAAAAAGGCTTTGGAGTGCAGCGCGACGGCGAACACAAACTTGATATTTACCGCCTTAAGCCGGGCCACGAAAAGGCCAGCAACCTGCGCGAAAAAGTACAGAAGTACGGAGAAAAAGTTGCGTCGCTCCCTAAACTCTCCGGAACGATAGCACGCGCAGATAAAGAGTATTTTTCTACCCTAAAGTCAGTCTCCGTACCCCTTCCCTCATCGAAAACAGGTACGTATGTTTTGCATGGAAGAATTCTCTACTGCTCTTTTGCAGATAAATTCTGTTCAGCTCAAAGCGTTGGAAAAATATTGCCCTAATGAGAGACTCCAAACAACTTCCCCGTGTAGCCTTTCTGATTTCAGGGCGGGGAAGCAACATGATGGCCATCATCAAAAAAGTTAAAGAAGGCAAATTAAAAATCAAACCTGCTATCGTTTTTAGCGATAACCCGGGAGCAGATGGGTTAAAATCTGCCGAAAAGGCCGGCATACCTGTTTCGACATTCACCCCTTCGGATTTTCCCACCCGCGAAGACTACGAAAAAGCTCTCGTTAACACGCTCAAAAAAAACGGTACGGAATGGGTCGTTGCCGCTGGTTACATGCGGCTGCTCAAAAAACCCGTTATAGAAGCCTTTCCTGGAAAAATTCTCAATATTCATCCATCGCTCCTCCCCTCTTTTGCGGGCCTAAACGCCCAGCAGCAGACCATAGATGCCGGTGTAAAAATCACGGGCTGCACGGTCCATTTTGTAGATATGGGCATGGACACCGGGCCAATTGTCATGCAGACCGCTGTACCCGTAGAAGAAACCGATACTGTGGAATCCTTGTCCCGCAAAATTTTACACGCCGAACACGACACATACTGGCGTGCTATTAAAAAGGCAGTTTCTGGTTACCAAGTGCGGGGTCGCACGGTTGTTTTTAAGTAGCTGCTGCGCCCGTGAGCCCGCCCTGCTTTACAGCCAACCGCTTTCGCGCAGTTGGCTATCTGGTTTTTTCGCCAGAATATTATTTCTACACCCCTTCCTTTCGATACGCTTTGCTACAACGGGGATATATTCCCGCTGGTGTGTATTATGTCTCATACCAAAGCCGTTGGTAGATAACAAAACCCCGAATTATGTCTCATACTAAAGCCGTTGGTAGATAACAAAACCCCGAATTATGTCTCATACCAAAGCCGTTGGTAGATAACAAAACCCCGAATTATGTCTCA
>DYKF01000242.1:1771-3484 GCA_020722745.1 Caldithrix sp.
ATTATGTCTCATACCAAAGCCGTTGGTAGATAACAAAACCCCGAATTATGTCTCATACTCACGCTTTGGCCCGATCCCCGACATGAAATGGACGCAATAGCGGAGTAGAGCGGCCGGCAGCTAACCCCCGGAGAGCCACCTGAAACGGCCCGCGACGCATAACTAAAATTTTACAGCCCAAAATATATCGCAATCTCATAAGTGCAATATGCCCACCGCAGGTGAATGGGTAATAGAACGGTTGCCGTTCTGGCGACAAGCCCTGCTATTTCGATACCTCTCGATACACCATTATTGCGCAATGGCTCTTGGGGCTCCGTCAACCTCGATACGCCCACTACCCCTCATCTACTACGTCCACTGCGTGATGAGGTAAACTGCCTGGCTGGCAGTCAATGTACCCCGCGCGAAGCGCACCCCCCTGAACCTTATAAATACAGATTTGCTTAACAAATATGGTCGCGCATAAAGTGGATGCCAGCGCAAATCCATAGTAAATTATTGCCTATGAAACCCGGTCAAATCCGAGATCTCCTGCAATATTATACGCCTAAATCGGCCAACCTCAAAAAAATTGCAGCATTTCTGAAAAAGCACAGGAGAATCCTGCTGACCACCCATGCCGGCTGCGATCCCGATGGCATTGGCGCCCAGATAGGCTTGTGGTATCTCCTCAAAAAAATGAACAAAGACGTTGTGATTGTCAATAACGACCGAGTTCCGGAATACTTGGAATTTGCCCTTCCGCAGGATCCAGAATTCCGCATTCACGTCTATAACGATTACAAAGATAACGATCAAATCGAAGCCTTAAAGCCGCTGGTTGACAAGCGCGCCATTTTAATTGTAGACAGCTCGGAACCAAAGAGATCGGGCGAGGTTGCGAGTCTGTTTCCTGTCGATACCGCTGCGTGGTTGAGCATGGACCACCATATTGCTCCCGAAGACCCGCACTTTGTGTCCGATACATCCTACTCTGCCACCTGCGAATTTGTGTGGGATCTATACCAGTCTCTTCGCGAACCCATCAGCGAAAGTGCAGCTTTGGCCCTGTATTCCGGCCTTGTCGCCGACACGGGAAACTTTCGCTATCCCAAAACTTCTTTGCGCACGCACATGGCAGCGGGAGATCTGCTCCAGTACCCTCTTCCCACTGACGAAATCTATCGCCATATCTTTGAATCCCACGAAACCGACAGGCTGAAATTTCTGGCCCGTATTTTGCGCAAAGCCTTTATCGATAAAAAGCTCGGCATTGCCGTAGCCATGATCAAAAAGAGCGACTTGAAGGGTCTGGAGTTAGGTAAATCGCCTACCGAAGGAATTGCCAACTTTATGCTCGCCGTTAAAGGAATCCACATTGCTGCCGTTATGACCGAGACGCACAGCGGACAACTCAAGGCTTCCCTGCGCTCCCGCGGCGACTACAATGTTCAGGAAATCGCAAAGCAGTTCGGCGGCGGTGGCCACGTAAACGCATCTGGTCTCAAGGTAGAGCAGCGGTTTGCCAAAGTCTCCCGACAGTTGCTCCGCTCCATTCGCAAATACGCACAGAAGAATAAACTGTAAAACCCAAAGACATAGCTGACAATGAAGGGGGTGCACTTCGTGCAGATTTTGCTTGCAGACCCTGCGGGTCGCGTATTGTTACAAGGGCTTGCCGTTCTATTGCTCTTTGTCCCTTCCCTGTAAACTGTAGCAACAATAAGAGGG
>DYKF01000243.1 GCA_020722745.1 Caldithrix sp.
AAGGCGATTTGGAAGTGACGCCCGAAAACTTGAAGAAGGTTTTCGCCCATACTGCCGATAGTTTTCTCGGCTTGGTGCGCCAGGCGCTGGACATGCAAACCCTGCCCGATTACAAGGATGTGGTGGCGCGGCAGTTTGAAGGTTACATTACCCAGCACAACTACAATGCCGACCAGATTCGCTTCCTGCGCGCCGTGCAAAGCGTGTTTTTGCAAAAACGACATCTCGAAACCGCCGATCTCTACGAGCCGCCGCTCGATATGTTCGGCGCAGATGCGGTGGAGCGGTGGTTTACGGAGAAGGAAGTGAATGAAGTGGTTGAGTTTGCCAATCGAATGGCATTACAATAGCGCCGAGGTATCTTGTGAACCCTTTACAAAAGTACATGACCTTGATACAAGAGCGTCCCGACCTGTTTATCAATAAGCGCGAAGAGGGTGAAATAAGAATCATTACCGATAAAGAACGCATTCTTGCTGAGCAAAAGAAAATTCGTGCTAAACTAAAACAAGCAGGTAAGCCTTCTTGCTGGATTGATATTGGCGTTTTGGCGGAAGATGAATGGTTTTATGTTCTACGCGATATGGTGGAATTCCCTGATGGTCGAGTAGGCGGATATATTCGTTGGGTAAATCGAAAAAGTCAAGAAGGCGGCGGATTCAACTCGGTGCTGATGTGTGTGCGAGGCAACAAAGTTTTGATGGTACGCAAGTTCAGACATGAAGAGCGAAATTGGAGTTGGGAGTTCCCACGCGGATTTGGCGAGCCGGGTTTATCGGCAGAGAAAAATGCCAGAATTGAGTTGCAAGAAGAGATCGGTGTTTCCAACGCAAAATTGACTTTACTCACAAAGGTCAAGGAGGGAAAAGGTGGAACAGCAGTCTTTTTGGTTGAGGTGCCTGAAGGAAAAAAGATTAAACTTGAAAAAGGGGAGGGTTTATCAAAGTACAGGTGGGTTACAATGTCGCAATTAGAGCGAATGATAAAGAATGGTCAACTCAGCGATTGGTTTTCGCTGTGGGCATTCGCATTAGCGAAAGCTCAAGATAGGGTACTAACTTTTTGAGTCTTCTTGGAGGAAAAATGTCAACTACTCTCATTCAACCAAATGATTTGGATACACTAGCAACCAGTCCGCAATGTATAGATAATCAGTTCGTTCCCCAGCATCTCTTTGACGCGATAGCCAAGGAAAAAAGAAAAAAATCCCTCAAGCAGATTGTTGACCGTATTCTTGAGGAACATGGCGGTGATCCCTATCTTGGTCCAGCAGATGAAGATGCAAGATTATTGCTGCGAACTGAAAGAAATGAATACAATCGTTCTTTGCTCTATGCAAAGCAAATCGTTGTAAACAGAGCTGCATTTTGGAATTCTGCAAATCTCGTCGTATCTGCTCTTTCGGAAGATGTTGAAGGTCTTGCAGAACTAATCGGGAGAGAAGCGATAGTTCCATACCTTTACAAAGAAGACACGTTAGATCAACCACCTAAAAACTTCGATTTGATTTTAGGCGAAAGAGCGATGAAGCGTTTAATAGAAGCATTGGGAACGCGCCCTGTCAAGTGCGTTCGTCTTGCGATAGCAAATACAGAAAACGACGCTCAAACTTCTGCTCTTGCCACGCGTTTTTGCGGTGAATTTACTAAACTTTTGGATTTTGAAAATCGAGATCTGATCGAAAGAATCGTCCAGATGCTCTTGCCAGAGGATGCTTCACTAGAAACTATATCTGCGTTGAAAGAAAAGATACGGTCAATTGCACAACAAGTTGATATGAAAAGGAAAGAACAGTCTATTGGCAGAGAACATATTTATCAATGGTTTATTGTGGAACCCGACACCAAGGTTTCTCATGGGATTTATCGGTCTGAGCCTCTAGTGTTTGAAGTCAAGAAGTGGGTTGACTCAATTTATAACTCGAATTTGCCTGATGCACTAGGTGCCTTGACATTTGTCCCAGAAGGATTTCCCACGGCTTATGATTTGGGGATGGTGTGGAGTCTAGGCAGAAAGAGAAAGAAAACGCTTACGGGTTCGGAAATGATCAATGAAGTGGTTGACCGCGCACGTAATCAAGCGACATGGAAAAATTGGGATGTGTTTCAAAAGACTGCTAATTTGATGTATTTACCATCCCCCGATCAATTAACGCACAAAGATATTTTGGAGATTAGAGAGTTGAACGCCTGGCAACAGATGATGAAGGTCTTGGAAGTTTTTCTAGATCCAATAACCCCAGAAGGAAAATTTGACTACAATAATTCTGTTGTAGAAATGAAAGAGGCTTTTGAACAATTCAATCGTGCTCTGAGTGCCTGGTACATTAAGAAAACAGGACTCGATCGCGCTGAAAAAGCAGAAAAGTATGCAGTAGGAATTGGGCGAGTTTATCAATGGAGGGAGTGGATTGTCGGCTTACTTTTCGGTCCAGAAGGGGTGGCTTTTCCAATTTTGCCAGCGCATGGTGTAAAAGCACCAGACTTGAATCAAGATGAAATAAAGCTAGGGATTGAGGCAGGGCTTTTCTTTGTCAATAAAAATGGGATCAATTGGCGTAGAAGCCAACTCGTACAAAGGATGGACAAAGAACTAAAGGTAAATACGCAGGATATACGGAAAATGATAGAGCAAATCATCAATTTGTTCCCAGAGTCAGCACCCTACTTGAAGCCTGCACTATTAGCAGAAATGGAAGGTTGATTCGGCATGGAAGATTATTACTCTATCTTGCGCAAGAATTCGTTCTTAATTGGAAAAGCTTTTGACCCCATGAAAGTAGTCACAGACGATGACGAAATTAAGAACTGGCAACTTCAACAAAGAAGAAAATTGGAAAGCAAGGGTCTTAATCCTGATTGGTCCCATATCGGAATTGTACTAGACGATCCTTATGTTCTAATGATTCGTGATTTAGTTGAGTTCCCTGGTGGCTTTCGTGGTGGATACATTCGACTGTACAACCGGGCTTATCTGGAGGGTGGTGCAGCTGGGGTTGTTATGTTGCCAGAAATGAATAATAAATTGCTGTTGATGTATCGATTTCGCCATGCCACGCGTTCCTGGCATTGGGAAGTTCCGCGAGGGTTTGGCGAACCTGGTACTGAAGCAGTCGTTCATGCCAAAAAAGAGATTGAGGAAGAAATTGAAGGTGTGGTCTCGGGCGATCTAATTGACTTAGGTCTATATTTCAATAACACAGGAATGGAGGGAAATCCCATCTATTTGTTCTTGGCTCACTTGGAATCTGTAGGTAAACCTGAAGTGCAGGAAGGGATTCAGACATTGCGTTGGGTTAATGTGAGTGAATTGGAAAAGGCCATTGCCGATGGCGAAATCACTGACGGCTTTACCATCGCCGCCTATACTCGCGCCAAACTCAAAGGATTGATCTAATTTGCTCACCGACCCTAAACTCCGCGCGCAAATAGACTCCCTCTGGGATAAGTTCTG